>JALHNV010000028.1 GCA_022843325.1 Pseudolabrys sp. | reverse complement strand
GCGCCGCTGCCGGCGACCGACCAGGCCGCGGCGTTGCTGCCGCCGATCTGGAAATCGGACGTCGAACTCGGCGTCGATGCCGACTTCGGAATATCGGTCGCCGGCGTGGTGCCGTTATAGGTGCCGGTCGCGGCCACTGTGAGCGTGCCGCTGGTGATGCGGGTGGCGTGGGCGGCGTCGATGGAGTCGTCGATCTGCGCCAGCACCGTCGGGCTGGCGGTCGCCTCCGAAATCGACGCGCCGACCGCGCCGCCGACCGCGACCGCGACGCCGAGCGCCAGCGCCTTGGCGTCGGGTGTGGCCGTTGCCTGCAGCGCGACCGTGCCGGTGCCGACATTGATGGTGCTGCCGGCGCCGACTTTCGCGGTGACGCGGCTGATATCGGTCGCCGTCGCCGCCGCGCCCGCCCCTGCCCCGATGCCGCCGCCAACGCCGGCGACCGCGCCCGCATAGACCGCGCCGGAATTCGTCGCGTTCAGCCGCAGCGCCGCGCCGCCCGATATCTGCGTCGCCGCGATCACCGCCGCGGAGACCGCGCTGGTCTTGGTGGCGTCGGCGAGCGACACGCCGACCGCGGCAAAGCCCGCCTCGGTGGCACCGAAGGCATCGCTGCGCACGCTCGACGTATCGGTCGCCGTCGCGGTCGCCGTCCCGGCCGAGGTCAGGTTGATCGTGCCGCCGAGCGCGGCGGTCACTGAATTGTCGATATGCGCGTCCGCCCGCGAGGCGCCGAGCGCCATCGATATCGAACCGGCGCCGGCATAGGACTTGACCGTCGCCGCCGGACCGGAGCCGTCGGCCATGGTCGCCGCCGCCGAGACGGTGGTGGCGTTGACCGTGCCCTGCGAAATGGTGGCCGCAACGACGGTGCCGATCTCGGTGAAGGCGACCGCGGCGCCGACGCCGTAGCCGATGCCGGCGCCGACGCCGGTCGCCATGTTGACGGTGGACGCCCTGCCGACCGCGTTGACAGCGACCGCGGCCGCGGTCGTGGTGCCGCCCGAAAGCGAGGCAGTGATGCCGTCGCGCACGCTGCTCAGCGACGACGATACGCTGAAGGAATCCGGCGCCGTCGACGCGTCCTGGTGCGCCACCAGGAACTGATACTGGCCGTTGGCGTAATCCTTCACCGACTGGGTGAGCGTCTGGTACTGTGTGTTGGCGTAAGCCTGCACTTCGGTGTCAGTCGCGGGCTGGCCGGTGCCGGGGTTCGCCGCCGCGCGGAACACCTCGAGGCCCGTCGCATTCAGCGTGAGCACGCCGTCCTCGATCGCCCCGTTGGCCGCCGATGTGAGGTTTTGGTAGGTCGTATATTGCGCCGCCGTCAGCGCCGACGGGGCATAAGTCGCAATCCCCGTCGCATTCAGCACCAGCGCCCCGCCGACCACCGCGCCGGTGGTGGCGCTGGTCAGCGCCGCGTAGCGGTCATTGGCATAGACGCGGATCTGCTGGTCGGTCAGCGAACTGACGCCGAGCGCGGCCAGGGCCTCCGGCCGCAAACTGGTCACGCCGGAGGCGTCGACAAAGTATTGCAGCCCGTTGGCGGCGAAGGCCTGGTACTGGGTGTGCGCATAGGCGTTGGTCGCGCTGACGAAGCCCTGATACAGGCCGTTGGCGTAGGCCTGAACCTGCGCGTCTGTCGCGGTCTGGCCGAGCGCGGTGGTCGCCGCCGCGCGGTAGGCCGTGACACCGGCGGCGGTCAGCACCAGCGCACCGTTGCTGACCGCACCGTTGGCCAGCAGCGCGTTGTAGCTGGCCAGATCGGTGGCGTTCAGCGCGCTCGCGGCGTAGCGCGTGACGCCGGCGGTGCTGAGAATGAAGCCGTTGCTGCCGAGCGTGCCGTTCTGCAGCAGCGTCGTATAGAGATCCTTGGCGTAGTCCTGCACTTCCTGCGCCGTCGCCGTGCGGCCGAGACTGGCATTGGCGGCCGTCTGATAGGCGGCGATGCCGCTGGTGCTCAGCACGTAGTTCTGGCCGCCGGCGGACAGGATATTGAGGCTGCTGATCGTACCGGCGCCGTTCTGGTCCAACAGCGACATCGCATCGGCCGACGCGGTCCGGCCGATCACGATGGTGCCGACGGCCGCGCCGACGCCGCGCGACGAGCCGGCGCCGAAGGTCACGGTCTGGGCGTTGACGTTCTTGGTGCTGTTGGCGGTGATGACGACGGCGCCGGGCACGTTGATGACACTATCGACCGACTCCGCGGTAACCTGACTGCCGAGCACCGCGATGTTGTTGGCCGAGCCCTCGCCCGAGCCCTGAATGCCGATGGCGCCGGAGCCCGTGGTCGGGTTGATGTTGATCGTCTCGGTGGCGGCCACCTGAACGCCGGCCGGGTTGTTGACCGGGTTGTTGCTGGAATCGAGATCGCTCTGGGTCGCCGTCGATAATGTGGTGACCTGCCCCCGATACAGTCCGGCGCGCGTGGTGTTGCTCAGCGCGATGACGTTCACCATGCCGGCATAGCCCTCGGCGCCGGCGAGTGCCCCGCCGACCGCGCTGCTGTCGTAGGTGTTGCTGCTGATGGCGTTGACGGCCAGCCGGCCCTTCAGGTTGATGACCGTGATACTGTTGTCGTTGCCGACGTAAGCGAGCGTGGTGTTCTCGCTGCTGGTGATGACATAGGAACTGGCGAGGCCGATCATGCCGGCGACGCCCGCCCCTGCCAGCCCGTAGAACCCGCTGGCGCTGTCGGCCGTCACGGCCAGTTGCTGCGCGGTCATGACGCCGCGATCGACGTAGGCCTGCGTATCGGCCTTGAACACGTTGACGATGCCGGAGGCCGCGCCGCCGCCAATGCCGATGGCGAAGCCGATGACCTTGTCGGCGGCGCCCTGATACGCCTTCGCGGTCACAGCAACCGCCGGACCGAGCCCGGTGTAGCCGCCGCCCGTCGTTCCGACCGTCGAGCCGGTGATCGCCGCAACAGTGGACCGGCCCATCTGGTTCGTAGCATTGGCCGCGGCGCCGGCGACACCGCCGCCCGCGCCCGCGACGATCGAGTTGCCGGCAAAGGACTGGCTGCTGGCGGTGACAACGACCTGCGGCGCATGGGTCGACGTCAGCCGCGTGTCGATCTGCGAATCCTCGATCGTCGCCGACGTCGTGCCGCTCATGACGTTGGTGATCGGGATCACCGCAACGCCGGCCGAGACAACCTGGAAGGCCATGCCCAATGTCACCGCGTTGGCGGTAACCGCCTGGTGCGAACTCGCCACGACTGCCAGGCCGTGAACGGACTGCTGCGTCTCCGTGAGGCTCGGCGGCGTCAGCGCGCTGGCGCTGTTAATTCCGAGCGGCACCGGCGTTGCCAGCGTGCCGCTGTTGACCGCGATCGAGCCGGTCCCGGCACCGAGCGCGTCGACCGTGCTGTCGCTGATGCTGGCGGTCGTATCGCCGCTGACCATGTTGGTGACGATCGACAGGCCGATGCCCACGGCCGACAGGCCGATACCGGTGGCGCCGGCGACCACCGCAATGGCGTCGCTGCTCGTCGCCAGCACCGCGACATTGTTCTGCGCCAGGACGTCGGCGTTGCCGATTGCCGCCGTGACATTGGTGGCTTCAATGCTGGTCGCAACCGATCCCGCGAGGCCAACATCCGCCGCCACGGCGATGCCGAGGGCGACAGTCAGAATCGAGGCGGCAGAACTGCCGGCGACCTTGACGTCGTGGCCGGCGGTCACGCGACCGCCCGCGATCGAGGCCGAAATACTGTCCCGGATGATGTTGTTGACGATCGACAAACCGATCGCGGCCGAGCCGAGACCGATGCCGAGCGTCCCCGCGGCGCCGCGCACATTGGCCAGGTTGGTGGCCTGAACGACGACATCATAGGCGGAAATTGTCGTGTGGTTGGAATCGGACGGATCGCTGGCGGTCCCGATCCGCGCGATCATCTGGCTGGTGATTTCGTTGGCCGCGATCGAAGCGACGCCGGTGAACGTACCGACCGAGAGGCCAATACCGACGGCAACGCCGATGATCTTGGTCGCATCCGTGGCCGATACAAGAACCGAACCGGCCGAGCCCGCGGTCAGATAGGCGTTCTCGATGACCGCCGAATGCGTCTGCGAGATGGTGTTGACGACCAGCGAGGCGCCGATGTTGTTCTGCCCGGCCTGAACCATGCCCGCCACCGCCAGAACGGAGGCGCCGAGACTGTTGCCGACGCCGCCGTTCAGCGCCGCGCCGGTGAAGTCGATGCCGGTGGCGACGGCTGTATTCGGGTTATGGGCCGTCAGCGCCTCCGACAGGATCGCCGACATCGTGCTGTTGTAGGCGCTGTCGGCGGTGACCGCGACCGAGCCGGATACGGTGATCGCCTTGGGGTCCAGCGTCGTGCCGCCAATGCCGGCCTTTACGGAGTTCGTGATCAGGGTGACGACCAGCGCACCAGCCAGGCCGTTCGCATCGGGCCCGCCCGCCACGGTTGCCGCGCCGGCGACGATGCGCGCCGTATTGCCCGCCGCCACCGTGACGTTCTGCATCTGGGTCACGGCCGTGGCGAAAAGCGCCGCACCGGCAGCCGACCGTGTCGGCGACGGATCGCTGATTTCGGCGTAGGTGACCGTGAAACCGATTCCGCCGGAGTTGCCGGCCGCGAGCGAACCACCGCCGATGGCGATATCGGTCTCCTGATACGACTGCACCACCACCTGCCGGCCCGCAGCCGGGGCACTGCTGTTGCCAGTGATGGTCGAATTCCGGATCCCGGCATCGACGCTGTCGGTGATGATGCCGACCGACACAGACATGGACATGGCGTAGCCGGAGTTCGCGGTCGCCACCGACATGCCGAGGCCGATCAGCGTCTGGGCGCCGCTGCCCAGCGCCCGGACTGCCACGTTGCCGGCATTGCTGATCGTCGACGACTCGATCTTGGCGGTCGTCGAATTGTCGAGGATCCCGACCGCGATGGCGCCGCTGACCGCGACGGCGGTCGTGCTGCCGGTCGAGAAGTTGAACGAGCCTGCGCCGCTGCCGGCGCTGATGATGGTGTTGTTGAGCGCTTCGACCAGCACATCGACCTTGTCGGTCGCGCCGGTCGAGTACCGCGCGATCGTCGCGCCGCTGATGGCGGCCTCGGTGTCGAGCGAGACGATATTGGCCGACGTGCTGCCGGCAATGTCGATGCTGAAGGACGGCTTCGTCTTCAACTGCCCCTGCGTCGCCTTGGCCGCCTTCTCGATGCCGAGGTTGGTATTGAACAGCCCGGTCGGGCTGGCGAAGGACACCGCCTCGACCACGGATTCGCCGATCTGCTTGGCGATGCTCTTGGCCTGGGTGGCCGGGTCGGTGACGACGGCGGCGATCGACGCGCTGGTCAGACGGCCGGTCGTCTGCGCCAGCACCGCGAGCGAGTCGGCATGGATATAGCCGCTGTTTACGGTCGCGTTGGTGTTCGAGGTATCGTCTTCGTTATCGGCGGCATTGTCGCCGATATAGGCCTTCGTGTCGGAGCGCACGTCGAGGATGGCGTTGGCGATGCCGACGCCATTGCTGGCGCCCATGACCATGGATCCGGCCACCGAAATCAGCGAGACGCGCTCGGTCGCGGTCACGCTGACCACCGGCGCGCTGATACGCGCCAGCTTGTGGATCGAGGCGTGCGTGGTGTCATTGATGCCGCCGTACGACACGATGCCGTTCAGCGCCAGCGAACCGGCGGCGACGCCCGAGGTCGGCGCGACCGCGAAGAACAGGTCGCGGGTTTTCGCATTGACGGCGACGGCATCGCCCGAGGTCAGCGCGGCGCCGGCGGCGACACCGGCGATGGTCGTATTATTGTGGAAGATCAGGTTGAGCGAGCCGCCGACGGACGAACCCGACGTCGCGGTGCCGGTCAGCAGGGCCGAGAAGCTGCCGGCGACGTTGATGGTCTCGATATCGACCGCGGCATTGATCGTAATGCCCTTGTCCCAGTTGATGACGTCGCCGTTGTCGAGCGTCGTCGACCAGGCGACACCGCCTGTCGTCGTCAGCTGGGCATCCTTGGCGACCCAGGCGATCGCCTCGTTGGTCGCGGCGAAATAGTTGACCGAGCCCGCCACGCTCAGTTGCTGCGAGTCGCCGCCCGAGGCGTTGGCGTAGCTGGTCAGGATATTATTGACGACGCCGAAATTGCCGTTGAGGTGCGAGAAGATATCTGCAGGCGACGTGATGTCCGTCCAGCTCCGCACCCAATCGTTTTCGTTGGGCAGATCGGTATTGGCGCTGACGCCGATATCGCGCGCCGTGATGCGGACGCCGTGGCCGATCGTGGCCGCCGACGTGTTCGTATAGGAGCCGTAGGACACACCTGCGTTGACGTTGACCTGCGTGGTGCCGCTATTGGCATTGGCGGTGGTGCCGGAGTCGGCGTTGGTGCGGATGGCGCGGTTGATGGTGCGCGCCACCACCGACACATCGCCCGGCGTCGAGATGACCGGCGCCACGCCAACACCGTCGCCGATGGTCGCCTTGGTGTTGTTCTCGCTCACGGTCAGCGCCAGCGCGGCGGCGACCTTGACCGGAAAGGCGGCGCCGAACAGCGGCGTCATCAGGCCGCCGACAAGGCTCGCCGGGACAAGGCCGGCGATGAGGCCGCCCTGAATCATGTTGGTGCCAAGCGACGTCGTCGCACTGGTCGACATCTTGGTGGTGACGGACAAGGCCTCCACCGAAATCGACGCGTCCGCCGCTGCCCGTGTCGACGCGATGGTCACGCTGGCGCCGAGATTGGCGGTGGCGTTCGTCTCGACTTCCGAATAGGCCGCCGACGCGCCGACCGAGCCGGCGCCGAGCGCAATGACGCTCGCCGATGTCGCGATGGAGTTGGTATTGGACGCCAGCACCTTGACGCTGCCGACGTCCAGAACGGCGCCGGCCTTGATGTTCGCCGTCGTATCGACCTGAACAAATGACACCGCCGCCGTCGCATCGACGAGGGCCGCCGTGGTCAGGACGATGGCGGACACGGCCATTGTCGCATTGTTGGTGGCCTGCGCCGTCAGCGTCCCGGCGGCGGTGATATGCGCGTTGCCCTCGACGGTGGTTGTCGCCTCGCCGCTGATCTGACCGACCACCGCCGCGGCGCCCCACGGAACGCCCGACAGGCCGAGCACCATGGCCGGGTTGGCTGCCTTCTCGGTCGCCTCCGCGTTCAAGGTCACGTCGCCGGTCGCCGTGATATTGGCGTCGCCGAGGACCTCCACCTTGGCGCGGGCGGTGCCAGCGACCCAGCCGCCGTTGACTCCGAGCACGGAGGCTGCGGCCGCCTGCCCGATCAAGGCCAGCGTCTGCTGCACATCGGCGGTGTAATCGGTCTCGGCCGTTGCGATGGAGACCGCCGAGACATTGCGGCCGTTCAGTTCGCCCGCAATCGAGATGTCGGCATGGGCGGTGACCAGGCCCATGACATTGCGCGAGGTCGAGGTGGTGGCCAGATTGATATTGCCGGCCAGCGCCGAGGTATCGGTCGAATTGCCGCCGACCGACGCATTGATGATGCCCGTGGTGCCAATGGTGATCGAGGTCGCGGCGGTGTGCGAACTGCTGCTGATGGTCTTCGAGACCGTGGCTTCCAGCAGCACGTCGCCGGCGTTCCAGTGCGTGGCGCCGGTGTTGATGGTGTTGGTGAGGATGTTGCCGTTGATCGTGATGTTCGGCGCCTGCAGCGTCACCGAGCCGGAATCGCCGAGCGAGGCATTACTGACCGACAGCGCGCCGGCGCCGCGGTTGAAATTGCGCGTGTCGATGCTGAAGCCGGCGGCGACCGTGATGCTGTTGTCGGCCTGGAGGACAACGTTGCCGCCGTTGACGATGATACTCGCCGAGACCTCGTTGTCGCCCGAGCTCGTGCCGGCTCCGATGAGCAGATCGTAAGGATCGATCAGCAGCGTGCCGGCGCGCCCGTTCGGCGCCGACAGGTTGATGTTGGCGACGCCGATCGCCGCCGTGTCCTTGGCGCTCAGTTCGATGAAACCGGCATTGCCCTGCGCCGAACTGACGTCGAAGGTTGAACTGGCGGCGACGGCGAGGTTGCGCTGCGCCATGACGTAGATGGTGCCGGCGTTGCCCGCCGTGCTTTTGGCCGACACGGTGCCGTAACCGGCGATTTTGATGTCGCGGCCGGCATTGACGGCAATGGCCCCGCCGTTGCCGGTCTGGCTCGCGACCGACACGTTGGCCCTGGAGCCCAGCGCGACATCGCGGCCGGCCCGGATGTCGACGCTGCCGCCCTTGGCGCTGAGGCGGCCGTTCACCCGCGCATCGTTGGCGGCGACGATCTGGATCGCGCCGTTGCGGACCACGATCCTGCCGCCGCTCTGCAGGCCCTTGCTGTTGACGGTCGAGGCGAAGCGCGCCGCATGTTCGCGGTTGGCGGCGTCGCGCGGCCCGACCGAGACGTTCTGGCCCGTCAACCTGACGGAATCGACGGCGTTGATGCGGCCGCGGATGCGGATATTGCCGTCCGGTGACAGCGGCACCGTACCGGCCAGCAGGTTATCGACCGCGCCCTGGTTGATCTGGCCGGAGCGGCTGACCACGCCGTCGACGAATTCGCGGGTCGGCGTCGAGACGCTGAGCGAGCCGACATTGACGACGCCGGACCGGCCGACGACGAAGCCGCCGGGCGCTGCGAAGTAGACATTGCCGCCGATCTGGCCGTTTTTGTACGAATTCATCACGCCGTTGATGACGGCGGGGTCGTTGCCGTTGATCAGGTTGATGAGGTTGCTGGTGCCGTTCGGCAACACCAGGTTGCCGGTGGCGCCGCGGCCGATCTCGAATTGCGAGAACGAATTGAAGGCGTTCGGGCCGGCGATCGTGTTCGTGGTGACCGTGCCGACCGCACCATTCGTGGTGACCGTTGTTGCGGTCCGCCCGTCCGGCCGGATGTTGATGGTCCCGGCCGGCACGCTTTGCGCGAAGGTCAGGGTGGGCGACAGCACCATGATCACAGCCATGGCGACCGCCGAGACCCGCAGCGAAAAGGCATCGACGAATAAACGATCCGGAGATGTGGAATGCGCGCGGACGCGCCACCACGGCGCTCGGCTCCACGGCCGACGCCCTTGCGAAGTCCCTATCGGGTCCTTCGATTTCACCAGCCTCCCCCGAGCCCGTACGGCATTAACGAATTATTAATTTGCTGAATGTGACACGCGCGCTCCGTGAAATCCTGAGCGCAAGGCCAAGGTATTCTGAAATTTTTCTGATATTCGCGATGTTTCAGGCACTTCCGCAGGCGAAACAGGACGAATGCTGCGACTTCTGCGGCTCCGGTTTCGAATGCAACATTGCGCGCGATCGCAGACGCGATGCTCTCGCTTCGCTGCCCTGCATCTTCGGTGTTCGGGATTCGTTTCGTCCGCACCGCTGCCATTCGGCGCTCAAGGCCGCGGGCGGAGCTCCGGAAGCAACGTTCTCCGGGCCCCGGCCCTCCGGGACAAATGGCCGTTAACGAGCAGAATCAAGAGCGGCCGATGCGGCAAACCAGGATGACGACCTACCGCCAGCCCGACTGCTTGTCACACGCCTGCCGGGCCGCCGGGTTTGCCTTTTCCCACTGCGAGATGGACCGGGTCTCGTTGCTGTCCATCTTCTCGTTCATGCAGAGGCAATAGGCGCGGATGATCTCCGGCGTGGCGCCCGGCTCTCCCCTGTTGTCCTGGATGCACTGGTTGACCCACTTCAGGTCGTCCGCGTTCATGGTCTGCGCCGACGCGGGCAGCGGCAACTGGCAAAGACCGGCGAGCACTACAGCAGCAGCGAGCCTCATGATTCTCCCCCTCGAACGAGCCTGTCGTGCCGGCGAAGGCCGGCGATCTGGCCCGGCTGCAGGGTGCCACTGCCGGTCAGGCGAGTCCTGAAGCGGGAGACGGTAGAATTCTGAAATTTTTCTGAGAGCGCCGTGAGTGCCTGAAGAATCAGGTGATCGGTTCGATTTCCGCCGGCGGCAGATCGCCGATCGGACCCAGCGCCTGCTGATCGCGCCGGAATAGCGGCTCGCTCTGCATGTACAGCATCAGCAACCGCGCCAGCGCCAGCAGCGAATCGCGATGAACCCGCTCCCAGCCGTGGCTGGCGTCGAGACCGAAACACACCAGCGCCGCGCGGATGTCGTTGCCCGCCTCGACCGCGGCGGCCCCGTCGGACCGGTAATAGCGAAACACGTCGCGGCTGTGCTCGATCTTGTTGTCCTGCGCGAGCTTGATCAGGCTCCGGGTCAAATGCCAGTCGAACGGCCCGGACGAATCCTGCATCGCGATCGTCACGCCATAGGGCGACGTATGCTGGCCGGGCGCAATGGTACCGTTGTCGACCGCGACCAGCTCCGACACCTCGCCATGCAGCACGGCGCTGGCACCGACACCGATCTCTTCCGACAGCGTAAAGAGCAGATGGCAGTCGATCGGCAAGGCCATCTTGGCGCGGCGGATCGCCCGCGCCGCGGTCAGCATCGCCGCGACCCCGGCCTTGTCGTCGAGATGACGCGAGGCAATGAAGCCGTTCTTGACGAATTCCGGCTGCGCATCGATCGAAACGGTGTCGCCGATCTGAATGCCCAGTGCCCGGGTCTCCGCAACGTTTTCGGTTCGGGCGTCGATGCGCACTTCCACATTGGTCCAGGCGGAGGGCTGGGTGTCGATCTCGTCATTATACGTATGGCCGGACGCCTTCAGCGGCAGGATGGTGCCGCGAAACTGCCGCGTGTCGGTGAAAATCGTCACCCGTGCGCCTTCGGCGAAGCGCGCCGACCAGTGCCCGATCGGCACCAGTTCGAGGCGCCCGTTGGGCCGGATATCCTTGACCGTGGCGCCGAGCGTATCGAGATGGCCGACCAGCGCGCGGCTCGGCGACGGCGACGTGCCCTTCAGCGTGGCACGAATGGCGCCGCGCCGGGTCAGTTCGAAAGGGATTTTCAGCGATTCGAGTTCGGCGCAGACCAAAGCGACGATCACGTCGGTCATGCCCGAGGGGCTCGGCGTGCGCAGCAGTCTTTTGAGAATCGCGACGAGATAGCCGCCGTCGATCTCGAGTTTCTTGGTCTTGGATTTGGTCATCAGGTCGCTGTTGTTTCCGGGGTCGCGCGGCTGTGCGGGAACAGAAAATCGACGAAACGCTCCGCCGTCGGCTGCGGCTCGTGATTGGCCAGCCCCGGCCGTTCGTTCGCCTCGATGATCACATAGTCCGGACCGGCGGCATCGGGAACAAGAAAATCGAAGCCGACCAGCGGGATGTCGAGCACGCGGGCGCCGGTCACCGCTGCGGCGGCGAGATCGGGGTGCAACTGCGCGGTCACGTCATGGATGGTGCCGCCAGTGTGCAAGTTTGCGGTCTTGCGCACGGCGAGACTAACGCCTTCGTCCAGACAGTCGTCGAGACCGTAGCCCGCCGCCTGCACGGCGCGCTCGGTTTCGTGATCGAGCGGAATTTTACTTTCGCCGCCCGTCGCGGCGGCGCGACGGCGGCTCTGCTTTTCGATCAGCGTCCGGATGCTGTTCTGGCCATCGCCAATCACAGTCGCGGGCTTGCGGATGGCCGCAGCGACGACGGCGCCGTCGATGACGATGATCCTAAGATCGTCGCCGGTCACGAATTCTTCGAGCAAAACCTGGTCGCACTGCTGTTTCGCCTGCTCGATGGCGCGCGTGACCTCATCCTCGGTGGTCAGATCGACAAACACGCCGCGCCCCTGCTCGCCCCGCGCCGGCTTGACCACAACGCGGCCGTGCCGCTCCAGAAAAGATGACGCTTCCGCTGGGCTCGACAGCTGGAGCTGTTCGGGCACGCGCAACCCGGCCTTGGCCAGCAGCCGGCGGGTCAGCGCCTTGTCATCGCAGCGCGACATTGCCACGGCGCTGGTCATCTCCGACAACGACTCGCGGCAGGCCACCGCGCGGCCGCCGAAGGACAGCCGGAAGATCCCGGCTTCGGCATCCTCGACCTCGCAGGCGATGCCGCGCCGCCGCGCCTCATCGACAATGATGCGCGCATAAATATTGAGTTCACCGGCGATCGCGGGTCCGACGAACAAGGCTTCGTTGACGGCATTCTTGCGCTTGACGCAGAACACCGGAACGCGCCGGAAACCCAGCTTCTCATAGAGGGCGATGGCCTGAACGTTGTCGTGCTTGACCGACAGATCCATGAAAGTACGACCGAGCTTCTTGAACCGCCGCGCCAACGCCAGCACCAGCGCACTGCCAATGCCCGGCGCGCGGGCCTGCGGATCGACGGCAAGCGCCCAGAGGCTCGCGCCGTTGTCCGGATCGTTGATCGCGGCGGCGTGATCGATTCCCATGACGACACCGGCCAGACTTTTGTCGGCGCCCTCCATGACCAGCAGGCCGATGCTGGGAGGATGGCCTCCGTCGGCGAGATAACCGTCGCGCAAGGGCATCATCTTGCGCGACAGATAAAGCCGGTTGACCTCATCGGCATCGTCACCCGTCGCCGCGCGGATGATGACCGCGTCTGCGGCGGGAGCTTCCGGCAATTGCGACAGATCGAGACGATAGGTGTGTGACGGATCAAGAAAGAGGTGTTGCGGCGCCGCCGCCAGCACGACATGCGGCTCACGGACATACAGCGCAATATCACGCTCGTCCGAGGCTTCATCGTTCAGCGCAGCGGCCAGTACCGACGGCGCGCCGAAGGTCTGGCCGAACAGCAGCCGGCCCCAGCCGCAATCGACAAAAGCTTCTTGCGACAGCCCTGCATGCTCGCGCGGGTCGCCCCATGTCTTGAGCGAGACCATATCGCCGGCAACTTGAGACTTTGGCGGGTTGGTTTTAGCTTGCATGGATGCCAGCACCCTAGATCCTGTGCTCTTGAAGCCACAGCTCGAGCAGCGCGACCTGCCACAGCTTGGAGCCGCGCAGGCGCGTGATGTGATCCTTCGGTGCGTCCATCAGCTTGTCGATATAGCCGCGCTTGATCAGGCCGCGCTGGCGCGCGGCCGGTGCATCGAGCGCCTGTCGCACGAAATCGAGCACCGGCCCCTCGATGTATTTCAGGGCCGGCACCGGAAAGTAGCCCTTCGGCCGGTCGATCACTTCGGCCGGGATGATCTGGCGGCCAATGTCTTTCAGCACGCCCTTGCCGCCATCGCGAATTTTCTCGGCGGCCGGCACCTTGGCCGCGAGTTCGACCAGTTCGTGGTCGAGGAACGGTACGCGCGCCTCAAGGCCCCACGCCATCGTCATGTTGTCGATGCGCTTGACCGGATCGTCGACCAGCATGACCGTCGAATCGAGCCGCAGGGCCTTGTCGATCGCCTCATCGGCGCCGGCACGGGCGAAGTGTTGGCGCACATAATCCTGTGCGTGGTCGCCGCCGACATAGGCCGGCTCCATGATGTCCGTGTACTCAGCATGATCGCGGTCGAAGAAGTGCGCCGCGTAATCGCCGAGCGGATCGGTCGAGTTCACCATCGGCGGATACCAGTGATACCCGGCGAAGACTTCGTCGGCGCCCTGCCCGGACTGCACCACCTTCACATGCCTGGCGACCTCCTTGGACAAAAGATAGAAGCCGACGTTGTCGTAGGACACCATCGGCTCCGACATGGCGCGAATGGTTTCAGGCAGGCTGGCGATCAGCTTTTTCGATTCGATGAAGAGCTTGTGATGTTCGGTGCCGAAGTGGCTGGCGATGATGTCCGAGTATTTGAACTCGTCGCCGACCTCGCCGCCGATCGATTCAAAACCGATTGAGAAGGTCTTGAGTTGCTTCTGCCCTGCCTCGGCGAGCAGCGCCACGATCAGGCTGGAATCGAGTCCGCCCGACAGCAGCACGCCCACCGGCACGTCGGCGACCATGCGCCGGTCGACGGCTGTGCGCAGCGCGGTGTGAACGGCGTCACGCCATTCTTCGCTCGAGCGTTTGGCCTCCGCGGCGCTGCGACCGTAGGTCAGCGTCCAGAAACGCTCGTCCGTCCGCCGGCCATCCGGCTCGAACGTCACGACGGTGCCGGGCTCCACCTTGCGGATGCCTTTGACGATGGTATGTGGCGGCGGCACCACGGCGTGAAACGACATGTAGTAATTGAGCGCGACCGGATCGATCGACGTATCGACATCGCCGGCGGCGAGAATGGCCGGCAGGCTCGAGGCGAACCGGATGCGCTTGCCGGGGTTCTCGGCGTAATACAGCGGCTTGATGCCGAGGCGATCGCGCACCAGCGACAGCCGGCCGCTGTCGCGCTCGACCACGGCGATGGCGAACATGCCGTTGAAGCGCTTCGGCGCTTCCTTGCCCCAGGCATGCCAGGCCTTGAGCACCACTTCGGTGTCGCCATCCGAGAAGAACTTGTAGCCCTTGGCCTCAAGGTCGGCGCGCAGCGCCTTGTAGTTATAAATGCAGCCGTTGAAGGCGACCGACAGGCCGAGGCCAGCGTCGACCATCGGCTGCTGCGCCCGATCCGACAGATCGATGATCTTGAGACGCCGGTGGCCGAGGGCAGCCGTGCCATTGGACCAAAGACCCGAGCCATCCGGGCCGCGTCGGGCGAGCTCAGCGCTCATGGAGGCGACGGCGGCGGTCGATGCCGCGGCGCCGTCAAACGTCATTTCACCACACAGTCCGCACATCCGTGCCCCTCGCTCCCCCCTCGCGTTTGGGGGTGTTCGAATGGCCCGGCCACGTTTCCCGGCGGGGAAAAATCGCTTTAGGGCACAAAACAAGAAATGCCGCTCGCGCGGCGCGAAATATTCTTTACAACACTAATGTTTTGATGTCAAATCATTAGGGCCGGAGTTCCATACCTCATGACCCCAACGCTCAAACCCGACGATCGATCCGAAGAAACTCAAGTGCGTGCGGTTCTCGCCGCCGTCCGCCGCATCATGCACGCGGCCGATCTGCGCTCCCGCCGTCTGGTGCGCGAGACCGGCCTCACCGCGCCGCAACTGGCGATCCTGCAATCGATCGCCGATCTCGGCGAAGTAACGACCGGGCGCATCTCCGCCGACGTCAGTCTCAGCCAGGCCACCGTCACCGTCATTCTCGATCGCCTCGTCGCGCGTGGTCTTGTCGAGCGCTATCGCAGCGCCGACGACCGCCGCATCGTCCATTCCCGTCTGACCGCCCCCGGCCGGCAGGCGCTGTCGGCGGCCGAACCGGCCGTCAGCGCTCGCCTCATATCCGAATTCAAGCGCATGACACCCACGGAGCGGGCCGATCGCATCGCGGCTCTGGAGTGGATGGCATCGGCGCTGAGTTTTTCCGACGCGGAGTGAAACCGCGAACTGGTGCGGCGTGCCGCAGCACCAATGGTCCGCCGTGCCGGCATTTAATCTGGATCATCTCGCGTGACGGAACGACCGCGCGACATGCAATTGCGACTTGGAAGCAACAGCGACTAACGCGCTCGAAACGGCAAACGCCTTGGTGTAGATCGGGCGCCATGCAGCAAGAAAAAGAACGGGTCGCACTGACGTCGATCGTGGCATCGGCCGGCCTCACCGTGGCCAAGGGCATCGTCGGCATCTCCACCGGGTCGCTCGGCATCCTGTCCGAGGCCGGGCATTCGCTGATAGATTGCGGCGCCGCGGTGATGACCTATATCGCCGTGCGGATCTCCGGCAGACCGGCCGACGAGAACCACCATTACGGTCACGGCAAGATCGAGGCGATCTCGGCGCTGGCCGCGACCGCGCTGCTGTTTTTGCTGGCCGGCGTCGTCACGTGGGAAGCGATCAATCGTCTGCTCGCGCCCGGCAGTCACGCCGTGGAGGCCAACGCCTGGGCCTTCGGTGTCATCATCGTGTCCATCGTCGTTGATTACTACCGCGCCCGTGCGCTCTCGCGCACCGCCAAAGCGACACATAGCCATGCGCTGGAGGCGGACGCGCTGCACTTCTCGTCCGACCTTTGGTCGTCGCTGGCCGTGCTGACCGGTCTGGCCGCCGTATCCTACGGCATGGCTTGGGCCGACTCGGCTGCGGCCTTGGCCGTATCGGTGCTGATCTGCATCGCCGGCTGGCGGCTCGGCCGGCGCACCATCGACGCGCTGATCGACGTCGCCCCGCCCGGCGCAACTGAATTGATCACAACGGCGGCAGCGCAGGTGCCCGGCGTGGTCAAGGTCGAACAGGTGCGTGCCCGCGCCGTCGGCGAACGCACGTTTGTGGATCTGACGGTGGCGGTCAGCCGCACGCTGCCGCTCGACCGCGTCAGTGCCATCAAGCTTGAAATTGCCGCGGCCATCGCTAAGCGGATGCCCGGCGCTGAACCGATCGTCACCACCGACCCGGTGGCGCTATCGAGCGAGACGGTGCTCGACCGCGTCATGGTGATTGCCCGCAACCGGGCACTCGCCGTGCATCACGTCACGGTGCACGACATCGGCGAGCGCCGCGCCGTGTCGCTCGATCTGGAAGTCAACGGCAAGCTGTCGCTGCGTGCCGCGCACGCTATGGCCGATGCTTTGGAGGATGCAATCGCCGCCGAACTCGGGCCCGGCGTCGAGGTCGAAACCCACATCGAACCGCTGCAGCCACCGGACGCCTCCGGGCGCGAGGCGCCGCCGGAACGGGTCAAGGCGGTTGAAATCGCCTTGGCGGAGCTGGCGCCGGAGAGCCGGCCACTGCGCGACATTCACGACGTGCGGGTGCGCGAAACCGACGACGGCGAGATCGTCAATTTTCATTGCAGGGTGCCGCCCGACCTCACGGTGCAGAGCGTGCACGAGAAGGTCGATGCGCTGGAACGCGCCTTGCGGCTGCGCTCGCCGTCGATCAAACGCGTCATCGGCCACGCCGAGCCGATACGGTGACGGCGTCGACCGCCGCCACCGCAGGATCCGCCATCCCTATTTGATGCCGTCCTTGAAGATTTCCGCCAACCGCGCGGTGTCACCGGCGATCACCTTGTCGAACGCCTCCGGCGACATCGGCATCGGTTCGACGCCTTGAGCGGCAAGCTTGGCCTTGATGTCGGCGGTCTTGAGAATGTCGAGCACATCGGCGTTGATCTTGGCGATGATCTCGCGCGGCGTGCCCGCCGGGGCCAGCAGCCCGAACCAGGAGTCGTATTTGAAGCCGGGCAGCGCCGCCTCGCCGATGGTCGGCGTGTTCGGCATAGTCGCATTGCGCTTCTCGGTCGCAACCGCGAGCGCACGCACCTTGCCTGCCTGCACCAGCTCCGAACCGACATTGATCGGCGTGAAGTACATCTGCGTGTCGCCACGCATGACGCTGGTGACCGCCTCCGGCGCGCCTTTATAGGGAACGTGCTGCATGTCGATCTTGGCGGCTTCCTTGAACATGGCGGCGGCGATGAAAGTGGCGCTGGCCAGACCCGGAGAGGCAAAGTTCAGCTTGCCGGGGCTCGCCTTGGCGAGATCGATGAATTCCTTGACCGACTTGGCCGGCGAATCGGGCGGCACGATCAGGACCACCGGCACGGTCGCAACCGGCGTGATGCCTGCGAAATCCTTGACCGGATCGAACTGGAGGCTCTTGTTGATGACGCCGGAGATGGTGTGCCCGTTCGACGTCAGCATCAGCGTGTAGCCGTCCGCCGGGCTTTTGGCGACCGTGGTCGTCCCCGGAATGCCGGGCCGATTCTCGACCACAACGGTCTGGCTCCATTTCTTGGTCAGTTCGTCGGCGACCAGCCGGGCGAGAATATCGGTCGCGCTGCCGGCCGAGAACGGCACGACGATGCGAACCGTCTGGTTCGGGTACGACTGGGCCTGCGCCGGCGCCGACAGGCCGAAGCTTGCCGCAACCGCGAGCGCGATGCCGATTTTTTTCAGATGCTTGTAGGTCATTTGCTGTCCTCCCGAGACAAGGCCGCTGATTCAAAAGAGATACATTGTGGCGGCCCGAATGGCGCATGGAATAACACCAATCGACGGGCAATGGGAACTATCGTTGTGCCGCCAAAAGTCGCAACCGTGTTCCACATCGGCGGCCCGCCGTGGGACTGCCTTTCGCCAGCCTGCCGATCCGTCTAAAGATGTTCGGCCGTAGACAACCCTTGAGACCACATGCCCACAGACACCGTCGAGCCGATCCTTCTGAAAGACTACAGCCCGCCGGACTGGCTGGTTGACACCGTTGAACTGAACGTCGCGCTGCACGCGACGAAGACAAAGGTAAAGGCGACGTTGGCGCTCAAGCCCAATCCGAACTCCGGCGCGGCGCCGCTGGTGCTGGACGGCGACGGGCTCACTTTGGTCGCGCTGAAGATCAATGGCGCGATCGTGCCGCCTGACAGTTATTCGGCTACCGCCGACCGCCTGATCATCCCGCAGGTGCCGAACGCGCCGTTCACCCTGGAGATCGAGACGCTGGTCGACCCGACCGCCAACACGCAGTTGTCGGGACTGTACCGCTCGAGCGGTACCTATTGCACCCAGTGCGAGGCCGAGGGTTTCCGCCGCATCACTTATTTCCCGGATCGCCCCGATGTGATGGCGGTCTACACGACACGCATCGAGGCCGACACAGCGGAAGCCGCGGTGCTGCTGTCAAACGGCAATCTCACCGATAGCGGCGACCTGCCTGATGGCCGCCATTTCGCGGTCTGGCACGACCCGCATCCGAAACCTTCTTATCTGTTCGCTCTGGTCGGCGGCAATCTGGCCCACGTCGAAGACCGTTTCGTCACCGCGTCGAAACGCGATGTGGTGCTGCGCATTTATGTCGAGCCCGGCAAGGAAGGCCGCTGCGGCTACGCCATGGACGCGCTCAAGCGTTCGATGCGCTGGGACGAGGAAGCCTACGGCCGCGAATACGACCTTGATATTTTCATGATCGTCGCCGTGTCCGACTTCAACATGGGCGCCATGGAGAACAAGGGCCTCAACGTCTTCAACGACAAATACGTGCTGGCCGATGCCGATACCGCTACCGATGGCGACTTCGCCGGCATCGAAACCGTGATCGCGCACGAATATTTCCACAACTGGACCGGCAACCGCATCACCTGCCGAGACTGGTTCCAGCTCTGCCTGAAGGAAGGCCTGACGGTTTTCCGCGACCAGGAGTTCTCCTCCGACGAGCGCTCGCGCCCGGTCAAGCGCATTGCCACGGTGCGCAATCTGCGCGCCGCCCAGTTCGTCGAGGATTCGGGCCCGCTGGCGCATCCGGTGCGCCCGGAGTCCTACAAGGAGATCAACAACTTCTATACAAGCACGGTCTACGACAAAGGCTCGGAAGTGGTGCGCATGGTGCAGACCCTGATCGGTCCGGACAAGTTCCGTGCCGGCATGGATCTGTATTTCGCCCGCCATGACGGCGAAGCGGCCACGGTCGAGCAATTCATCCGCTGCTTTGCCGACGTCAGCGGCCGCGACATGGCGCCGTTCCGGCGCTGGTACTCGCAGGCCGGCACGCCTGAAGTGACGATCGCAACACGCTTCGACGCCGCGGCGGAGACTTACACCATTGAGGCCACGCAAACGCTGGCGCCGACGCCCGGCCAGCCGACCAAGCAGCCGATGGTGATCCCGCTCAGCACCGGCCTCGTCGCTGGCGACGGCACCGATCTGCCGCTGGCGCTGAAAGACGGGACGCCGGTCGACCGTGGTGTACTGGTACTGACCGAACCGTCTCAGACGTTCGAATTCACCGGCATCACGGAACGCCCGGTGCTGTCGATCAATCGTGACTTCTCGGCGCCGATCACGCTCAACACCGATCTCACCGGCGACGACCTCGCCTTCCTCGCCGCGCGCGACGGCAATGCCTTCAACCGCTGGCAGGCGCTGCAGACCATCGCAATGCGGCTACTGATTGACAATGTTGCCGCATTGCGCGCGCAGCAGCCGGCGCGCGCCGACGAGAAGCTGACCGCGGCGTTGTCAGCCATCTTGACGGACAACAGACTGGAGCCTGCCTTTGTCGCTCTCGCGCTGGTGCCGCCGGGCGAAGGCGATGTTGCCCGCGAAATCGGCCGCGACATCGATCCGGACGCGATCTTCCAGGCCCGCCACGCCTTGCGTGCCGATACCGGAAAGGCACTGGGCGACGCGCTGGCCGCCGTCTATGAGCGCATGACGGTGCCCGGCCCCTACTCGCCCGACGCCGCCAGCGCCGGACGCCGCGCCTTGCGCAATGTCGCGCTCGATCTGATGGCGGCGACGGGCGACACCGCCGCCATCGCCCGCGCCGCAAGGCAGTACCATGCCGCCGACAACATGACGGACCGCATGGCGGCGCTGGCCACGCTGTCGCAGCACAATGTGCCCGAACGCGAGAAAGCGCTGGCCGATTTCTATGAGCGCTATGCGGCCGACGCCCTGGTGATCGACAAATGGTTCTCGCTGCAGGCCATGATCCCGCAGCCGGATACCCTGGACAACGTTCGCAAGCTGACGGCGCACACCGCCTTCTCGCTAGCCAATCCCAACCGCGTGCGCGCACTGATCGGTGCTTTCGCGCAGGGCAATCCGACCCAGTTCAACCGCGCCGATGGCGCCGGCTATGATTTCATCGCCGAGATGCTGCTGGCGATCGACCCAAAGAACCCGCAACTGGCGGCGCGGCTGGCCAACAGCTTCCGCACCTGGCGCACGCTGGAAGACGGCCGGCGGACCAAGGCCGAAGCGGCGTTGACCCGCATCCAGAAAGCCAACTTGTCGCGCGACCTGTCCGATATCGTCGAGCGCGCGCTCGCCTGAGGCACTATCGGAGCCGCCGCGCTGGCCGCAGCGGCTCCGATGCCACCGCCGCCCTCTGCCGGCAATTACTTATCGGTGGGTAACGATTTTTAAATAATTGACTCTTCGGACTCTCGACAAATCTGCGTCCATCGATTCCAATCGATGAAGTGATTCGGGAAGCAAGGCGGCTCTTTCCGGTTCGCAGCAGGGGAACTTCCAACCGGAGATATTCTATGGCGCGCGCCAATGTGGCGGGTGCGTCTGCACATAGCGATTCGATTAAAGGCCTCGCGCAGTCGATTGCCAATCCGGCGTACCGGCGGCTGCTGACAGCGGAACCTTTATTGCGTCGCGCCGTGCCGGTGCTGATCGTTGCTTTTCTGGCCACCATATGCGTCGGCGCAGCGGTGCAGGTGCTCGACCAGCGCCGCCAGACCATCACCACCATGGCGATCTCGCTCGACGCCCTCGCCGACGTCGCGGCGGGACGCCTGCAGACGCCGCGCGCGATCGACGTCGCCGCCGAACGGCCGCAGGAACTGCTGGGCCGCATTCTGCCGCCCTGGGCGACCGCGACGGGACGGCAGTTCGTGTTGACTGATACCGCCGGGATCATCCTCGCCGCAACGCCCGCCACCGACGCAACGGTCGGCCGCCGTCTCACCGACGTATTGGGTACTTCGCAGCCGCTGACCACGTTCGGCGCCAGCGCCGGCGTACTCGAAATCATGCTGCCGAACGGCAATACCGCACTCGCCACCGTGCGCACCCTGCAAGCTCCCTACGGACAGATCGCCGTCATCCAGGCGCGCGACGCCGCGCTCGCCTCCTGGCGTTCGCTAACAACGCTCACCATCACCCTGTCGGCAACAACCGGCTTCGTCGTGCTGATCCTCGGCTTTGCCTTTCACTGGCAGGCCACGCGCGCGCGCGAGGCCGATGTGATCTACGAGACGGTGCGCAGCCGCATCGACACCGCGCTCAACCGCGGCCGCTGCGGCCTGTGGGACTGGGATCTGGCGCGCGGCCGTATCTTCTGGTCGCAGTCGATGTTCGACATACTCGGCCTCGAGGCCAAGGACGATCTGCTGCCATTCGGCGACGTCGAAAAGCTGGTGCATCCCGACGACGTGCGGCTCTACGATCTCGCGGCCGAATTGGCCGAAGCCAATGCCACCACCGTCGACCATGCCTTCCGCATGCGCCACGCCGACGGGCACTGGGTATGGCTGCGGGCACGCTGCGAGTTGGTGCGACAGCTCAACGGCCCGGGCCTGCACCTGATCGGCATTGCCGTCGATGTCACCGAGCAGAAGAGCCTGGTCGAAAAGACGGTCGCCGCCGATCTGCGCTTGCGCGACGCCATCGAGACCATTCCCGAAGCCTTCGTGCTGTGGGACGCCGACAACCGCCTGGTGCTGTGCAACTCGAACTTCCAGGACCTGCACCATCTGCCCGACGAAGCAATCACCGTCGGCGCCTCCTATGAGGCGGTGGTCGCCGCCGGCTCCAAGCCGGTGGTGCGCAACAAGGTCGTCAGCACCGGCCCTACCCTGCCGGGCGCCCGCACATTCGAGGCACAGCTTGAGGACGGCCGTTGGCTGCACATCAGCGAACGCCGCACCAAGGACGGCGGTTATGTCTCGGTCGGCACCGATATCACCGCGCTGAAGACACACGAAGAAAAGCTGATCGACAGCGAAAAACGGCTGATGGCCACCGTCACCGACCTGCGCTCGTCGCAGCAGCGACTGGCCGAACTGGCCGAGAAGTACGCGGAGGAAAAGACCCGCGCCGAGGAAGCCAACCAGGCCAAGTCGAAGTTCCTCGCCAACATGAGCCACGAACTGCGCACGCCGCTCAACGCCATCATCGGTTTTTCGGAGATCATGGAGTCGGGCATGTTCGGCCCGCTCGGCGCCGACAAGTACCGTGAATACTGCAGCGATATCCGCGACAGCGGCCATTATCTGCTCGACGTCATCAACGACATACTCGACATGTCGAAGATCGAGGCCGGCCGCATCCGGCTCGATTACGAGGACCTCGAACTCGCCGATCTCCTGGCCGATGCCATGCGCGTGGTTTCGGCGCGGGCGCAGGAAAAGGAACTACACCTGGTGGCCGAGATCGCGCCCGAGTTGCACTTGCGTGCCGACCGCCGCGCCCTCAAGCAGATCGCGCTGAACCTGCTGTCCAACGCGGTCAAATTCACGCCGGCCGGCGGTCGCGTCACGGTCCGCGGACGCTGCAGCGACGACTGCATCGTGCTGTCGATCGCCGACACCGGCATCGGCATTGCGCGCGACAATTTAAACCGGCTCGGCCGGCCTTTCGAGCAGGTGGAGAGCCAGCTGACCAAGAGCCACCAGGGCTCGGGGCTCGGACTGGCCATCGCAAAATCGCTGGTCGAACTTCATGGCGGCAACATGCGCATCCGCTCGACGCTGGGCAGAGGCACGCTGGTGGTGGTGCGTCTGCCGCTGGCGCCACAATGCGCGCTGCCAAAGGACGAAGCGGCGTAGCCCCATCGTCATGGCCGGGCTTGTCCCGGCCATCCACGACTTACTGTTCTTGAAGCAAGACGTGGATGCCCGGCATAAAGCCGGGCATGACGACGGATGGGCCCGATTACGGCGCCCGTCCGATAATCCGGATGAAGCTCTCACGGACCTTGCGCTGCGTCTCGATGAGCGTCGCATCGAGCGCGGCGAAGTCGGGCACGTCGGCGGCCCGGGCCAGCAGCCGCAACAATCCCGCGCCCGCGGTCTTCGGATCGAACGCCCCCGGCAGGCACAGCCGCAACAGCTGCGTGAGGTCGTGATAGAGCTGCACCGCGGCGCGCAGCACCTCGGCATCCTCGACCGAGATCACCCGGAGCGCCCACGCCTTGTCGAGCACGCGCGCGGTCGTTGTATCGAGAATACCCGGCAGCTGGTGCGCATGAACCAGTTGGAGATACTGGGCGATGAATTCGATATCGACCAGCCCGCCCACCGCATATTTCAGATCCCAGCGATCGGAGTCGCCTTTCTCCTTGGCGATGGCGCCACGCATCTCTGCCACGTCGCCGGCGATCTGCTCGGCGTCGCGCGGCCGCGTCAGGATCTCGTGGATCACCGCCTCCACGCGCGCGGCAAACTCCGGCGACGCCGACACCACGCGCGCCCGGGTCAGCGCCATGTGCTCCCAGGTCCAGGCCTCGGTCTCCTGATAACCGCGAAAGCCTTCGATCTGCGTTGCCAGCGGTCCCGATCGTCCCGACGGCCGCAGCCGCATGTCGACCTGATAGAGCGCGCCGTAATTGGTCTGCGCCGTCAGCGCATTGATCAGCCGCTGCGTCAGCCGGGCAAAGTACTGCGCGCCGTACAGCGACCGCTTGCCGTCGGATTCCGGATGCTCGGCGTCGAAATCATAAACCGTGATGAGGTCGAGATCGGATGTAGCGGTCATCTCGCGGCCGCCGAGCTTGCCCATCGCCAGTACCGCCGTCTGCTCGCCGCGGATGCTGCCGTGGGTCTGCACGAAATTGTCCATCACCGCGCGGTGAACGGCGCGGATCACCGCATCGGCGAGCCGGGCAAAAGCTTCGCCGGCCTGCCGCGCCGTCACGGTGCCGGACAGAATACGCACGCCAATCAGGAACATGTATTCCAGCCCGAACATGCGAATGCGCTCGAGCAGGTCCTGGTCGTAGCGCGCCTGCGACAGCACCGCCTCGAACCGCTTCGCCAGTACGGCGTCGTCAGGAAGCACGCCGAAGAAACTCGGATCAACCAGCGCGTCCATCACCTGTGAATTGCGCGCCAGCGTGTCGGCCAACCGCGGCGCAATGCCGAGCACCAGGGTGATCAGCGCGATCAGGTCGGGCTTCTGCTGCAACAGCGACAACAACTGGGCCGGCGCATGCAGATTGGCGAGGAAGTGGTCGAACAGCACCAGCGTGGCGTTGGGATTGTCGGTGACGCCAATACGCTCGACCAGGACCGGCAGCAGCGCTTCGAGGTGATCGCGCGTCAGATCACCGCGCAGTGAGCGATGGCTGCCGGACAGCCATTGCCGGATGATGCCGGACGCCTCCAGCGGCGCGCGGAATCCAAGTTCGGCGAGCCGCTCCAGCGTCTTGCGGTCATCGGCGTCGGGCGGAAACGCCAATGCCGGCCGGTCGGCAGCCGGCGTCTTCTCGAAAAGACGGGAATAATGCCGCTGTACAGTTTCAAGATGATCGATGAACGTTTTCGCGAACGCGTCGCGGTCGGCATAACCAAGAAAACGCGCAAACCGGTCCAGACCGTCGCGATCGACGGGCAGCACCTGTGTTTGCTCGTCATTGACCATCTGCAGGCGGTGCTCGACCGTGCGCAGGAAGCAATAGGCCGCCTTCATGTCGCTGCAAGCGTCAGCGCCGATCCAGCCGTCATGGCTGAGCTTGTCCAGCGTGGTCAGCGTATCGCGGTCGCGCAGGCCGGGATTGCGGCCACCGGCAATCAGTTGCTGGGTCTGGGCGAAGAACTCGATCTCACGGATGCCGCCGCGGCCGAGCTTGATGTTGTGTCCTTCGACCGCGATCTCACCATGGCCGCGATAGGCATTGATCTGCCGCTTCATGGCATGGACGGCGGCGACCGCGGCGAAGTCGAGGAACTTGCGCCAGACAAATGGCGAGAGTTCCTGGAGGATCGCCTCCCCGGCCGGGATGTCACCGGCGCAGGCGCGCCCCTTGATCATCATCGCGCGTTCCCAGTTCTGTCCCACGCTTTCGTAATAGGACAGCGCGGCGGCGGTCGAAATGGCGATGCCGGTCGAGGCCGGATCCGGCCGCAAGCGCAGATCGGTGCGGAAGACATAGCCATCGCCGGTGCGTTGCTGCAGCAGCTTCACCAGCTTCTGCGTCACCCGCACGAACAACGGCGCTGCTTCAACGCCTTGCGCCAACGCCGGGGACGCCGCATCGAAGAACACGATCAGGTCGATGTCGCTCGAGTAGTTGAGTTCGAACGCACCCATCTTGCCCATCGCCAGCACAATATAGCCGCTGCCGATCTGGGGCTGAGCTGGATCCGGTGGCTTCAGGCGGCCGGCGCGCGTCGCCTCGGCCAGTGCAAAACGCACAGCCGCACCGACGGCCGCATCGGCGAGATCGGTCAATGCGTGCGCGGCCCGCATCACCGGCCATGTGCCGCCGATGTCGGCGAGCGCAATCAGCAGCGCGGCCTCCGCTTTCATGCGGCGCAGCAGCTGCATGGCCTCGGCTTCGTCGTCGGTGGCGGCAACGGCAGCAGTCTTGTCGGCCAGCAGCGCCGTCAGATGAAGGTCGGGATCGGCTTGGAGCAGACGGAGCAGGCGCGGCGCGTCACCCGTGGCGAGATCCCACAGATAGGGAGAATGCTCTGACAGGCTTTCCAGCAGCGTGCGGAGAACCGGATGGGCGGTCAGCAGCGCCGACAGCGGTGCTGCCGCGCCGGGATCAAGCCCGGCTAACCATGCATCAAGGGTGGCGGCGGCGGCCTGCGGATCGATCAGCACCGGCGCGGCCACGATTCGGGCGGCCAGCACGCTTTCGCGCGCGGCCTGGTCGAGACCGGCAGTCTTCTTGCCCGGCAGGGTCATCCAGCACTCTGTACCGGCCCTCCCCGTGGCAAGGCAATGATGGTTTTCAACCCCGGATGGTTATCGTCCAGCGTCAGTTCGCCGCCATGCAGCCGCGCCACCGCCGCGACCAGACTGAGGCCCAGCCCCGAGCCAGGCTGCGAACGGCTCTGTTCCAGCCGCACAAAGCGCTCTACCACCCGGGCGCGATCGGCTTCGGCAATACCGGGACCGCGATCGGCGACGCTGAGCAGCACGCGATCGCCGTCCACCTCGGCGCGCACCACGATTTCGGCCGGCGCCGCATCGGCCGGCGGATCGCGCGGCGCGGCATACTTGATGGCGTTATCGACGAGGTTGGCCAGCGCCTGGCTGACCAGTTCGCGATTGCCTTTGACCGGGGCCTCGGTCGGCGCCTCGACCTTCAGCGCCAGCCCCTTCTCCTCAGCCAGCGGTTCGTACAGTTCGCCAACGTCGCGGGCAATTTCGGCGGCGTCGAAGTCGATCATGTTATCCCGCGCCTGGCCGGATTCAGCCCGCGCGATCGACAGCAGCGCGTTGAAGGTGAGGATCAGTCCGTCGGATTCCTCGATGATCGAATCCAGCGCGGCGCGGTAATCGGATTCGGTCGAGGCGGTACGCAGCGCCTGTTCGGTACGGTTGCGCAGCCGCGTCAGCGGCGTCTTCAGGTCATGGGCAATATTGTCGGACACTTCCTTCAGGCCCCGCATCAGCGCCTCGATGCGCTCCAGCATGGCGTTGAGATTCTCCGCCAGCCGGTCGAGTTCGTCGCCGGTGCCGGCGACTGGCAGCCGCTCGCCGAGATCGCCCGCCATGATATGCCGGGTGGTCTCCGTCATGGCGTCGACCCGGCGCAGCACACGCCGGGTCACGAACAGTCCACCGGCGAGGCCCAGCACGAGCACCAACGCGATCGACCAGCGGCCGGCGCCGATCACGATATTGTAGAGCCGCTCGCGTTCGTCGAGATCGCGGCCGACCAGCATGCGGAAGCCGCCCGGCAGTTGAAACACCCGCGCCAGCGCATGGTGTTGCGGATGCGCGGCGCCTTCGGTCTCATCGAGCCGGCGGTAGGACGTCTCGACCCAGCCCGGCTTGTCGAGCGTGCCCGCCGGCAGATTGGTAATATTGCCGGCGAGAGGATCACCGGCGAAGGTCGTGACGAGATAGAGGCTGGAGCCCGGCCGTCGCGCGCGGCCGTCGATTACGATGACCAGGCGCCTGATGCCGCCCAGCCGGTACTGCTCGGACAGGCCGTTCACTTCGGCATCGACGGTTTCGGTGATCTGCTCGTTGATCAGGCGGCGGGTGTTGAAGGCGAAATACCCCAGTAGAAACGCCGCGAACAGTGCAAACACGGTCAGATAGACCAGCGTCAGCTTGAACGTCGTGGTGCGGAAGAGTTTACCGAGCGCCGTCACGGATCATGTATCCCGCGCCGCGGATCGTGTGCAGAAGCGGCTGGGAGAATCCTTTATCGATTTTTGAGCGCAAGCGCGAGATGTGAACGTCAATGACGTTGGTCTGCGGGTCGAAATGATAGTCCCACACATTCTCCAGCAGCATGGTGCGGGTCACCACCTGCCCGGCATGTTTCATCAGGTATTCCAGCAGGCGGAATTCGCGCGGTTGCAGCGTTATCTCTTCCTGGCCGCGCCGAACCACGTGCGACAGCCGGTCCAGTTCGAGATCGCCGACCCGCAGCACGGTTTCTTCCTGGCGCGAACCGCGGCGGCGCGCCAGCACCTCGACCCGGGCCAGCAGTTCGGTGAATGAATAGGGTTTCGGCAGATAGTCGTCGCCGCCGGCGCGCAGGCCCTTGACCCGGTCGTCGACCTGGCCGAGCGCGGACAAAATCAGCGCCGGGGTTTCGATGTCCTTGGCCCGCAAGGCGCCGATCACGGACAGACCGTCGCGCTTGGGCATCATGCGGTCAACGATCAGCACGTCGTATTGCCCGTCGAGGGCGAGTGCCAGACCATCATCGCCGTCATAGGCGACCTCGGCGACATGTCCCACCTCGCGGAACGCCTTGACCAGATAGTCGGCGGCGACGCGATCGTCTTCGATGATCAGAAGCCGCATGGTGATCCGATCCGGTTGCATATCGGCCGAGCGGCCGGATGCGCGTTGCCCTCGAAACTCGGCAGTGCTGGGCATGGGTCACACCAATTCTGTGTCTGCGTCAATCGCCGTCTTCTCGCTCCCGATCGGTGAACGGCCGCGCTGCAATGCGCCCCGGGCGTCGTTGGGGGTGGCGGCTTGCGCCACCACCCCCGCGCTCACCCCGGCGGGGGGCGACTATGCCGGGGTGAGTTTTCGGCGAAGGCGGGAAAAAATCCGGCACTTCGGAAATTGTCGGGACGGGCCGAAGCCCGCCCCGTTGAGGTCATCCCGCTAGCGGGGGGCGACAGAATGCCAGCGAGATTCCACTCAATCTTGCGGCCTTAACCGCGGCCGACCGGCAGCGCGACGAAGCGGGTGCTTTCACCCTTCTTCACGCGGAGCAGGACGGTGCGCTTGCCTTCGCTGCGCGCGGTACCGACGACCTTGCGGACGTCGGCCGGCGTCGAAACCGCCTGACCGCCAACCTCGAGGATGACGTCGCCGGTGGCGAAACCGCGCTCGGCGGCAGCGCCGGACGAGTCGACACCGGTCACGACCACGCCCTCGGAGCCGGCGCCGGCGACACGCGCCGCGGGGGCCAGGGACAGACCGAGACGGCCGACCTCGGCGCCGCTGTCTTCGTCATCGCCGCCCGGCGATGTCGCGCGCGCCTCGGTTGTGTTCGGCAGTTCACCGAGCGTCATGTTGATGGTCTTCTCGGTGCCCTTCTGCACGACGCCGAGCTTGACGTTCGCCTTCGGCGCCAACGCACCGATCTTGCGGGCCAGATCACGGGCATCCTTCACCCGCTCGCCGTTGACCGAGACGATCACGTCGCCCGCATTGATGCCAGCCTTGACGGCGGGACCGTTGGCCTGAGGCTCGGCGACCAGCGCACCGTCGGTGCTCTTGAGGCCAAGGCCGTCAGCGATGTCCTGCGTCACCGGCTGGATCTGAACGCCGATCCATCCGCGCGACACGGTGCCGCTTTCGCGCAACTGTGCGATGACCGTTTTCACGGTGTTGGCGGGAATCGCGAAGGCGATACCGACAGAGCCGCCGGACGGCGAAAAGATCGCGGTGTTGACGCCGATCACATTGCCTTCGGTGTCGAAGGTCGGACCGCCCGAGTTGCCGCGATTCACCGGCGCGTCGATCTGGATGAAGTCGTCATAGGCGCTGGCGCCGATATCACGGCCGCGCGCCGAGACGATACCCGCGGTGACAGTGCCGCCGAGGCCGAACGGATTGCCAACCGCGAGCACCCAGTCGCCGATTCGCGGGTCCTTGTCGGACAGCTTCACGAACGGGAACGCGTTGCCCTCGACCTTGATCAAGGCCAGGTCGGTGCGCGGATCAGTGCCGATCACCTTGGCCGGGTAAGTCTTGCCGTCGTCAAGCTGGACTTCGACGCTCGAGGCCTTCTCGACCACGTGATTGTTGGTCACGGCATAACCGTCGGCGGAGATGAAGAAGCCGGAGCCCTGCCCGGTGCCGCCGCCGCGACCACCACGCGGCCCGCGCGGCATGCCTTCCGGACCGCCCGGCATGTCGGGCATGCCGAAGCGACGGAAGAATTCACGCATGCCCGGAGGAATTTCCTGGCCGCCGCGGCCGACCGTCTCGTTGCCGCCGTCGACCTTGACGCGGACCGAGAACACGCCGGGCTTCACCTTCTCGACGATGTCGGCGAATCCGACGGGACCGGCCACCTTGGCAGCCTGTTCGCTCAGATTCTGGGCGATGGCGGCGGGATAGGTGGCCTGAAGGTTGAAGCCAGGGGCGACCACAAGGGCGGCCACGCCGAGACCTGCAATGGTCGTCGCCAGCAGGGCAATACGCCGGGCGGAGAGACCGCGGCTTTTAACGGACGTCTGGGGAGCGGAAGTATCGCTCGGGTTCATCGGAAGCTCCATCTCGATTCTGGGGCGCGAAGTGCGCCGTTTCGAACCTGAAGATGGGGTGCCGCGCCTTACAGCGCCCTGTCGGGCGGATTAAACTTTGGTAAGGTGGGACAACTCCAAAACCGACGTGATATCAATGATCTAGTGACGATCATTGGCGGCCGGGCCCGATAACTCGACCAGCCGCCGCTTCTCATCCCCACTCAGCCCCGCCGGTTCCACGATCACCGTCCGCCGCCGGCGCGCCAGCAGGTATAGCCCGCCGATGCCGGCGAGCAGCGCCGCAGGCCCGAGGAACCAGAGAATCAAGGTGTGCCAGCGCAAGGGCGGCCGCAGCAGCACGAACTCGCCGTAACGCGCCACCAGGAAGTCGCGCACCTGACGGTCACTGTCCCCCTGCACCAGCCGCTCGCGCACCAGCAGCCGCAGGTCGCGCGCCAGTGGCGCGTCGGAATCGTCGATCGACTGGTTCTGGCAGACCATGCAGCGCAGTTCGCGCGACAGCTCGCGCGCCCGCGCTTCCATCGCGGGATCCTTGAGGACTTCGTCCGGCTGCACGGCGAAGACCGGTGTCGTCAGCATCAATAGCAAGGCGATCAGGGCGAAGCGGCGCATGCCCCCTACTCCGCCGGCTGCAAGGCTGGCTTCGTTGCGGCTTTCTTCGCCGGCTTCGGCGCACCGACACGGAGCCGCCGGTCCGACAGCGACAGACCGCCACCCAGCATCATCACCACCGAGCCAAGCCAGATCAGCAGCACCAGCGGCTTGTGATAGAGCCTCACCGCGATCGAGCCATCGTCATTGGCATCGCCCAGCGACAGATAGAGCTGGCTTGTGCCGCGCGTCAGCAGCGAGGCTTCGGTCGTCGTCGTGGCGCGCGCCGGAAAGGTGCGCTTCGACGGGTCCATGGTGCCAACAACGGTGCCACCGCTGTTGCGCACGGTGAACTTGGCGACCTGCTCGCGAAAATTGGATCCGGTGCGCTGCGTCAGCCGGTCGAATGACAATGTATAGCCGGCGATCGACACCGTCTCCTGCGGCTTCAGCGAGACGATGCGTTCGTCCGCCCAGACCTGCGCGACAATGCCGATCAGCGACATCGCGATGCCGATATGCGCCACCGCCGTGCCCCAGACCGAGCGCGGCAGGCCGGCGGCGCGGCTGCGCACCGTCGCCAGCGGCAGCCGGAACAGGCCGGTGCGCTCGACGAGATCGATCAACGCGCCGCCGATCACATAAACGCCAAGGCCGATTCCGAACGGCGCCAGCACCGACTGCCCGCCTTTGATGACGAAAGTCACGGCGATGGCGACGATGCCGACCGCGAAGGCCGCCATCAGCCGCTCGGCGACACCGAGTACGTCGCCGCGTTTCCACGCCAGCAGCGGTCCGAACGGCATGGCGAACAGCAAGGGAATGAACAACGGCGCGAAGGTAAGATTGAAGAACGGCGGCCCGACCGAAATCTTTTCGCCCGTCACCGATTCCAGCGCCAGCGGGTACAGCGTGCCGACGAAAACGGTCAGACAGGCCGTGGTCAGGAAAAGATTGTTGAATACCAGCGCGCCTTCCCGCGACACCGGCGCGAACAGCCCGCCCTGTTTCAACAGCGGCGCGCGCCAGGCGAACAGCGCCAGCGCGCCGCCGATGAAGAACACCAGGATGGCAAGGATAAACACGCCTCGGCTGGGGTCGGTGGCGAAGGTGTGCACCGAGGTCAGCACGCCGGAGCGCACCAGGAAGGTCCCCAGGAGCGACAGCGAGAACGCCAGGATCGCCAGCAGCACCGTCCATATCTTCAGCGCGTTGCGCTTCTCCATCACGACCGCCGAATGCAGCAGTGCGGTGCCCGCCAGCCACGGCATCAGCGACGAGTTCTCGACCGGATCCCAGAACCAGAAGCCGCCCCAGCCCAGTTCATAATAGGCCCAGTACGAGCCCATCGAAATGCCGACCGTGAGGAACATCCAGGCGGCCAGCGTCCACGGCCGCACCCAGCGCGCCCAGGCGGCGTCGATGCGGCCCTCGATCAGCGCGGCAACCGCGAACGAGAAGGAAATCGAGAAGCCGACATAGCCGAGGTAAAGCAGCGGCGGGTGGATCGCCAGACCGATGTCCTGCAGGATCGGATTGAGATCGCGGCCCTCGAGCGGCGCCTCGGCAATGCGCAAAAAGGGATTCGATGTCAGCAGGATGAACACATAGAAGGCGCAGGCGATCCACGACTGCACCGCCAGCACATTGGCTTTCAGCGTCGCCGGCAGGTTGCCGCCGAACGCCGCGACGGCGGCGCCGAACAGCGCCAGGATCAGCACCCACAGCAGCATCGAGCCTTCGTGATTGCCCCAGACGCTGGTGTATTTGTAGATCAGCGGCATCGTCGAGTGCGAATTCTCGTAGACGTTCGCCACGGAAAAATCGGACGTGACGTAGCAGACCGTCAGCGCTGCGAATGACAGCGCGACGAAGACGAACTGCATCAGCGCCGTCGAATCCGCCATGCGCATCAGCGCCGCGTCGCGGTAATGCGCGCCGGCCAGCGGCCCGATCGCCTGCACAAGCCCCAGCGCCAGCGCCAGCACCAGCGCAAAATGTCCGAGTTCGGGGATCATTTCGCGGCCCCGTCTTCCTGCCTTCTTCCCTCTCCCCTTGAGGGAGAGCAGACCACACGCCGTTGCGAATTATTTTGCCACATTACCGGCCTCGCCTTCCTGCCAGCGGCCGCTCTTCTTCAAGGCGTCGACCACTTCGCGCGGCATGTAGTTCTCATCATGCTTGGCCAGCACCATGTCGGCGACGAAGGTACCGCCGGCTTCCAGCTTGCCCTCGGCGACCACGCCCTGCCCCTCGCGGAACAGGTCGGGCACAATGCCCACGTAACGCACCGGGATGTCGTGATTGCCGTCGGTCACCGCGAAACTGACGCGCAGATTTTCGCCCCGCTCCACGCTGCCGGCCTTGACCAGCCCGCCGATCCGCATCCGCGTCCCCGGCGCGGTCTGTTTCTCGACGATGTCAGTGGGCGAATTGAAGAACACGATGGAGTCGCGCAACGCGCCCAGCACCAGCGCCGCGGCGATGGCGAGCACGCCAACGCTACTGCCGATCAGGATCAGGCGTCGTTGCTTGCGCGTCATCGGCTGGCCTGCTGCTTCAACCGTCGATTCCCATGCTCTTGATCGCGCCGTCGATGCGCCGCAGTTTGTCGGGATCGCTGGCGAAGGCGCGGCGCGCATCGGCGGCGGCGGCGGTCGCCTTGTCGCGCTCGCCCATCACCATATAGGCGCGCAACAGGCGCTGCCATCCCTCGATATCATCGCTATTTTCCTTCAGCCGGTCGGCCAGCCGCGCCACCATGCCGCGGATCATCTGGTCGCGGTCGGCCTCGCTCATCTCGGCGGACGCCTTGACGTCGTCGGCGCTCGGCCCCGGCGCTGCCGCAACAGGAGGCGTTGCGGCGACCGGCGGCGTCACGCCGATGCGCGCCATCGACTGCTGTATCGTCTGTATCCACGGCGCACCGGGCGGCGCCTTCTCGAGCATGCCGCGCCAGATCGCCGCGGCCCGGTCACGCTGGCCGTCCTGTTCGGCGGCGATGCCGGTGAAGAAGCGGGCGCGGACATCTTCTGCGTCCAGCACCAGCGCGCGCTCGAAGGCCGCCTTGGCCTCGTCGGTCACAATGCCGTTATTGGCCGCGGTCAGCGCCTCGCCGAGATCGGTCTGGCGCTCGGCGGTTTCACCGCTGATCGCGAGAATGCGGCGGCGCGCATTCGCCGCATCGGCGAAGCGTCCCATGCGCAGATAAATTGGCGCCAGCACCTCGTAGCCCCGCGCATCGCCGGGATTGCGCTCAAGATGCGCTTCCGCCTGCGTCACCAGATTGGCAATCGAGGAGTTCTGCGCGACGCGCTCGCGGGAGGCCAACCGCTCGCCCGGCAACTGCGGCGAACCAATCGTGAGATACAGCGCCGTCGCGCCGGCCGGCAGCAGCAGGAAGGCCACCACAACGGCGGCGCGGCGGCGCCACACCGGCGGCTCGATGCGACCCGCCATCGCGGTTTCGGCGGCGTCGGCGGCCGCGATCAGACGCCGCGATACTTCGACGTAGGCGGCTTCCGCTTCGGCGACGCCAATCAGGCCGGCGGCACGGTCGCGGCCAATCTCGTCGAGCTGGTCGCGATAGACCGCCACATCGCTGCCGCCATCGTCGGGCCCGCGTCGCGACAGGGGCCACAGCACGGCAAACATCGCCGCGGCGGTCATCAGCGCAAATACGAACCAGAGGGTCATGACTATCCGCTTTGCCGGGCCGCCAATGCGGCCCGCGGCACAGGGGATACATCACGCCCAATGATGGCGGCAATGAGCAAGATCAAGGCCCTGCCCGCCGCCCGGAGACAACCTAGCCGATCGGCTGCCAACTGCCGTCCGGCAGGCGGCAGGCGGTGCCGCGCGCGGTCTGCGGCGTGCCGTCGACGTAGATCGTATGTGTATACGAACGGCAATTGCGGCCTGCTTCCTGATAGGCGGGGCCCGGAACGACCGTGCCGTAGCGCCCGGAATCGGGATTGCGCCATGACACCGGCGCACCGGACTGGCCGCGATCCAGCGCCGCGAGCTGCGCGTCATAAGCACGCCGCCGGTCTTCGTCGTCCAGCGCCGCGCCCATGCGGTTGCCGATCAGGCCGCCGAGCAGGCCGCCGACCGCCGCACCCGCCAGCCGGCTGCCGGTGCCGCCGCCAGCCACCGCAGCGCCGAGCAGCGCGCCGGTGCCGGCGCCGAGCAACGTGCCGGTATTTTCCCGCGGACCGGGACCCATGCCATCCGGGCTGCCGGCACAGGCGGCGAGCGTGAGGCCGGCAGCGGCCACGGCGGAAAATTTGAAAACGGACATGGGACCCCCGGATAGTCGAAATTGAGTGCATTGACCCAGTTGAATACCGGGACACCCTAACCGGACGGCAGGATTCGGGCAAAAGTCCGGCGCACCGCGCCGCAAACCAAGTTTTATCCCGCCGGCAACACCAGTTCGGCGCGCAGGCCGCCGCGCGGCGCGGTGCCAAGCGTCAAGCCGCCGCCGTAGAGCGTGGCCAGTTCGACCACAATCGACAGACCGAGACCCGAGCCCGGTTTGGTTTCGTCCAGACGCTGCCCGCGTTTAGCCACCTGTGCGCGCTCGGTATCGGACAGGCCGCGGCCATCGTCGTCGACCACAATGCGCACCGTCTGCGCCGAACTGGTGGCATCGGTGGCTTCACACACCACCTCGATGCCGACCTGGGACGACGCCCATTTGCAGGCATTGTCCACCAGGTTGCCTACCATCTCCTCGAGATCGGGCCGTTCACCGCGGAAACGCGCCGCCTCGTCTGCGTGGACCTCGATAGCGATGTTTTTGTCGCGGTAGATCTTTTCCATGGTGCGCGCCAGCGCCGTGACCACCGGCGCAACCTCGGTACTCGATCCGACCACTGTCAGCCGCGCCGCCAGCCGCGCCCGCTCGAGATGACGGGCGACCTGATCGCGCATGATGTCGGTTTGCTCCGTGACCTTGAGCGCAAACGGATCGTCGCCGCGCGCCGACGCCTCGTTCAGCATTACCGACAGCGGTGTCTTCAGCGCATGCGCGAGATTGCCGACATGAGTGCGGGCGCGCTCGACGATTTCGCGGTTGGCGTCGATCAACGCATTGGTTTCGCGCGCCAGCGGCGCGATCTCGTCAGGAAATGTACCGTCAAGGCGTTCGGCGCTGCCGGAGCGAATGGCGGCAAGACTGCCGGTGATGCGCTTGAGCGGCGCCAGACCGAAACGCACCTGAAACATCGTGGTGATCAGCAGCACGATCCCGAGCAGCGAGAAAGTGATCATCAGCGCCCGATCGAACGACCGCGATTCCTCGGCAATCTCCGCGGCATCGCCAGCCACAGACACCAGATAGGTACCGTCGTCGCCCAAGTCGATGTTGCGCTCGATCAGCCGCAACTGCTGGCCTTCGGGACCCTCGACATAGCCTTCGCGCGTGCCGCCGGGACCGGCGACGACACCGCGGTCCTGCAACTGTGGCAGGCCACGGTCCCACAGCGATCGTGACGCCCGCACGTCGGCCTTGCCGGGCTCCAACCGCGTCACCTGCCAATACCAGCCCGACAGCGGCAGTTCGAACAATGGCTCGCCGAACGATTGCGGATATTTATCGGCCCCTTCGTCCGGCGAAGCGACATCGGCTACCAGCGTGCGCAGATAAACGCCAAGACGCCGGTCGAAGGCGCGCTCCACCGCCTGGGTATAGAGTGACGACAGCACGACACCGGTGATCAGCAGGATCACCGCCGCCGCCGCCGTGGCCCAGACGAAAAGACGAAAGGCGAGCGAGTTGGTGCGCATCAGCGTCCGGCCCGCCTCATGCGCCGGGCGCCGCCAGCAGATAACCGAGCCCGCGCACGGTCTGGATTATATCGACGCCGAGCTTCTTGCGGATGCGGCCGACGAACACCTCGATGGTATTGGAGTCCCGGTCGAAATCCTGATCGTAGAGATGCTCGACCAGTTCGCTGCGCGACACCACGCGGCCGTTATGATGCATCAGATAGGCCAGCAGGCGGTACTCGTGGCTGGTCAACTTCACCGGCTTGCCAGACACCGCGACCCGGCCGGTGCGTGAATCCAGCCGCACCGGGCCGCAGTCGAACTCGCTCTTGGCATGGCCGACCGACCGCCGCAGCAGCGCCCGCACCCGCGCCAGCACCTCTTCCAGATGGAACGGCTTGGCGACGTAGTCGTCGGCGCCGGCGTCAAAGCCCTGCACCTTGTCGCTCCAGCGGTCGCGCGCCGTCAGCATCAGCACCGGCATCATGCGCCCGGCCTTTCGCCACGCTTCCAGTACTGCAATACCGTCAGTCTTCGGCAAGCCTATGTCCAGAATGACGGCGTCATACGGCTCTGACTCGCCCAGGAACTGGCCTTCCTCGCCGTCAAAAGCGCGGTCGACTACATAGCCGGCTTCGGTCAAAGCTGCGGTGAGCTGGCGGTTGAGGTCGGGGTCGTCTTCGACGACGAGCAGGCGCAAGGCTTCTATCTCCGGACGATTCTGCTCATGATCCTAGCCGAAAACAGCCGGCGCGCTCAGCGGCCGGCGATGGTCTCGCCGCTGCCGGCATCGACCGTCACGCGGCTCACCTTGCCATTGCGCGCCAGCAGAGTCAGCACATAGACCAGTTTTCCGTCGCGGCGGCACAGCGAGGCCCGCACCGCCTCGCCCCGGGCGCCACGGGCGCGCAACAAGCGCAGCGCCTCGGCGAGTGGGATGGCTTTGTTGGAGGCAACCGCAGCCCGCTGCTCTGCCCGGCCGAGGCACGACCGCGTCTGCGCGTCGGCCGGCACGACCGGCGCTAAAACTGCGGCTGCCAGCAGGCCGATCACAAGGACGATGGGATAACAGCGGAGGCGCGACATGGCGGTTTTATAACAGCCCGCCGGTGAACGCGGCCTGAATGCGACGATTTGCGTCGCCGGGCGGAGACAATCGACAGCCGAACGGCCGCTCAACGCGTAAAGCCGTCAAACGACGCATAATCGTCCAGCGGCACGCGCGGCGCGCGCCAGGAATTGATCGGCGCCGCCGTATCGGCATGGCCGAGCGCCATGCCGGAATAAATCATCAAATTGTCGGGAAGACTGAGAAAAGCGCGTACCGTCTTGTGCCACGACACCCAGGCCTGCTGCGGACAGGTGTGTAGCCCATGCCCGCGCGCCAGCAACGCGACCGTTTGCAGATAACCGCCGAGGTCGGCCCACTGCGCCGCGCCATGGGTGCGATCCACGGCGAAGAACAAACCGACGGGGGCGCCGAAGAATTCGAAGTTGCGGGAATACTGCCGATAGCGCGCCGGCTTGTCTTCGCGCGGCACGCCGATCGACTGGTACAGCCGCTCGCCGACGTCAAAGCGGCGGGTGCGGAACGGCTCCTCCAGCGGATGCGGAAACACCGGGTAGTCGCCCCCCTCCGCCTTGGGCAATTCATTCATGCGCGGCGCCAGTTGCGCCTTCAGTGCGTCGGCACGCTCGCCCGCCACCGCATAGATCCGCCACGGCTGCATGTTGCCGGCCGACGGCGCCCGCGCCGCGCGTTCGACGATATCGCGGACCGTGGCTTCTGGAAGCGGCGTCGGCAGAAACGCCCGGCACGAATATCGGCTGGCGACGGCTTCGAACACATCCATTGCAAATGCTCCGGGGGAAGAATCGCCCGGAGTGTGGACGCTGGCAACCGCAGTGCCAAGGCTGGCAAGTGCCAAGGCTGGCAAGCGCCAAGGCTGCGTACGCTACTTCCGCTTCCAGATCGCGGCCACCTTCTCCAGCGTGCGGCCGCCGAAATAGGCGGTCAGCACGATCATCGCCCATTGTGCCACGTCGCCGGACAAGGGATCGGTCGTGCCTTGCGTCCACGCGCCCAGCACCTTGTCCCACACCACTACTTTCCAGACATAGATGACGAAGGCGAAGGCAAACAAAGGCCGCGGCAGCGCGGTGTACCAGCGACCCTGCTCGGCCAGCACCAGTTGCGCCGCCAGTTCGCGCTCGCGCTGTTCGAGATCGACCGCCCGCGCAGCGAGATCGGCGGCGATCTTGTCCGACGCATTGCCCGCCGCCAGCTTGGCGCGGTAGGCATCGACCGCGGCTTTGGCAAACGGACCGCCGAGCAATTGGCCCAGCCAGCCGAGGACCATCGTCACCATCGCTCAGCTCCCCGCCTTCAGAGATCGGTGGCGCGGCGGCGGCGCAGAAACTCGGTCACCAGCCCGAATGCGATCAGGTAATACGGCACGTAAGCCGGGTCGAGGACGGACTGGATCGCCGCATGCACGGACGGATCGGCCAGCAGCGCCATCGCCGCAGCGGCGGCCGCGCCGGCGAAGACCTGCAGCCGCGCCCAGAAGATGGTCTCGGAATCCTTGAACCAGGTTTTGATCGTCAGCCACATAAATCACTCCTTGTGTTCGCGTTACACCGGCCGTTCCTGTTGCCGCCGCTGCCGCGCGCGCCAGAACAGCCACGCCGCCACCGTCAGCACGATCGCGGCGCCGGCAATGACGACGATGGTGGTGACGTTCGCGCCCGCTGCGTGCGCCTGCTGCGCCGTGGCGGCGCCGGCGGCAGCGACAGCGCCGGCCGAGCCCTGCTGGACGCCTGTGGCGAGCGGCACCGCGGCGCGGCCCGGCGTCGTCTTCTCCCGCGGCGCGGGCAGCCGCCCGCCCGTAGCCAGTGCCAGGGCGACGGCTCGCACATCGGCGACCCGC
>JALHNV010000027.1 GCA_022843325.1 Pseudolabrys sp. | reverse complement strand
TCGCCTTCGTCGAGAAGATCGGGTTGGCTCCGGTGGAGCAGCCGGAGAAGTTCAACGAGGTGATCACCACCGAAGTGGCGCAGTGGAAGAAGCTGGTGGTCGAACTGAACCTGCCGCAGTTATAGGGAGTGGCAGCAGGCGGAGCGCGCGAGACGATTGACTGACTCGTCATGGCCGGGCTTGTCCCGGCCACCCACGGCTTGCTTTACTGCGCCGCAGAAAAGACGTGGATGCCCGGCACAAGGCCGGGCACGACGGCGGAGGCTCCTTCCATGCCCGGTATCGACGAGACAAGACAGTTCATACCGCTGCGCATCGCGGTGCTCACGGTGTCGGACACCCGGGAGCTGGCCGACGACAAGTCCGGCAACACGCTGGTCGAGCGCATCGCTGCCGCCGGGCATCACGCGGCCGCCCGCGCCATCGTCAAGGACGAGGTCGACGCCATCCGCGCGCAGGTGAAGGCGTGGATCGACGATCCTGCGGTCGACGTCGTCATCTCGACCGGCGGTACCGGTTTCACCGGCCGCGACGTTACGCCGGAGGCGGTTGAGCCGCTGTTCGAAAAGAAGATGGACGGCTTCGCGACGCTGTTCCTGCTGGTCAGCCACGGCAAGATCGGCACCTCGGCGATTCAGACGCGGGCCACCGCCGGCGTCGCCAATGCGACCTATGTGTTTTGCCTGCCGGGTTCGCCCGGCGCCTGCAAGGATGCCTGGGACGACATCCTGGTGCACCAGCTCGACTACCGCTACCGGCCGTGCAATTTCGTCGAGATATTGCCCCGGCTCGACGAGCACATGCGCCGCCCCAAGGCCAAGGGCGCGACGGCGTAGTGCCTTGTCATGGCCGGGCTTGTCCCGGCCATCCACGTCTGTATTGCATTTTTTTAGCCAAGACGTGGATGCCCGGCACAAGGCCGGGCATGACGGAGCCTCGCGATTGCGCGGTCATAACACCAGGTCCCAGTGCTCGCTGATGACCTTCTGGCCCCAGCTCTGGTGCGGTTCGCTGCGGGTCAGCGTGAAGCCGGCCTTCTGGTAGATGTGCCGCGCCGCGGTGAGGTTGCTGTGCGTCCACAGCGTGATCGCCGTGTAGCCGGCGTCGCGCGCAAAGCGCACGCAGGCGCCGGTGAGCATGGCGCCGAGCCCGAGCCCGCGAGCCTTCGGATCGACGATCAGCAGCCGCAGGCGGGCGACGCCCGGCGAGTCCTCGACCAGCAGCACGCAGCCGGCGTTCTCGCCGTCGACCTCGGCGATCCAGCAGCGCTCGCGCGCCGGGTCGTGCTTGTTGATGAAGTCGGCGACGATCTGCGCGCAGAGGCCTTCGAACGGAGCGCCCCAGCCATATTCCCGCGCATAGAGTTCGGCGTGGCGGCTGACCATCCAGCCGAAGTCGCCGTGCTTCGGCGCGCGAAGCCGGACGGCCGGCTTTGACGCCGGTGCGTCGGCGCCGAGCAGGGCGCCGATCGTCTCCATCGCAGCCACCAGCCGCGCCTGTTCGCCGGCGTCGAGCGTGCCGAGCATGGCGGCGACATGATCCTGCGAGCGCTGCTCGAGCGGCGCGAACACCTTGCGGCCGCGCGCGGTCAGCGTCAGGTGGCTTTGCCGGCCGTCGGTGGCGGATGTCTTGCGCGCGATCAGGCCGTTCTTTTCGAAAGCGCGCAGCACGCGGCTGATGTAGCCGGCGTCGAGATCGAGCGCGCGGCCGACGTCGCTGGCGGTCGGCGCGTCGTCGCCGGCGTTGGCGATCTCGTACAGCACCCGCATTTCGCCGAGCGAGTAGGGGCTGTCGAGATAGTTCTTCCGCAGCACGCCGATCTGCCGCGTGTAGAAGCGGTTGAAGCGGCGCACCGCGGCAATGCGTTGCGGATCGGGCGTGGCCTGGGCCATGCCGACAGGGTCGGACGGATACTTGATAAAGTCAAGTATCTCGGCTGGGCGTCAGGTCAGCCAGTCCGGCGGGGTGCCGCCGCCGGCGGCCAGCGCCAGCACCGCGCCGCGGGCGCCGATGCCGGGCCCTTCGCGCTGGAAATTGGTGCAATAGGCAAACGACATGCGGCGGTCGCGGTCGCACCAGGCGAAGGCGCCGCCGGTGCCGGAGTGGCCGTAGGCCGCCATGTTCTTGCCCATCGGCAAGGTGCCCGGCTCGTTGTGCATGAAGCCGAAGCCCATGCGCAGGAAGCGCTGCGTCATGATGCAGTCGCGTTCCCACACCAGCCAGCGCGTGCGCTCGACCGCGGCCGGCGAGAGGAGTTCGACGCCGTCGAGCGTGCCGTCGCCGGCCAGCATGGCGTAGATGCGCGCCATGGCCCGCGCATTGCCGTGGCCGCCGAAAGACGGCACTTCGATCTCGCGGATCTCGCGGGTGTTCTGGAAGTAGCCGCCGGGCGGCTGCGACTGGAAGGCGCGGCCGAGCGGCGCCTTCGGATCGGCGGCGATCTGGAAGAAGGTGTTCTTCGGATTCTGGTGCATGTCGCTGACGCGCGCGATCTCGTCGGGGCGCAGGCCGAGGTGATAATCGGCGCCGAGCTTCGACGTCACTTCCTTGCGCAGGAAACTGCCGACGCTCTCGCCGGTGACGCGGCGCAGCACCTCGCCCAGCAGATAGCCGATGTTGATCGAATTGTAGGCGCCGTAGGTGCCGGGCTCCCAGGCCGGTTCCTGCATTTCGAGTGCCTTGATGTGCTCGTCCCAGCGATACCAGGAGCCGGGCTTGGCGCGATCGCTGTAGATGACGCCGCAGGTGTGCGACAGGATATGGCGGATCAGCACCTTCTCCTTGCCGGCCTGCGCGAACTCCGGCCAGTAATTGGCGACCGGCGCATCGAAGTCGACTTTGCCGCGGTCGATTAGCATGTGCATGCACAAGGCCGACATGCTCTTGGCGAGCGAATTCATGATGACGATGGTGTCTTCGGCCCACGGCACGGTGCGGGCGAGATCCTTGTGACCGCCCCACAGGTCGACGACTTTCTTGCCGTCCTTGTAGACGCAGACCGCGGCGCCGACTTCACCGCGGCGGCGGAAGTTGTCGACGAAGGCCTCGCGCACCGCCGAAAAGGAGTCGTCGCAGGAACCTTTGACGATCTGGTCTGCATCCATCACGGCGTCTGCCATTGCAATCTTTCCTTGTACGCATCGCGGCGCTGTCGCCGCCTGATGTTCGAAACGATGGTGGCTTGCAAGTCTTAGGCCGCTAAGTCTTGCGCCGCTTGGTGCGGCGGAGTCCAGCCGTGGCTCAGGTCAGCGTGGTGGCGGCGGCGCTGAGCATGGCGATGCGGCGGCGGCCGATCGCGCGCAGCAGCGCGGCTTCGGTGTCGGCGACGTCCGTGTGGCCGCCGACGGCGTCATAGAAACGCCGCGCGATCAGCAGGCCCTGCTCGGGACGGGCGCCGCCGCCGAACGCGACGCGCAGCAGCGCCAGCACTTCGCCCAGTCCCGGGCGCAAGAGATCGGCCGCGGCCGGCGGGCGGAACACGGCGGCGCGCGCCGCACCGTCGATGCGGTCGGCCGTCTGCATGAAGCGGTCAACCGCCTCGACCCAGCCCGGCTCCGGCACGCCGCCGGTGCGCAGGAACATGAGCCAGGGCGTCCGCGCCGCCGCCGCCGCCTGTTTCAGCCGCAGTCCCAGCGATGCCGGCGAGGTGACGAAGCGGCAGCCGGCGATGTCGGCGACCTCGGCGGTGGCGTCCTGCGAGCCGGCGTCGGCCACCACGACCTCGGCGATCAGGCCGGCGGTGGCGCCCGGCACCAGCGCCGCCAGCGTCGGCACCAGCGTCCGTTCCGATTCGTGGGTGGCGATGATGGCAGTCAGCATGGAACCAGGAACGTCCTCGAGCGATTGACCACCATATCATGTGGCGTGGTGATCGGCGCGTACGAGATCGGCCCAAAACTGCGTAAATTGGTCGCTTTTGGCAAATTGTTCTTGTTTCGTTCTTATCCTGTCGATAGGATCAGACCATGGCTCGAAATACCGCAGCCCTGAAACACCCGCCGGTGCCGGAGCTGCCCTCCTCGCCGGCGGGTGATTATGTCGACGACCTCACCGGCATCCTCGGGGTGGCGGTCGAGTTCGAGCGGCGGCGCGGCCGCGGCGCGCAGAGCAACGCCTCCGGCCGCTACGAGCCGCTGGCGCGCATCGCCTTCGACGACGGCTGGCGCACGCTCGACGAATTGCCGCCGTTCAAGACCACGGTCACCAACGACGCCACCCGCAAGATCATCACCCGCAACGACTCGCCGGACATCGGCTTCGACCGCTCGATCAATCCCTATCGCGGCTGCGAGCACGGCTGCGTCTACTGCTTCGCGCGGCCGACCCATGCCTATCTCGGCCTGTCGCCGGGGCTCGACTTCGAATCCAAGCTGTTCGTGAAGCCGGAAGCCGCCGAACTGCTGGAGAAGGAACTGTCGGCCGACGCCTACACGCCGAAGGTGATCGCCATCGGCACCAACACCGACCCGTATCAGCCGATCGAGCGCCGCTACAAGGTGATGCGCCGCATCCTCGAGGTGCTGGACCGCGCCGGTCATCCGGTCGGCATTGTCACCAAGTCGGCGCTGGTGCTGCGCGACCTCGACATTCTCGCCCGCATGGCCGAGCGCAACCTCGCCAAGGTGGCGCTGTCGGTGACCACGCTCGATCCCGAACTGGCGCGCCGCATGGAGCCGCGCGCGGCGACGCCGATGCGCCGGTTGGAGACGCTGCGCCGCCTCAGCCAGGCCGGCGTACCGACCACGGTGATGGTGGCGCCGGTGATCCCGGCGCTCAACGACACGGAGATCGAGCGCATCCTGGAAGCCGCCTATACCGCCGGGGTGCGCGAGGCCGGTTATGTGCTGTTGCGGCTGCCGCTCGAGGTGCGCGACCTGTTCCATGAATGGCTGAAGGCGAATTATCCCGACCGCGCCAATCACGTCATCAAGCTGATCCGCGACATGCGCGGCGGCAAGGATTACGACGCCGAGTGGGGCAAGCGCATGAAGGGCACCGGGCCCTATGCCTGGATGATCGGCCGGCGCTTCGAGATGGCCTGCGAGAAGCTCGGCATCAACGCCAGCAAAACGACGCTGACCATCGAACACTTCCGCAAGCCGAAGCCGGGCGCGGAACAGCTGACGCTGTTCTGATCGATTGCGCCTCGTTTGGAGGCGCCGGTTATCAAAACGGACGCTTCGCCACTTTCGTCATGCCCGGCCTTGTGCCGGGCATCCACGTCTTGGCCAAAGAGATGCTCGAGACGTGGATGGCCGGGACAAGCCCGGCCATGATGAAACAAATGCCGCATTGATACCCCGCCCAGTCCCCGTCATTCACCGCCGGCGGCGGCCGGCGATTGACAAGGCCTGAGTCGCGCGCGTTGATCGCGCCGTCATGCCGCCGAAACCCGTCAAGCGACTGCCGCTCAAGGAACCCGTGCTGCGCCCGAGCTTCCGGCGCGAGCGGCGCGCCATGAACAGCGCCATCTTCCCGGTCGCCGGCTGCGACGAAGCGGGCCGGGGACCGCTGGCCGGCCCGGTGGTGGCGGCGGCGGTGATCCTCGATCCGGCCCGCATTCCGCGCGGCCTCAACGATTCCAAGAAGCTCGATCGCGAGGAGCGCGAGGCGCTTTACATGAAGATCTGCGCCACCGCGCAGGTGGCGGTTGCCTTCGGCTCGATCGAACGCATCGACCGCGACAATATCCTGCGCGCCTCGCTGTGGGCGCTGGCGCGCGCCGTCAAGGCGCTGCCGGTGCGCCCCAAGCTGGTCTTCGTCGACGGCAACATGAAGATCGATTGCGGCTGCGACTGCGAAGCGGTGGTGTCGGGCGATGCGCTGGTCACGTCGATCGCCGCCGCCTCGATCGTCGCCAAGGTGACGCGCGACCGGCTGATGACGCGGCTCGGGATGGCGCATCCCGGCTACGGTTTCGAGCGCCACATGGGATACAGCGTGCCGGAACATTTCGCGGCACTGACGCGGCTCGGGCCGACGGTGCACCACCGCCGCTCCTTTGCGCCGGTGGCGGCGCGCGTCGCGGCCATGGCCGGCCCGGTCGCGGAAGAGGCCGCGGCGGAGTTGTTGCCTCTTGAGGCCACGTTCTCTATTTCTGCGCGTTCCTCTTGACCCCTCCCGCTGCCGGGGAGGGGATTTAGAAACATATGCATTACGTCTCCCTGATCATTGAATGCCTGCGCGGACGCCCGAATTTGGTGTTCTGGACCGTGGCGCTGACGCAGGCTGCGCTCTGGACGCTGGTGCCGGCGCTGCTGTACGGCGCGCCGCCGGGCGATGTGCCGCTGGTGCTCGCGGTCGGCCACGAATTCGTTCTCGGCAGTTATCTCGGGCCGCCGCTGGCGTTCTGGCTCGGCGAGATGGCGTTCAAACTGGCCGGCAGCCCCGGCGTCTACCTGCTGGCGCAATTCTGCATCGTCATCGCCTACTGGGCGGTGTTCACGCTCGGCCGCCGTATCGTCGGCACGCGGCACGCGGTGCTCGGCGTGCTGCTGATGGTCGGCATCGCCAGCTTCGCGGTGCCGAGCGTCGAGTTCGGACCGGCGATCCTGGCGGCGCCGTTCTGGGCGCTGGCGCTGCTGCATTACTGGCGCGCGGTCGGCGAAGGCCAGCGCGGCTACTGGTTCGTGCTGGCGCTCGATCTCGGCCTGCTGCTGCTCACGAGCTATATCGGCCTGCTGCTGCTGGCGCTGCTGATCCTGTTCACGCTGGCGACGGCGCAGGGGCGGCGCGCCATGACAGCGGGCGAGCCGTGGATCGCGCTGATACTGCTGGTCATCGTGGTGTTGCCGCATGCGCTGTGGCTCTACGAGGGCCGTGCGCAAGTGATCGACGGCTTCAATGACAGCGTACCCGGCGGGCGATTGTCGGCCGGCGTGTGGTTGTGTCTGGCGCTGCTGGCGGCGCATGCCGGTCTGGCGTTGCTGGTGGCGCTGGCGGGCGGCTGGCCGCGGCGGCGCGGCGACCGCGCGCCGGAAATCGTGCGCAGCCCGGTCGGAAGCTTCGCGCGCCTGTATGTTCTCACCTTCGCGCTGATGCCGGGGCTTGCCGCTGTCGCCTTCGCCTTTGCCACCGGGAAACTCGGGCCGTTCGACGCGCTGGCGCCGCTCGTGCTGATGTCGGGTCTGGCGGTGATGGTCGCCGCCGGCGATACCGTCATGCTGTACCGCGAACGGCTGGCGTCGAGCGCCTGGCTCGGCCTGCTGTTCGGACCGCCGGCGCTGGTCGCGGCCGGCATCCTGGTGCTGCCGTGGATCGCCCCGGTGGATCTCAAGGTCGCGCAGCCGGCGGCGGCGATGGGCGCGTTCTTCGCCGAGAGCTTCCAGCGCCGGACCGGTCAGCCGCTGGCCTTTGTCTCCGGCGACGAGCGGCTGGCGCCGCTGATCGCGCTGACCGCGCCGGACCGGCCGCGGCTCTATTTCGCCTGGGCGCCCGACCGCAGCCCGTGGATCGGCCCCGGCGAACTGATTACGCACGGCGGCGTGCTGGTGTGGCCGGCGATCGACAATATCGGCGCGCCGCCGCCGACGCTGAAGGATCAGTTTCCGGCGATGCTGCCGGAAGCGCCGCGCGCCTTTTCGCGCATGGTGCAGGGCCGGCTGCCGCAGATCAGGCTCGGCTGGTCGGTGCTGCGGCCGCAAGGGCAGTAGACGCCGAGGCTAATGATAGCTCTCGCCCTCGCGGACCTTGCCGCGGAAAATCCAGTAGATGAAGACGACATAGGCCAGGATGATCGGCAGCATCACCAGAGTGCCGACCAGCATGAATATCTGGCTCGACGGCGCCGCCGCGGTGTCCCACACCGTCAGCGACGGCGGCACCAGATAGGGGAAGTTGGACACCACCAGCCCGCCGAAGCCGAGCATAAACAGGCCAATGGCGGCCAGAAACGGCGGCGCGTCGCGGCCGTGCGTCAGCCAGCGCCAGCAGCCGAACGCCAGCAGGCCGGTGACCAGCGGGATCGGCCACAGATAATAGAAATTCGGCAGCGTGAACCAGCGCTCGAAGATGCGGTCCTGCGACAGCGGCGTGTACAGGCTGACCGCCGCCATGAAGCCGAGCACCACCAGCAGCAGCACCTTGGCCTGCGCGCGCGAGCGATCGGCGACCGAGCCTTCGGTCTTCATCGTCAGCCAGGTGGCGCCGAGCAGCGCGTAGCCGGCGACCAGCGACAGCGCGCACAGCAGCGCGAAGGGCGTCGCCCAGTCGAAGGTGCCGCCGGCATAGGCGCCGTCGCGCACATGGATGCCCTGGATCATGCCGCCGAGGATCAGGCCCTGACATAATGTGGCGACCACCGAACCGCCGGTAAAGGCGGCGTTCCACCATGGCTTGTTGTCGGAGACGATGCGGAATTCGAAGGCGACGCCGCGGAACACCAAGGCCAGCAGCATGACGATCACCGGCAGATAGAAGGCCGGCATGATGATGGCGTAGGCGAGCGGGAAGGCGACGAACAGTCCGGCGCCGCCGAGCACCAGCCAGGTTTCGTTGCCGTCCCAGAAAGGCGCGATCGAGCGCATCATCTGGTCGCGTTCGGCTTCGCTCTGCGAGGTCGGAAACAGAATGCCGATGCCGAGGTCGAAGCCGTCCATGACGACATACATCGCCACCGCGACGCCGATGATGCCGGCCCAGATCAGCGGCAGATACCATTCCATGTCCATGGCGCGTCCTTCCCCTGCGGATGGCCGCCGCCGGCCCGCCGCGGTCCGCTGCTAAATCGCTTCCTTGCCGGCCGGATGCGCGGCGGCAATCGGCCGGCCCGGCGTCGGCGTGTCTTCCTCGTGACGCGTCGCGCCGGGACCGACTGCGATCAGCCGGTTGATGTAATAGATGCCGAACGAGAACACGATGCCATAGGCGATGACGAACAGCGCCAGCGTGCCGGCGATGGTGGTGCCGAGCACAGGCGAACTGGCGTCGGCCGTCCGCATGACGTTGTAGACGATCCACGGCTGGCGGCCGCTTTCGGTCACCACCCAGCCGGCGATCACGGCGACAAAGCCGATCCACCAGGTCTGAGACATCACCCGCATGTACCAGGTGTTTTGCCACAGCGTGCCGCGCCACCACAGGAAGGCGCCGAGCAGCGCCGACGCAATCATGAAGAAGCCGATCGCCAGCATGATGCGGAAGGCGAAGAACACCATCTTGACCGGCGGCCGCTCCGACGCCGGCACGCTGTCGAGCCCCTGGATCAGGCCGTTCATGCGGTGCGTGAGAACCAGCGACGCCGCCTTTGGAATCGACAGCGCATAGCGGTTGCGGCCTTCCACCTCGTCCGGCCAGGCGAAGATGTGGAAGTCGGCAGGCTTCGAGCCGTCCCAGTGCGCCTCCATCGCCGCGACCTTGATCGGCTGGTGCTTGAGGGTGTTGAGACCGTGCATGTCGCCGATCACCAGTTGCAGCGGCGCCAGGATCGCGGTCATGCCGATCGCCATGCGCAGCATGGTGCGGCCTTCCTCGACGAACTTGCCGCCGAGGATGTAGCGGGCGCCGACCGCCAGCACGACAAAGCCGGTGGTGAGGTAGGCGGCGTTGAGCATGTGCGCGAAGCGATAGGGAAAGCTCGGATTGAACACGATCTGCAGCCAGTCGAGCGGGAAGGCGACGCCGTTCCGCATTTCGTAACCGGCTGGCGTGTGCATCCAGCTGTTGGCGGCAAGAATCCAGAACGCCGAAATCGCGGTGCCGACGGCGACCACGCCGGCCGACATCACGTAAAGCCACGGCGGCACCCGCTTGATGCCGAACAGCAGCACGCCGAGAAAGGTCGCCTCGAGGAAGAAGGCGGTCAGCACCTCGTAGCCAAGCAGCGGCCCGATGATGTTTCCGGTCGCCGCCGAGAAGCGGCTCCAGTTGGTGCCGAACTGGTAGGACAGCACAATGCCCGACACCACGCCCATGGCGAAGGAGACGGCGAAGATCTTGGTCCAGAACTGCATCACATGGCGGAAGCGGTCCTGTCCGGTGCGCAGCCAGAGCACGCCGAGGGTCGCGATGTAGGCCGACAGCCCGATCGTGAAGCTCGGGAAAATAATGTGGAATGTAACAGTGAAGGCGAACTGTATGCGGGCCAGCAGGAGGGGATCAAAATCCATAGCCGCTCTCCGGCCCGACCGGCGTCGGGCGCGTTATCGTCCCGCAGAAAGTCTGCGCGCGCGCCGGGTCCCGCGCCATGCGCCAAAACGAAGCGCCTCATCCGACTCAAACATTTTGACGCGCATTGTTCTCACGTCTTGGCGCCGGTTTTCGCCTTATGTCAATCGGCCGGACGGCCGGCGGTAAAGCTCAACCGGCGAGCGCTTTCTTGAGCGCCAGCAAATCGCGCCACGCAAACCGCTTCTGCAAAGGGCTGCGCAGCAGGAAGGCGGGATGGAAGGTGGCGATGGCGCGAATGTCGCGCTGGCCGGTATTGAACGTGACCCAGCGGCCCCGCGCCTTGGTGATCGGCTCCTTGATGCCGAGCAAGGTCTGCATCGATGGCTTGCCGAGACACACCAGGAAGTCGGGATCGACCAGTTCGATCTGGCGGAGGATGAACGGCAGGCAGATCGCCGATTCGTGCGGACTGGGGTCGCGGTTGCCCGGCGGACGCCACGGCACAATGTTGGCGATGTAGACCGTGCTGCGGTCGAGCCCGATCGCCGCCAGCATCAGGTCGAGCAGCTTGCCGGAGCGGCCGACGAAGGGCAGCCCCTCGATGTCCTCGTCGCGGCCGGGCGCCTCGCCGACCAGCATCACGCGCGCCTTCGGATTGCCGTCGCCGAACACCACGCGGCTGGCGGTCGCCTTCAGCCCGCAGCCCTCGAAGGTTTCGAGAATGGCGCGCAGTTCCTCAAGCGACGCGGCGCTCTTGGCGGCGGCGCGGGCACTCACCGCGGCCGCGTCGGGCGATGCCAGCGCCTGCGGACCGGCCGCGGGCAGGGCCGCAGCGCGGGGGGGGCGCTCCTGAACGCGCTCCTGAACCCGCTCCTGGGCCGGATCGCGCAGCGCGAGAGGCGCCGTCGGCGCATCCACGGCGGCAAAGCGGTCGATCGGCTCCTCGCCGACCAGGGCGTCGGCGCCGGCGTCCCGGTAGAAGTCGAGCAGATCGCGCGCGGAGGGGGTATCAAAGGGCATCATCCTTGCATCCTAACATGGTGGCTGCGCGTTTGCCCCCTGCTGTGTAAAACGGGGCAGACGAAGCAGGGAGTCGATTCATGGCGGAACTACCGGCCCGCGAGGCGATGGAATTCGATGTTGTGATCGTCGGCGCAGGCCCGGCCGGGCTGGCGGCGGCGATCCGCCTCAAGCAGGTCAGTCCCGACATCAATGTGGTGGTGGTCGAGAAGGGCTCCGAGGTCGGCGCCCACATTCTGTCCGGGGCGGTAATCGATCCGTCGGGGCTCGACAGGCTGCTGCCGGAGTGGCGCTCCGAAGAAACGCCGATCAAGACGCCGGTCACCGACGACCGTTTCTATTTCCTCGGGCAGAGCGGCGCGCTGCGGCTGCCGAACGTCATGATGCCGCCGTTGATGAGCAATCACGGCAACTTCATCGTCTCGCTCGGCAGCGTGTGCCGCTGGCTGGCAGGCAAGGCGGAGGCGCTGGGCGTCGAGATCTATCCCGGCTTTGCCGCCGCCGAAGTGCTTTACGACGACAACGGCGCCGTCGCCGGCGTCGCCACTGGCGACATGGGTGTCGGCCGCGATGGCGAGCCCAAGGACAGTTTCACCCGCGGCATGGAGCTGCGCGCCAAGTACACGCTGTTCGCCGAAGGCGCGCGGGGCAATCTCGGCAAGCAGCTGATCGCCAGGTTCAACCTCGCGTCGGACAGCGAGCCGCAGAAATACGGCCTCGGCCTCAAGGAGTTGTGGCAGGTGGCGCCCGGCAAGCACCGCAAGGGCCTGGTGCAGCATTCGTTCGGCTGGCCGCTCGACAACGGCACCGGCGGCGGCTCGTTCCTCTATCACCTCGACGACAACCTGGTGTCGGTCGGGTTCGTGTTGCATCTCAATTACAGCAATCCGTACATCTCGCCGTTCGAGGAATTCCAGCGCTTCAAGACGCATCCGCTGGTGCGCGACACCTTCGAGGGCGCCAAGCGGCTGTCCTATGGCGCCCGCGCCGTCACCGAAGGCGGCTACCAGTCGGTGCCGAAGCTGGCGTTTCCGGGCGGCGCGCTGCTCGGCTGCGACGCCGGGCTGATGAACGTGCCGCGGATCAAGGGCAGCCATAACGCCATGCAATCCGGCATGCTGGCGGCGGAGGCGGTGGTGGCGGCGCTGGCGGCGGGCCGCAGCCACGACGAACTCAGCGACTATGAAGCGGCGTGGCGCGCGTCGCCGGTCGGCCAGGACTTGTGGAAGGTGCGCAACGCCAAGCCGCTGTGGTCGCGATTCGGCACGCTGATCGGCATCGCCCTCGGCGGCCTCGACATGTGGACCAACACGATCGGCTTCTCGCTGTTCGGCACGCAGAAACACGGCAAGCCCGACTTCGCCACGCTGAAGCCGGCCGCCGACAGCACGCCGATCGTCTACCCGCGCCCCGACGGCAAGCTCACCTTCGATCGCCTGTCGTCGGTGTTTCTGTCGAACACCAATCACGAGGAGGACCAGCCGGTTCATCTCAAGGTCACCGACATGGCGCTGCAGAAAGCGTCCGAACACGACGTCTATGGCGGCCCGTCGGCGCGCTATTGCCCGGCCGGCGTCTATGAGTGGATCGAGGAGGCGGGCAACCCGAAATTCGTCATCAACGCCCAGAACTGCGTCCACTGCAAAACCTGCGACATCAAGGACCCCAACCAGAACATCACGTGGGTGCCGCCCGAAGGCAGCGGCGGCCCGAACTATCCGAATATGTGATGAGCGTCTGCAGCGACCGGTCACGATGCTGCCACATCATGGCATTCAAGTTTGTGACGACGTCGCGCGGCTTGCGTTCTTGCGGGGGCGGCGCAAAAAGGCCATTCTCGGCCGAACCGCGGCGCTTCGCGCATTGTTCGCGCCGATTCGCCCCATTGGAGCATCGCCAGTGACTTTTTTGAGCCTCGGCCGGTGCGTTGCCGGCACCGCGCTTGCTACGATTCTCGCCGTCCTTCCTGGTCAGGCATCCGGTCAGGCGCCGTCAGCGGCCGAACTGTCCCGCGCCTCCGCCTCCGGCAGCTATCTCGCCGCCCGCCATGCCGGCCAGCAACGTGACGCTGCCGCCGCCGCCGCCTATTACCGCGCGGCGCTCCGGCGCGATCCGAAGAACAAGGAATTGCTCGACCGCGCCTTTCTGTCGCTGCTGATCGATGGCGACATCGACGAAGCCGGCAAACTGGCCGAACGCGTGTCGCAGGCCGACAAGACCGACCGCGTGTCCCGTCTGGTGCTCGGCGTGCAGGCTCTCAAGCGCAAGCAATATGTTGCCGCGCGCCGCGAACTGGCGCAGTCGGTGCGGGGCCCGATTACCGATCTGACGGCGACGCTGCTGTCTTCCTGGAGCACTTTCGGCGCCGGCGACAGCAAGGCCGCAGTGGCGGCGATCGACCGGCTCACCGGTCCGGACTGGTACTCGATCTTCAAGGACCTGCACGCCGGCATGATCCTGGACCTCGCCGGCAACCCGAAAGCGGCGGGCAAGCGTTTCGAGAGCGCCTACAAACTCGATTCGACGGCGCTGCGGGTGGTCGAAGCCTATGGCAGCTGGTTGTCGCGCCATCGCCCCAAGGAAGCGCTCGAGGTTTTCGAGGCCTTCAACAAGGTGCTGCCGCGCCATCCGCTGGTGGTCGACGCGATGACGCGGATCAAGGCCGGCGAGAAACTGCCGCAACCGGTGACTACCGCGCAGGCTGGCGCTGCCGAAGCGCTGTATGGGCTCGGCGCCTCGCTGGGCCGCCGCGGCGGCGAGGATCTCGGTCTGGTCTATCTGCAGCTCTCGCTGTATTTGGCCAACAACCATCCGCTGGCGCTGCTGTCGCTCGCCGACCTGTATGAATCGCTGAAGAAGCCGGCGCTGGCGCTCAAGGTCTACGAGCGCATGCCGGCGACGTCACCGCTGCACCGCAATGCCGCCATCCAGATGGCCGCCAATCTCAACGCGCTGGAACGCGTCGAGGAAGCCGAGAAGCAGCTTGAAGCGCTGATCAAGGAAAACCCGACCGACCTCGAAGCCATCACGGCGCTCGGCAACGTGCAGCGCGGCCACAAGAAGTTCACCGCCTGCGCCGACACCTATGGCAAGGCCATCGCCACCATCGGCACGCCGGACAAGTCGAACTGGACCACGTTCTATTTCCGCGGCATCTGCTTTGAGCGCTCGAAGCAGTGGGCCAAGGCGGAAGCCGATCTCAAGAAGGCGCTTGAGCTGTTTCCCGACCAGCCGCATGTGCTCAATTATCTCGGCTATTCCTGGGTCGATCAGGGCGTCAATCTCGACGAAGGCATGGCGATGATCCGCCGCGCGGTGCAGCAGCGTCCGGACGACGGCTACATCGTTGATTCTCTCGGCTGGGCCTATTACCGGCTCGGCAATTACGAGGAAGCCACCAAGCACCTCGAGCGCGCCATCGAACTCAAGCCGGAAGATCCGACCATCAACGATCATCTTGGCGATGCCTACTGGCGGGTCGGCCGGGTGCTGGAAGCGAAATTCCAGTGGTCGCATGCGCGCGATCTCAAGCCCGAGCCGGAAGAACTGCCGAAGATCGAAGAGAAGCTGAAAAACGGGCTGCCCGACGAAACCTCGTCGCAGGCCAAGGCCGACAAGAAGAGCGGCAACGGCGGCTAGGCACGGCCGCATCAATCGAGGGCCTCCGCTTGAGCGCGGCGCTGGTCGACATTGCTCCCGCCAAGATCAACCTGACGCTGCGCGTGCTCGGCCGCCGCGCCGACGGCTATCACGAGCTGGAAAGCCTGGTGGCCTTCGCCGACGTGTCAGACCGGCTGACGCTTGAGCCGGGCCACAAACTCGGCCTCGACGTGACCGGGCCGTTTGCTGGCGCGGCGGGTCCCATCCAGGACAATCTGGTGATCAAGGCAGTGGCCGCGTTGCGCGAGCGCAAAGGCGGGCTGAAGGCCGGCCACTTCACGCTGGAAAAGAATATCCCGGTGGCCGGCGGCGTCGGCGGCGGCTCGGCCGATGCGGCGGCGGCCTTGCGGCTTTTGGCGCGGGCGAACCATATGGCGGTGGACGATCCGCGGCTGGCCTCGGCCGGTTTGCGCGTCGGCGCCGACGTGCCGGTCTGTCTCGACTGCCGGGTGCGGCTGATGCGCGGCGTTGGCGACCTGCTGTCCGAGCCGATCGACCTGCCGCATCTGCCGGCGGTGCTGGCCAATCCGGGCAAGCCGCTGGCGACGCGCGATGTCTTCGCCAAATTCAACGGCATGTCCGGCAAGCGGCGCATCGACACCGTTCCGCCGATGGTCGAGGCGCTGATCGATTTTCTCAAGCTGCACGACAACGATCTCGAGCCGCCGGCCATCGTCTGCGAGCCGGCCGTCGGCGACGTGATGATGGCGCTGCGGGCACTGCCGGGGACGCGGCTGGTGCGGATGTCCGGCTCCGGGCCGACCTGCTTTGCGATTTTCGCGTCATCCGCCGAGGCGGCCAGCGCGGCACGCCGGCTTCAGACTGAGCACAAGGACTGGTGGGTGCGCGCGGCCAGTTTCGGCTCGGTTGCGTTAAACCCCTGAACAGGGCGTTTGACGCGAAACCGTTGCCGCACTGGCGAATTGACGGTAGGCAGGGGCCGTGAACAGGAGAATGGAATGAAGCGCCATCCGATCGCCGTTGCCGTTGCCGCCATCGCCGCGCTGGCGTTCACCGCCGCCGATCCCGCCGCGGCAGCCCGCGTCAAGCCGAAGGCCAAGGCCAACGTGGCCTGCGCCGAAGTGCCGAAGACGTTCTCCTGGGATTTCCTGACCTCGACCAGCGCGCCGCGGCCGAACGGCTGCGCGCCGGCGGTGTTCACCAACGGCCACTTTGTCGGCCAGGACCCCGATCCCTATATCCGCAGCCAGTTGCTGCGCGACCCGGCGACCGGATACCGCAACGACTTCTAAAGCCGCCTTAGTGGGCGCGGGCGATGCAGAAGGCGACGGTCTCTTCCAGGGCCGTCTTGATTTCCGACTTCTGCACCAGCGCCAGCGCATCGGTGGCGATGGCGCCGTAATGGCGGGCGCGGCCGATGGTGTCGTCGAGCGCGTGATGCTTCTGCATCAGCCCCAGCGCGGTATCGAGATCGCCGTCGCGCACGTCGCCCTCGGCCAGCGTGCGATTCCAGAAAGCGCGCTCGCTGTCCGAGCCGCGGCGGAATGACAGCACCACCGGCAGCGTGATCTTGCCTTCGCGGAAATCGTCGCCGACGTTCTTGCCGAGCTTGGCCGACTTGCCGCCATAGTCGAGCGCGTCGTCGACCAGCTGGAAGGCGATGCCGAGGTTCATGCCGAACGAGCGGCAGGCGGCAAGTTCGGTGCGATCCTTCATCGCCAGTGCCGGGCCGACCTCGCAGGCAGCGCCGAACAGCTCCGCGGTCTTGGCGCGGATCACCGCCATGTATTCGTCTTCGTTGGTGGCGGTGTTCTTGGCGGCGCCGAGCTGCATGACTTCGCCCTCGGCGATCACCGAAGCCGCGGTCGACAGGATATCGAGGCAATGCAGGTTGCCGACTTCGACCATCATCTTGAAGGCCTGGCCGAGCAGAAAGTCGCCGACCAAGACGCTCGCCTCGTTGCCCCAGACCATGCGGGCGGCCGCCTTGCCGCGGCGCATGTCGCTCTCGTCGACCACGTCGTCGTGCAGCAGCGTCGCGGTGTGCATGAACTCGACCGCCGCCGCAAGCTTGATGTGGCCGTCGCCGCTGTAGCCGGCGAGCTTGGCCATCGCCAGCGTCAGCATCGGCCGCAGCCGCTTGCCGCCGGACGAAATCAGGTGGTTGGCGACTTCCGGGATCATGGTCACGTCGGAGCCGGTGCGCGCCAGAATGGTGGCGTTGACGCGCTCCATGTCGGGCGCCAGTAACGCGGTCAGGCGGTCGATGGACGCGGACTGGTGACTTTCGAACGGAACGATGACGGCCAAGATGCTTCTCCGGTACGCAAGGACGCGGGAGCATAGAAACGCTATGTTAAGCGGGCAAGTGCGTTAGAAAGGACAATGACGTCACTTTGACGCATGGCTCGGCAGGGGGCTTGGGTTTGACGATCACGGATTCGACAACGGCGGCGGGTGCGGCGGCGGGTGCAGGGGCGGCGCGGCGCGGTCTGGAACGGTACCGGATCGCCGTGCTGGTGCCGTGCTACAATGAGGAAGTGGCGGTCGCCAAGGTCGTGCACGACTTTCAGGCGGCGCTGCCGAACGCCACCATTTTCGTTTTCGACAACAACTCGACCGACAATACGGCCGCCGCCGCCCGCGCCGCCGGCGCCGAGGTGTTCCGGGAGCGCCAGCAAGGCAAGGGCTTTGTGGTGCGGCGCATGTTCACCGACGTCGAGGCCGACATCTACGTGCTGGTCGACGGCGATGCCACCTACGACGCCCCTAGCGTCCGGAGCATGATCGACCGGCTGCTCGCCGAGCGGCTCGACATGGTCGTCGGCAACCGCATCGACCAGGAGCAGGCCGCCTATCGCGCCGGTCACCGCACCGGCAACTGGCTGCTGACCTCCTTCGTCGCTTCGGTGTTCGGCGCCTCGTTCAAGGACATGCTGTCCGGCTACCGGGTGTTCTCGCGCCGCTTCGTCAAGTCGTTCCCGGTGCTGTCCGGCGGCTTCGAGATCGAGACCGAACTGACCATTCACGCGCTCGAACTGGGGCTGGCCTCGGCCGAAATCGACACGCCCTATTACGCGCGGCCGGAAGGGTCAGCCTCCAAGCTCAACACCTGGGGCGACGGCCTGCGCATTCTGTGGACCATCTTCCAGCTCTACCGCACCGAGCGGCCGCTGCCCTTTTTCGGCATCATCTCCGCGGTGCTGGCGCTGGCGGCGCTTGGGCTCGGCGTTCCTGTTCTCATCACTTTCCTTGAGACGCACACCGTGCCGCGGCTGCCGACCGCGGTGCTGTCGATGGGACTGGTCGGCATGTCGTTTCTGGCGCTCGCGGTCGGGCTGGTGCTCGACACCGTGACGCGCGGCCGCCGCGAAATGAAGCTGCTCGCCTATCTCGCGCATCGCGCGCCCGGCGATGAGCGGCGTTCGCGATGAGGGAGATCGTCCGCACCAACGACATGGTCCTGGTCTCGGCCGTGGTGGCGCTGCTCGACGGCGCCGGCATCCGCTCGATGGTGTTCGACCAGAACATGAGCGTGCTGGAGGGTTCGATCGGCGTGCTGCCGCGCCGCGTGCTGGTGGCCGACGACGATGTGCCGGAAGCGCGCCGCGTGCTGGAAGACGCGCAGCTCGGCCACGAACTCCGCCCCGATGCCGGCTGACATCGACATCGGCGGCACCAGCGAAGACGCCGTGCTCGGCGGACGCCTGCGGCTGCGCCAGCCGTTGCGCGGGCACCGCGTCGGTCACGATGCCATGCTGCTGGCGGCGGCGAGCGACCCACAGCCCGGCGATCGCGCGGTCGATCTGGGCGCCGGCATCGGCAGCGCCGGTCTGGCGCTGGCCGTGCGCGTGGCCGGGCTCACCGTCACGCTGGTCGAGATCGATCCGGCGTTGAGCGGGCTGGCGGCCGGCAATGCCGCGCTGAACGGACTCGACGGCCGGGTGAGGGCGGTCACCGCCGATGCGGAAGACGGTCGGGCGCTGGCCGCCGCCGGGCTGGACGCCGGCAGCACCGATCATGTGCTGATGAACCCGCCCTTCAACGACGCCCGCAGCCTGAACGTGTCGCCCGATCCGCGGCGGCGCCTGGCCCATGTTGCCGCGCCGGGCCTGCTGGCGCGCTGGGTGGCGAGCGCCGCCGGGCTGTTGAAGCCGCACGGTGTGCTGACGCTGGTCTGGCGGGCGGACGGAATCGATGGCGTGCGCGAGGCTTTGGCCAACGGGTTCGGCGATGTCGCCCTTCGGCCGGTGCTGCCGCGCCCCGGGGCCGGCCCAATCCGCGTGCTGGTGCGGGCGGTGAAGGGCGGCGGCGACGGCTGGCGCGAATGCCGCGCGTTAATTCTCAATGGCGATGACGGCAAACCGTCGGCAGCGGCGGAAGCGGTGCTGCGCGGCGGCGAATCGCTGGCGTTTGACTAGGCGCGGCGGCGGGTCATCAGGGCGCGCCGGCGCAGGCCGGCGACGCGGAGGCGCCAGCTTTCCAGCCGGGCTTCGGTGAGATGCGACAGACCGATCAGGACGCCGATCAGCACGAACAGGAGGGTCAGCTTGGTATCCATCGACACGCCTATAGAGTAGTCCAGCAGGGAGATTCTACCGCAGAGCAATAAATTTCTTGTAGTTAAAGAATAGGCAATAACGGGCATTTTTTGGGCCACAAGCCAAAAAAATGCTGCATCGCACCTGCCGTTTGGCAGATTGACGGGGCGATGCAGGCCCACCGCGTCAATCGGTCCGCCGTCACACCGGCCTGTGTTTTGACTTGGATGGCCCAGGCTGCCTTAACTGCCGCATGGCCACCTCCCCGACGTCTCCCATGCCCGACATTTTCAAACGCCCGCTCGATGCCCTGCGCATGATGCTGCCGCCGCGCTTCCGCCCCGACATTCCGGTGGTGCCGGTGGTGCGGCTGTCAGGTGCGATCGGCGTGGCCGCGCCGCTGCGGCCGGGACTGATGCTGTCGACGGTCGCCCGCGCGCTGGAGCGCGCCTTCGAGACCCGCAACGCCCGCGCCGTGGCGCTGATCATCAATTCGCCCGGCGGCTCGCCGTCGCAGTCGCATCTGCTGTATCTGCGCATCCGGCAACTGGCGGAGGAAAAGCAGATTCCGGTGATTGCCTTCATCGAGGATGTCGGCGCCTCCGGCGGCTACATGCTGGCCTGCGCCGCCGACGAGATCGTCTGCGACCGTTTTTCCATCGTCGGCTCGATCGGCGTGGTCGGCGCCTCGTTCGGCTTCACCGAACTGATGCAGAAGCTCGGCGTCGAGCGCCGCGTCTACACCGCCGGCGACCGCAAGGTGATGCTCGATCCGTTTCTTCCGGAGAAGCCGGAAGACGTGAAGCGGATCACCGCGATCCAGAAGGAGATCCATCAGGATTTCATCGCGCTGGTGAAGGCGCGCCGCGGCGCCCGGCTGACCGGCACCGACAAGACGTTGTTCTCGGGCGAATTCTGGACCGCGCAGCGCGCCATCGACCTCGGCCTGGCCGATCGCATCGGCGATCTGCGCGCGACCTTGCGCGAACGCTACGGCGACAAGGTGCGCACGCCGCTGGTTGCCGTCGAGCGCAGCATGTTCGGACGTGCCCGGCCGGGGGTGAACCTCGCGGGCCTGCTCAATGGCAGCCCGGGTCTTGCCGGTGGCGGTCTTGCCGATGATACGATTTCGGCGCTGGAAACGCGGGCGTTATGGTCGCGCTACGGGCTGTGACGCAGCCGCGAAATCGCCCAGATTGAATCTCAGGCTGTCATCGCCGCCACACCGCAAGGAGTCGCCATGCCGTTATTGCTGTCGCCGCTGGTGAAATGGACGCTGGTCGCCGTCGGCGGCGCCATGGTCGTGCATTGGGTGGTGCGGGAAGTGCGCCGCGTCAACGACGAGCTGGATGCCCGCCGCGTGCGCGCCAAGGTCCGGGTGCAGGAACGCCGACCGACATTGCGCCGCGATCCGGTGACCGGCGAATACCGGCCGTAGTGTCTACTGATTGAGGCGGCGCGGGTCTCCGGTGACGAGGCTGCCGATGAACAGCATGACGAGCAACAGGCCGCCGAGTTGAAATGCCAGCATTGGTAAATGTCCTCTTCACCAAAATGACGTTGCATTAATTCGTCGCCAGCCTAGTCGTTCCGGTTCAAAGCCCCGTAAAACGAGTTCCTAAAATTTTCGGAACTCGGCTTTTTCAGGCGCGGCTTGACCCCCTCCGGGGCCGCCGATAGGTTCCGGCCGTTCCCGTGCTCCAAAAACCTGTGTCCAATCAAATGGCTGACCTTCTCGCCAGCAACGATACGCGTCCGGCCAATCTGGACCCGGCGCGCTCGTTCCAGGGCCTCATTCTCGCGCTCCAGCAGTACTGGGCGTCGTGGGGCTGCGTTATTTTGCAGCCCTATGACATGGAGGTGGGGGCGGGCACCTTCCACCCGGCGACGACGCTGCGGGCGCTGGGGCCGAAGCCGTGGAACGCCGCCTATGTGCAGCCGTCGCGCCGGCCCAAGGACGGCCGCTATGGCGAGAACCCGAACCGGCTGCAGCATTACTACCAGTTTCAGGTTCTCCTGAAGCCGTCCCCGCCGGATTTGCAGGAGCTCTATCTCGGCTCGCTGCGCGCCATCGGCGTCGATCCGAAATTGCACGACATCCGTTTTGTCGAGGACGACTGGGAAAGCCCGACGCTGGGCGCCTGGGGGCTCGGCTGGGAATGCTGGTGCGACGGCATGGAGGTGTCGCAGTTCACCTACTTCCAGCAGGTCGCCGGCGTCGAATGCGATCCGGTGGCGGGCGAACTGACCTACGGTCTCGAGCGCCTCGCGATGTATGTGCAGGGCGTCGACCGCGTCTACGACCTGAACTTCAACGGCCGCACCGACGACAAGAAGGTGACCTACGGCGACGTGTTTTTGCAGGCCGAGCGCGAATACTCGAAGCACAATTTCGAAGTCGCCGACACCGCGATGCTGTTCGAGCAGTTCAAGATGGCGGAAGCGGCCTGCCAGAAATATCTCGCCGCCGGCTACAGCGCCGGCGCGGCGGCGCACGACATGGCGCTGCCGGCCTACGACCAGTGCATCAAGGCGTCCCACGTTTTCAACCTGCTCGACGCGCGCGGCGTCATCTCGGTCACCGAGCGGCAGGGCTACATTCTGCGCGTGCGCGAACTGGCCAAGGCCTGCGGCGCGGCCTGGCTGAAGACCGAAGCGGGCGGGGCGGGGTAGCTCTCCCTGGAGGGTAATCTTTCTTCACCCCTCCCCCCGCGCTTGCGGTGGGGAGGGGTCGGGGGTGCTCTTCTTCTTAACCCTCCCCTGGAGGGGGAGGGTCGCGAGCGATAGCGAGCGGGGTGGGGTGATCGAACCATGCCGAAGCAAAGTGGCATCGACGGCTTTCGACGTGCAAATGCCCAGCGCCTTCGCGCCACGACCACCGGCGCTGAGGAAAAGCTGTGGCGACACCTCAAGCGCATGGAGACCAAGGGAAGTCACTTTCGTCGGCAGGTTCCAGTCGGCCCTTACGTCGCCGACTTCGGCTGCATGGCATTGCGCCTGCTGATCGAGATCGGTGGCTCTCAGCATGCCGGAACAGCCGCGAAAGCGAAGGACGACGAACGGACACGCTGGCTGGAATCGGAGGGCTACGAAGTGCTCCGCTTCTGGAATAACGACCTTCGAGAAAACCTGACCGGGGTGCTGGACACGATCCACGCAGCCCTCTACGGGTCACGCGACAGAGACCCTGTGCCTCTGAAGCACTTGCGCCGCAAGCGGCTTCACCCCACCCCGGCGCGCCAGGCGCGCCGACCCTCCCCCTCCAGGGGAGGGTGAACCGAGTTTGCCTCGCCGCCATGCCCGATCTTCTGCTCGAACTGTTCTCCGAGGAAATCCCCGCGCGCATGCAGGCGCGCGCCGCCGACGACCTCAAGAAGATGATCACCGACCGGCTGGTGGCGGCCGGCCTGGTCTATGAGGGCGCCAAGGCCTTCGCCACGCCGCGGCGTCTCGCGCTGACGGTGCACGGCGTGCCGGCGCGCCAGCCCGACCTCAAGGAAGAGCGCAAGGGCCCGAAGGTCGGCGCCCCGGAGCAGGCCATCGCCGGCTTCCTGCGCGCCGCCGGCCTCGCGTCCATCGATCAGGCCACGGTGCAGGCCGACAAGAAGGGCGACTTCTACGTCGCCGTCACCGAGAAGGCCGGCCGCGCCGCCATCGACGTCATCGCCGACATGATCCCCGAGGTGGTGCGCGGCTTCCCGTGGCCGAAGTCGATGCGCTGGGGCACCGGCCGGCTCGCCTGGGTGCGGCCGCTGCATTCCATCGTCGCCACCTTCGGGCCTGAGACCGAAGAGCCGGAGATCGTGACGTTCGACATCGACGGCATCGCAGGCGGCAACGTCACGCGCGGCCATCGCTTCATGGCGCCGGGCGAGATTACGGTGAAGCGCTTCGACGATTACGTCGCGGCGCTGGAGCGCGCCAAGGTGGTGCTCGACCCGGCGCGCCGCATGGACATGATCCGCGCCGACGCCAAGGACCTGGCTTTCGCGCAAGGCTATGAGCTGGTCGAGGACGAGGTGCTGCTGGCGGAGGTCGCCGGGCTGGTCGAATGGCCGGTGACGCTGATGGGCGAATTCGACAGAGCGTTTCTCGATATTCCCGGCGAGGTGATCCGCGCCACCATCCGCGCCAACCAGAAATGTTTCGTGCTGCGCGATCCCACCACCGCGAAGCTCACCAACAAGTTCATCCTCGTCGCCAATATCGAGGCCAGCGACGGCGGCAAGGCCATCGTCGCCGGCAACGAGCGCGTTATCCGCGCGCGCTTGAGCGATGCCAAGTTCTTCTACGACACTGACCTGAAGACCAAGCTCGAAGACCGGCTGCCGAAGTTTTCGCAGATCGTGTTTCACGAAAAGCTGGGCACGCAGGCCGAGCGGATTGAGCGCATCACCGCGCTGGCGAAAGAACTGGCGCCGCTGGTCGGCGCCGATCCGGCCAAGGCCGAGCGCGCGGCGCAGCTGTGCAAGGCCGATCTGCTGACCGAGGTGGTCGGCGAATTTCCCGAGCTGCAAGGGTTGATGGGGAAGTACTACGCGCTGGCGCAGGGCGAGGACGAAGCCGTCGCGCAGGCGAGCGAGGATCACTACAAGCCGGTCGGGCCCAAGGACAGCGTGCCGGCCGATCCGGTCTCCATCGCGGTGGCGCTGGCCGACAAGATCGACACGCTGGTCGGCTTCTGGGTCATCGACGAAAAGCCGACCGGGAGCAAGGACCCCTATGCGCTGCGGCGGGCGGCGCTGGGTGCTATTCGCATACTGCTAGATGCGGGAATCCGTATTCGCCTTACAGAAATGTGGGAGAGTACTTTTGGAAGGCTGCAATTCAGTGCGGCATTTCGAGAGTTTATTGCTAACTATGTCAAAGCCGCTAAGGATATCGAGAAACTGAATTTGCCCGGGCTACTCACAGCAGCAAATGATGCTGCACAAATCTATCTTAAGAGTGCTGAAGTGAAGGCACGCGAGAAGACGAGATATCCCGAGCTCTCAAAGGGCCTCTTAGATTTCTTCGCCGACCGCCTCAAGGTCCAGCTCCGCGAGCAGGGCGCTCGTCATGATCTCGTCGATGCTGTGTTTGCACTCGAAGGGCAAGACGATCTCCTGATGATCGTCCGCCGCGTCGAGGCGCTGGGCAAATTCCTCGACACCGATGACGGCAAGAACCTGCTGGCCGGCGTCAAGCGCGCGTCGAACATTCTCCGCATCGAGGAGAAGAAGGACGGCAAGAGCTTCGCCGGCGCGCCGGATGCGGCTCTGCTGAAGGAGCCGGAGGAGAAGGCGCTGGCGGCGGCCATCGAGACCGCGAAGGCGGACGCGTCCGCCGCCGTCGCGAAGGAAGACTTCGCTGCCGCCATGAGCGCGATGGCCAAACTGCGGCCGACGGTCGATGCCTTCTTCGACAAGGTGACCGTCAATGCCGACGACAAGGCGTTGCGCGAGAACCGGCTCACGCTGCTCAACGAAATCCGCGAGGCGACGCGCGCGGTGGCGGATTTTTCGAAGATCGAGGGGTAGGCCCTCTGCGGCGCGCCTGCTCTCCGCTCATTCCCGCGTAAGTGGGAATCCAGGGTTCTGGCTCTGAGACCGAGAGAGTGGCTCTGGGTCCCCGCTTGCGCGGGGACGAGCGGTGGAAGCGGCGCGTCATTCCGCTTTCTTTGAACTCACCGTCTCCCACAACGCCCGCGCCACCTCATCCACCGTGACGCCGCCGCCGGACGCCCGCGCATTGGCGGCGCGCATGGCGGTGACGTCGATGCGGCCGATCAGCGGCTGCAACGCCGCGACCAGCCGCGCGTCCTCAGCGCGGCGCGGCGCCAGCAGCACGATGGCGTCGTAAGGCGGGATCACGCGCTTCGTGTCTTCCAGCACCAGCAGGTCGTCGGTGGCGACCTGGCCGTCGCTGCTGAAGGCCGACAGCACATCGACCTCGCCGTTCGCCGCCGCCTGGTACATGAATTCCGGCTGCATCTGCCGTTGTGTGCGGAAGCGCAGTCCGTAGGCGCTCTCGATTGCCTTCCATTCCGGCCGCGCGAAGAATTCGTAGTCGCCGGCGATGGAGAGTTGCGGCGCGTGCGCGGCCAGATCGGCAATGCTGCGGATGCCGAGCGCCTCGGCCTTGGCGCGCGGCATCGCCAGCGCATAGGCATTCTCGAAGCCGAGCGAGCCGAGCAGGCGGACGCCGCGAGTCATCTGCAGCCATTGCGACAGCTCGCGCAGCACGACGTCGCGCGGCGGCACATCGCTGCGCCCCATGCGGTTGGCCCACAGCGTGCCGGAGTAATCGACCGCGATGTCGACCTCGTTGCTCGCCAGCGCATCGAACAGCACGCTCGAGCCCAGACCCTGCCGCTGCGACGAGGTCAGATCGTCGGCGGCGAGTTGCTGGCGGATCAAGGCCGCCAGCAGATACTGCTCGGTGAAGGTCTTGGCGCCGATGACATACGTGGCTTGCGTCCGCGACAGGCCGGGCACCAGCGCGCCGAGCACCACGGCGACGATGCCGAGCGTGCCCAGCGCGACATGAAGCCTGCGGCGGCGGCCGATGCCGTGCTGGATCAGCGCCAGCATCTGGTCGACCGTCAGCGCCAGCACAGCCGCGGCGACGCAGCCGAAGGCGACGAAAACCCAGTTCTGCGTCTGCAATCCGGTGAAGATGTAATTGCCGAGGCTGGTCTGCCCGATCGGCGTCGCCAGCGTCGCGGTGCCGATGACCCACACCGCGGCGGTGCGGATGCCGGCCATGATCACCGGCAGCGCCAGCGGCAGTTCGACATCGCGCAACAGCCGCAATGGCCCGGCGCCGAACAGCCGGCCGGCCTCGAGCAGGCGCACGTCGACGGAGTCGAGCCCGGTCACCGTGTTGCGCAGCACCGGCAGCATCGAATAGAGCGTCAGCGCCAGAACGGACGGTAGAAAGCCGAGCGCCGAAAAGCCGGTGCCGAAGGCATTCTCCGACAGCACCGAGAGCGCCAGCAGCAGCGGATAGAACAGCGCCAAGAGCGCCAGGCCGGGAATGGTCTGCACGATGCTGGCGATCGCCAGCAGGGAACCGCGCAGCGCCGGACGCTGCCGCGCCCAGATTGCCAGCGGCAGGCTGATGCCGAGCCCCAGGGCCAGCGCGGTGAGGCTCACCAGAACATGGCTGCCGAGATAATCCGGCAGACGCGCAAGCGCGTCGGCGAGGCGAGCGTCGAAATTCATCGCGGCGATGATGACCGGGTTTGCATTGGCGAGGCAAGCCGCTAGTTTGCCCGGGCCAACCGGGGAGGCGGGGGAGAATGCTGGAGACCGCGCAGGCGCAGACCGATGCGCCGTCCGCCATTGCGCTCAACGGGGTCGATGTCGCGTTCCGTCTGGCCGATGGCGGTGTCTACACCGCGGTCAAGCGCGCCGACCTCGCGGTCGCCGACGGCGAGTTCGTCGCCATCGTCGGTCCGACCGGTTGCGGCAAGTCGACGCTTTTGAACATCGCCGCCGGTCTGCTGGCGCCCGCCGCGGGCCAGGTCGATATCTACGGCGCGGCGCTGCCCGGCATCAACCGGCAGGCCGGCTATCTGTTTCAGGCCGATGCGCTGTTTCCCTGGAAGACGGCGCTGGAGAATGTCGCCATCGGCCTCGAGACGGCCGGCACGCCGCAGCCGGAAGCGCGCGAACGCGCCTTCGCGTGGCTGACGCGCGTCGGCCTCGGCGCTTTCGGCGACCGCTACCCGCATATGCTCTCGGGCGGCCAGCGCAAGCGCGTCGGCCTCGCCCAGGTGCTGATCCGCGATCCGAAGATTCTGCTGATGGACGAGCCGTTCGGCCCGCTCGATGCGCAGACGCGCCAGATCATGGGCAACCTGCTGCTCGACCTGTGGAGCGCCGACCGCAAGGCGGTGCTGTTCGTCACCCACGATCTCGAGGAAGCGATCGCGCTGTCCGACCGCGTCGTCATCATGTCGGCGGGGCCGGCGGCGCGCATCATCGGCGACTGGAAGGTGCCGCTGTCGAGGCCGCGCGACATTTCCGAGATCAAGGCCGAGCCGGAGTTCCAGACGCTGCACCGCGACATCTGGCAGATGCTCAAGGCCGAGGTGATCAAGGGCTACGCGCAGGCGGAAGGGGTCTAACCGATGTCGCGGGTCACGCTTCTCGCCTTGCAGGTCATGGTCGCGGTCGTCAGCCTGATGCTGTGGCAATTGCTGACCACGGTGCCGGTGTTCGGCCGCGTGCTGCTGCCGCCGTTCTTCTTTTCCAATCCGCTCGACGTCGCCCACCAGATTTACATCTGGTTCGCCACCGGCGTGATCTGGAAGCATCTGTGGGTAACGTTGATCGAGGCCGTGCTGGCCTTCTTCATCGGCTCGATCGGTGGCGTGCTGGTCGGCTTCTGGTTCGCCCGCCAGCCGCGCACCGCGGCGGTGTTCGATCCTTACGTCAAGATGGCCAATGCGCTGCCGCGCGTGGTGCTGGCGCCGATCTTCACGCTGTGGCTGGGGCTGGGCATCTGGTCGAAGGTGGCGCTCGGCGTCACGCTGGTATTCTTCATCGTGTTCTTCAACGTCTACCAGGGCGTCAAGGAAGTCAGCCCCACGGTGCTGGCCAATGCGCGCATGCTCGGCATGAACGAGCGCCAGCTGATGCGGCACGTGTACTGGCCGTCGGCGCTGTCGTGGATGTTCTCGTCGCTGCACACCTCGGTCGGTTTCGCCGTGGTCGGCGCGGTGGTCGGCGAATATCTCGGCGCCGCGGCCGGGCTCGGTTACCTGATCCAGCAGGCCGAAGGCATCTTCGACGTCGCCGGCGTATTCGCCGGCATGTTCGTGCTGGCCGCCTTCGTCATCGTCATCGACACCATCGTCACGGTGATCGAGAAACGGCTGCTGGTGTGGCGCCCGGTGGTGGAAACACGGCCGTAACGGCGCGGGGGGGGCGCTCGCCGGACCGCCTAGGCAGGGCGGCGGCCGCTCACTATAATTGCGCAAAATAACCAGCCAGGGAGGCCTTGATGTACCAGAAGCTTTTGCGGCACTGGGTAGCCGCGTTCGCCGCACTGATGCTGTCGTCGGGATTGGCGCAGGCGCAGACCAAGGTCACGCTCGCCATCGGCGGCGCGTCGTGTCTCTGTTATCTGCCCACCATGCTGGCCCATGAACTCGGCGAATACAAAAAGGCCGGCGTCGATGTCGAACTGGTTCAGTTCAAGGGCGGCTCCGAGGCGCTCCGGGCGGTGATGGGCGGCAGCGCCGACGTGGTGTCCGGCTATTTCGATCACACGGTCAATCTGGCCGCCAAGAACCAGATGCTGCAATCCTTCGTGGTCTATGACCGCTATCCGGGCTTTGCGCTGGTGGTGTCGCCCAAGCACACGGCGTCGATCAACGCGATCAAGGACCTCGCCAACAAGAAGGTCGGCGTCAGCGCGCCGGGCTCTTCCACCGACTTCTTCCTCAAATACATTCTGGCCAAGAACGGCGTCGATCCGAATTCGGTCGCCGTCATCGGCGTCGGTCTCGGCGCCACCGCGATTGCCTCGATGGAGCAGGGCGAAATCGAGGCCGCGATCATGCTCGATCCGGCGATCACGCTGCTGCAGGGCAAGCACCAGGGGCTCAAGATACTCAGCGACACCCGCAGCCAGAAGGACACACTGGCGGTGTTCGGCGGCGAGTATCCGGGCGGTGCGCTCTACACCCGCGCCGACTGGATCGCCAAGAACGAGAAGGCGGTGCAGGGCATGACCAACGCCATCATCGCCACGCTGAAGTGGATCCACACGCACACGCCGGAACAGATCGCCGACAAGATGCCGGCGGAACTGGTCGGCAAGGACAAGGCGCTCTACATCGCTGCACTCAAGAACACGCTGCCGATGTTCTCGGAGACCGGCATGATGGACCCGAAGGGCGCCGAAGCCGTGCTGGCGGTGTTCGCGCAGTCGGTGCCGGCCATCGCCAATGCCAAGATCGACCTGTCGAAGACCTACACCAACAAGTATGTCATCGAGGCGAACAAGCAGCTGGGCGGCAAATAGGCCGCCGCAGCGTCATTCACCATGCGTCGTGATGGCCGGGGCTCGCCCCGGCCATTCGCGTTTTGGACCGGCCGCCCGCCGATGGGCCACGACAAAGGCCGGGCCTGCCGCTAGATTGACGGCAATGAATCTTCTCTCAATCCAGTCGCACGTCGCCTATGGCCATGTCGGCAATGCCGCCGCGGTGTTTCCGCTGCAGCGCCTCGGCATCGAGGTCTGGCCGGTGCACACCGTGCAGTTCTCCAACCACACCGGATATGGCGCCTGGCAGGGTCAGGTGTTCGACGCCGCGCTGATCGGCGACGTGATGGCCGGCATCGCGCAGCGCGGCGTGCTTGCCACCTGCGACGGCGTGCTGTCCGGTTATATGGGCGGCGCCGATATCGGCGACGCCATCCTCGATGCTGTGGCGGCGGTCAGACGCGCGAACCCGGCGGCGCGCTATTGCTGCGATCCGGTGATCGGCGATGTCGGCCGCGGCGTCTTCGTGCGCGACGGTATCCCCGAATTCATGAAGCAAAAGGCGGTGCCGGCCGCGGACATCATCACGCCAAACCAGTTCGAGCTGGATTATCTGGCCGGGCGCCCCAGTGCGACGCTGGCGCAGGCGCGCGACGCGGTCCGTGCAGTGCACGACATCGGCCCCCGCGCCATTCTCGTCACGTCGCTGCACACCGATGGGACGCCGGCCGACGCCATCGACCTCCTGGCGTCCGACGCCAGCGGCTGCTACCGGCTGCGCACGCCCAAGCTGCCGCTGTCGGTGAACGGCGCCGGCGACGCCATTGCCGCCTTGTTCTTCGCGCATTATCTGCGCGAGACCATCGACGTCGCGCTGGCGCGCGCCGCCTCAAGCGTGTTCGGCATTCTGTCCCGGACGGTCGAGGCCGGGACACGCGAGATTGCGTTGATTGCCGCGCAGGAAGAGATCGTCAACCCGAGCCGGATGTTCGAACCGGAAAAGATGGCCGCATGACCCCCCGGCTGGAGCGGATCGACCGGCTGGAGCTGCGCTTTACGCCACAGCCGTGGGCTTTCGCCGTGGAGCGCCGGGCCGAGATCGAGGCGTTTTTCGCTGAACTGCAGCGCGAGCGGCCGGCGGTGTGGAACGGCCGCGTGCTGCTGATGCACCGCATGGACATGGCCGATGGCGTGCTGCGCGGCGATTATCTGGAAACCGACTATGCGAGTTTCGCCGCCTGGTGCCACTGGGGCCGGCCGGAGGCCGGGGTCTATGACTGTTTCGGCGGCGCCGCGGTTTTGTCCGCCGACGGTGCCTTCCTGTTGGGCGTGATGGCGGCGGATACGGCGCATGCCGGCGAGATCTATTTCCCCGCCGGCACGCCCGACCCGAGCGATATTGTCGACGGCAGCGTCGATCTCGACGTCAGCGTGCGGCGCGAACTGAAGGAGGAGACCGGTCTCGACGAGGCGGCGTTTTCCGCCGAGCCGGGCTGGACCGCGGTGGTGGACGGCAGCCTGATCGCGTTGATCAAGGTGCTGCGCTCGCATGAGAGTGCCGATGCCTTGCAGGCGCGTGTGCGCGATCATCTGCGCACCGAGCAGCACCCCGAACTGGCCGGTATCCGGGTCGTGCGCGGCCCGGCGGATTTCGAGCCGGCCATGCCGCCGTTTGTGCAGGCGTTTCTGGCGGACCGGTTTGCGGACGCCTAAGCTGGCTTCGACCGAAAGGACGTCCATGAAACTCGACAAGCTCGCCAGGCGCTTCCGCATCGACAAGCCGGCCAAGTTCAAGCTGTCCGATCACAGCCCGGCGGAATGCTGCGGCCTCTCCATCGGCAAGGACGACGCCAAAAAGCTGCTCAAGGACAGCATCGAGAAGCTGGCGGAATTGCAGGAGAGGCTTTACGCCCACAACAGATGGTCGGTGCTGCTGGTGTTTCAGGCAATGGACGCGGCCGGCAAGGACGGCGCCATCAAGCACGTCATGAGCGGAGTCAATCCGCAGGGCGTTCAGGTGCATTCGTTCAAGGCGCCGAGCGAGGAAGAACTCGACCACGATTTCCTGTGGCGCATCGCCAAGGCGCTGCCGGAACGCGGCCGCATCGGCATCTTCAACCGCTCGCACTACGAGGAAGTGCTGACGGTGCGCATCCACCAGGAATATCTCGCCCGGCAAAGGCTGCCTGAAGCTCTGACCGGCAAGAAGATCTGGCAGCAGCGCTTCGATGACATCCGTGCCTTCGAGCGTCATCTCGCGCGCAACGGCACGCTGGTGCTGAAGTTTTTCCTGAACGTGTCGCGTGACGAGCAGCGCAAGCGTTTCCTGGAGCGCATCGACGAGCCGGCCAAGAACTGGAAGTTTTCGATGAGCGACGTGTCCGAGCGCAAGCTCTGGCCGAAATACATGGCCGCCTACGAGGAGGCGATCCGCCAGACCAGCCGCGACGACGCGCCGTGGTTCGTCATTCCCGCGGACAACAAGTGGTTTACGCGCCTCGCGGTGGCAGGGGCCGTGGTGGGGGCGATGGAACGGCTCGATCTGGCCTATCCGACAGTCGAGGGGGCGGCGCTGACCGCCCTGCAAGAGGCCAAAGAGGCGCTGCTGGCCGAAAAATAGAGGACATGGCACCAGCGCAACGCACGACCAGTCAGCCATGCTGACCTATTGCCGTGCTTGATTTCATCGCCGGGTTTCCGCTAGAAGCGGGGATCGGCCGGGATTTAACGCGGATTTCACCTGAAGCCGCTATCCTGGCACCGAAACGAGGGTTCACTTGCCAATGTCGACGCGGCAGACCACCTGCGCGATCGAACGGGCGGCCGCCACATCCGTGGCACCGGCGCCCGCGGCGAACCTGATTCTGGGAACGCTCCTTCTCCTTATCCGCCCCTGAGGGCCGGCTGGGCGCTTTGCGCCTGGGCACTCGGGGGATCGACGGACAGGCACCAGGACCCATAGAGCGCCACCACAAGGCGCACGCGACGAGAAGGATCATTCCATGACTACCCAGACCCCGTCCGACAAGGACCGCGTCGTCGTCTTCGATACCACCTTGCGGGACGGCGAGCAGTCGCCCGGCGCGACCATGACCCATGAAGAGAAGCTGGCGGTGGCCGAGCTGCTCGACGACATGGGCGTCGATATCATCGAGGCCGGTTTCCCGATCGCCTCGGAAGGCGACTTCGCCGCCGTCAACGAGATCGCCAAGCGCTCCAAGAACGCGGTGATCTGCGGCCTGTCGCGCGCCTCGCCGAAGGACATCGACCGCTGCGCCGAGGCCATCAAGCCCGCCAAGCGCCGCCGCATCCACACCTTCCTGTCCACCTCGCCGGTGCACATGAAGTGGAAGCTGCAGAAGGAGCCGCACGAGGTCTACGAGATGATCATCGGGCAGGTGACCCGCGCCCGCAGCCATACCGACGACGTCGAATGGTCGGCCGAGGACGGCACCCGCACCGAGCACGACTTCCTGTGCCGCTGCGTCGAGGGCGCCATCAATGCCGGCGCCACCACCATCAACATCCCCGACACCGTCGGCTACACCACGCCGGAGGAATACTTCGCGCTGTTCACGATGCTGCGCGAGCGCGTTCCCAACTGGGACAAAGCGGTGTTCTCGACGCATTGCCACAACGATCTCGGCATGGCGGTGGCCAATTCGCTGGCCGGCGTCAAGGCGGGCGCGCGGCAGATCGAGTGCACCATCAACGGCATCGGCGAGCGCGCCGGCAACGCCGCGCTGGAAGAGATCGTGATGGCGATCCGCACCCGCAACGACGTGCTGCCCTACGCCGTCGGCGTCGAGGCCAGCATGCTGACGCGCGCCTCGAAGCTGGTGGCGGCGGCGACCTCGTTCCCGGTGCAGTACAACAAGGCCATCGTCGGGCGGAACGCCTTCGCGCATGAGAGCGGCATCCACCAGGACGGCATGCTGAAGAATGCGCAGACCTACGAGATCATGACGCCGGAAAGCGTCGGCGTAAAGCAGACCTCACTGGTGATGGGCAAGCATTCCGGCCGCCACGCCTTCATCCACAAGCTGGAGGAACTCGGCTACCAGTTGGCCGCCAACCAGCTGGAAGACGCTTTCGTGCGCTTCAAGGCGCTGGCCGACAAGAAGAAGCAGATCTACGACGAGGACATCGAGGCGCTGGTCGACGAGGAAATCGCCACCGCCCATGACCGCATCAAGGTGCTGTCGCTGACCGTCATCGCCGGCACCATGGGCCCGCAATCGGCGACGCTGACGCTCGACATCGAGGGCCGGCACATCACCACGCAGGCGGTCGGCAACGGTCCGGTCGATGCCATCTTCAAGGCGATCCGCGAACTGGTGCCGCACGAGGCCAAGCTGGAGCTTTACCAGGTCCATGCCGTGACCGAGGGCACCGACGCGCAGGCCGAGGTATCGGTGCGGCTGTCGTCCGAGGGACGGTCCTATACGGCCAAGGGCGCCGATCCCGATACGCTGGTGGCCTCGGCCAAGGCCTATCTCGGCGCGCTGAACAAGATGACCAGCAAGCGCAACCGCGTGCCTGGCGTGGAAAATCGTATCCACTCGACCGACGCAGGCTGATAGGCCTCCGCTGAAAACGCAAAAGCCGCGCCCGGTGGGCGCGGCTTTTTTGTTGGGTGAGGGCGGCGCCCTAGCCGAAGTCGCGCTTGGCCTCGTTCAGCAGGTTCGGATCGCCCAACGACTTCGGCGGTTCGTCGCCGCGATACTCGGCGATGGCCTCCGGCGTGGCGATGGACTTGTGCCGCCAGATGCCGGCGATGGTCGCCGGCACCACGAGCACGGCCGCGGCGGTGGCCCACGCGGCGTCGGGGTGGAACATCACCACCAGCGACACCGCCGCCAGCAGCAGCCGTATGGGGATGTCGAGCGCCGCCTGTTGCATGAACCGTCCGAACATCGCCAGCGATACGCCGCAGACGCTGATCAGCACCAACGCGGTCGCCATGATCTGCGGCCAGCCGGTGGTCACCACCATTTCCGAGCGGGTGAAGATGCCGAAGGTCATCAGCGTGATCGGCAGACAGATCTTCAGCGCCTCCCACATCGTTCGCATGAACGATGCGTCGGCTATTCGTGCCGTCACCGCGGCGGTCAGCGACGTGGGCGGCGACAACTCGCCCCAGACCGAGATCAGGAACACGAAGAAGTGCGCCACCCACGGATTGACGCCGAGCTGTTGCAGCGGGCCGACGATGACGACCGCACCGATGATGTAGGTCGCGGTCGGCGGCAGGCCGGCGCCCACCAGCCAGCCGAACAGGTAGGCCATGGCGATCATCGCCATGATGTTCCACGCCCCCAGATCGAGCAGCGTGGCGCCCATCCGGTTGATGAAGCCGGTCACGGTGAACAGGCCGATCATGATGCCGAGCGTGGCCAGCAGCAGCGTCAGGTAGGACGTCATGTCGGCGTGCGTTTCGAGGCACAGCCGGACGTTGGCGAACAGCGATTGCTTTACGACCTCCGGGTCCTTCAGCACGTATTTGAAGTAGAGGAAGTTGACGAGCAGGACGGCGAACATGGCGCCGGCGGTGTAGATCGCCGCCAGCAGTTCACCCATGCCGACATAGCCGAGGAGGTATATGAGGAGCAGCACGGCGCCGAAGAAGATCGACGTCTTGACCTGGTCGTACCGCGCCACGGGTGGCGCCACGATGGTGTCGTTCGGCAGCAGGCGGACGCAGAGCAGGTACACCGCCAGCGCCAGCGCGATGTAATAGGTGATGGCGAGCGCAAAACCGCGCGCCACGACGTCCCAGTAGGGCACGCCCATGAATTCGGACATCAGGAAGGCGCCGACGCCCATCAGCGGCGGCATCAGCAGGCCGCCCATCGAGGCCGCGGTTTCCACCGCGGCGGCAAAGGCCGGCGGCACGCCGTAGCGTTTCATCAGCGGGATGGTGATGCTGCCGACGACCACCGCGTTGGCCGAACCGCTGCCGCTGATCATGCCGACCGAGAGCGAGCCGAGCACGGCGGTTTGCGGCACCATCTGGCGCGAACGGCCGGCGAGCCGGCGCATCACGTTGATCATGGCGCTTTGCGCGCCGAAGCCCTGCGCGGCGGCGGCGAGCAGCAGGAAGGCGGCGATCAGCGTCAGCGCCAGCTGGCCGTAGATGCCATAGATGCCGGTCGAGAACTCGACGGTACTCGACGTGACGATGCGGTAGAACGACGTTCCCGGATGCCAGAAGAAGTCGAACGGGCTGAGGTAGCCGTACATCGTGTAGACGACCAGCACGAGGTTGATCCAGAACAGCGCAGGGTGCGCCAGCCGTGACATCTCCATCACCAGCAGGAACACCAGCAGGCCGACGATGAAGTCCTGCTGGGTGTAGGAGCCCTGGCGATAGATGGCGATTTCTTCGAACTGGGTATGAAAGTGCCAGAAGGCGTAGCAGCAGATGCCGATATAGAAGATGACGATGGCGTCATTCACGCGCGGCGGCAGCCACTTGTAGAAATAGTCCTGACGGTAGGTGAACAGAAGCTGCAGGATCAATGCGACCGACATGACGCGCGCCACCAGTTCCTGCGGCCCGCCCGATCCGGTGTAAAAGTACCAGGCCAGCCAGCTAAATTGGATCAGCGAGAAAACGAGGATCGCGTTTGTCAGGCTGAGTTGGCTCTTGATCTGTTCGCTCGTCATCGTCTCGTCCCCAGGTCGATTTTTAGTGCAGCCGGCAGGCCATGCGGCCGCCGGTCTGGCGTCACGCCGTCGCCCTTGCCCCTCTTTTGGAGGCTTGCGGACAGGCGCGTGGATAAGAGGAGGGCGGGAGCCTGCGCCTGCAAGCCCCCGCCCCATTTTACCGCCTCAACGATCAGCTACCGCTGGTCGCGATCTTCCACTTGTCGTTCCAGGCCTTCTGTTCCTTCAGGAACTTGGCAAGGCCGGGATGGACCGGAATATCCGGGTTGGCGTTGATGCCCGCCACCTGCATGCCGACGAAGTCCTTCGCCATCGGTGCGAAGCCGGGCTCCATCTTGGCCAGCGCGGCGCTGTTCTTGTTGAAAGCGCTGACCAGCTTGTAGACGACGTCTTCCGGCATGTCGGCGCGCATGTTGTAGCCGAACAGGATCGGAACGCCCTGGATGGTCTTCACGCCGACGTCCTTGGCGAACACCTTCGGATCGACTTCGGCAACCATGAGGCCGGCCGCCTTCAGCTTCGCCACTTCATCCGGGCACGGATTGACGATCGCCAGATCCATGCGGATTTCGGTTTCCTTCCAGTACGGCACCAGCGAGGCGCCGGCCGTGGTGTAGGCCACCGAACCCGCGATGGTGCCGCCCTTGAGGGCGTCCGACTGCGTCTTCGGATCGATCTGGACGTGCTTGAAGTCGTAGCCCAGCGCCTTGTACATGCGCTGGAAGTTCAGCCAGTTCATGAAGCCGGCCGGGGTGAAGAAGGTCGGCTTGCCGCTGAGATCCTTCAGGCACTTGTACTGCGAGGCCTTGTCGGCCGCGACAGCCATGAAGGATTCCATCGGATAGGCGTACCAGGAATGGACCAGCTTGCCCTTGCCCGGGGTATAGCCCTTGAAGCCGCCTTCGCCGGCGTAGAGCTGGCTCATGCCGACGTCGGCGGTGTAGCCGATCTCGCCGGTGCCATCCATCGCCGCCTTCATCGAGGCGGTCGTGGACGGGTAGGGGTTCACGGTGATGGTGTATTCGCCGCCGAGCGCTTCCTCGGCAATCTTCACCATCGTGGCGGCGACCTTATAGCCGTATGAGTCGATGCTGGATGTCGACCAGCGGATCGACTTGCGCTCCTGCGCGTCCGCCGACTGAATGGCCGAAGCGGTAAAGGCCACGGCCAATGTGGCGGCGACGAACGTTGTTGTAGCGAGTAATTTGAACTTCATCAGTGTTTCCTCCAGTCAATCGCTGTGACGAGCCAAGCGCATCAAGTCTGCCCGCGGATGCGACATCAGTTTCTGATCGTCAGCCTGTGATCCCGGAGCGATTTAATTCGTCCGGTTCAGCGGGCCTCATTTCCGTTGCGCCATAAGTATTTGTTCCCCGGCCCGGCGTTTATGTCAACGGTTGAAAGCTTTTTTGCATGGGTCCGGGAACCCCGGAGGCGCCGAATGTCGCACGATTTGGCAGTTCCGCATCGCGGCCGCCGCACCGCAACGCCGCTGGGCAAGGCGTTGCAGCGAGCGATCAGCGGGCGGGTACCGCGCTGCCTGAATATTGTGCTGCGCTGCGGCGATCCGCCACTGCGATCATGGCATCTGCTGTGACCGTCATGATCGCGATTGACCGGTTCTTGAGGTCAACACGCCACCTTCGCCGCCACCTTATTCCCGGCAGCCGCGACCGGTTTGCGACGGGCCGCGCACGGATGTTGTCAGGCTGTGAGCACTTTTATTTTTCAAAAGCATGCGCAGGTTTTGCAGCGTACTTCGTTCACCCGTACAAAACGACGACTTGGATGAACAAATATAAATCAACGTTGCATCTCAGTAATCTATGTCCAAACCGTAACTTGATAAGGCAACGTCGCGATCCTCTACTGACATCATCGAAACGTCATTGGAGGACATCCCCATGTTGAAGACTGTACTCGCCGGCACCACCGCTCTGGTTATCGCCGGCACCTCGCTGGTTTATGCGCAGCAGAAATCCGACGCGCCGCGGCCCGGCGCCACCGAGACCTCGCAGCGCTGGAAGCCGAGCGCCGAAGACATCAGCGCGTTCGGCGATGCCCGCATCGCGTCGATCCGCGCCGGCCTCAAGCTGACGGCTGAGCAGGAGAAGAACTGGCCGGCGATGGAGTCCGCGCTGCGCGATGTCGCCAAGCAGCGTTCGGAGCGTTTCGCCGCCCGCGCCAGCGCCGATCGTCCGGCCGATCCGGTGCAGCGTCTGGCCATGCGTGCGGACAGGATGACGGAGAACGGCACGGCGCTGAAGAAGCTCGCCAACGCGGCCGCGCCGCTCTACCAGAGCCTCGATGACGGACAGAAGCGCCGCTTCGTCGCGCTCGCGCGTCTTAATGCGCGTGAGTTCGCCGGTCCGCGCGGCGGCAAGCACGGTCACCGCGATCATCGCGGCCCGAAGCATCATCAGAAGGGCGAGCGCGGTCCGCGCTAGACCTGAGGTGACGAGAAGCGGGCGATGACTGCCGCGGTCCCCGACGCGCAGCCATCGCCCAGGAAGCCGCCGGGTCCGCCCGGCGGCTTTTTTCTTACGCCGCGAAGCGTTCGGCGACGTCGGCGGGAATCGCAACGGCGCGGATGCGGTCCGGGTCGCCGGCATCGCGCACCGCCCAGACCCGCGTCTCGCCGCCGTCGACGGCGAGTTCGCCGCCGATCGAGATGCGGTGCTCGATATCGAAACTGGTGCGGCGGACATCGGCGATGCGCGAGGCGATCTCGATCGTGTCGCCGAACCGCGCCGGCTTGAGGAAATTGGCGCGGGCATCGACCAGCGGCGCGCCGACGACGTGAAAGGCGGCGGAGAAATCCTGCTGCGGCACGCCGAGCAGCGTCTGGATCAACTGCCAGGTGCTGACATCGAACATTTCGAAGAAGCGCGGGTTGAACACGATGCCGGCGGGGTCGCACTGGCCCCATTCGACGGTCAATTGTCTGCGGTGAATGTAGGTCGCCACGCTGCCTCCGGCTGTTGCGTCGGATGCTAGCCGGATGCCCGGGCGGCGTAAATTGTCAGGCCCGCGCCGCCTTTTTCGCCACGCGTTTCTTTTTGATCTTCGGCTTGCGCGGGTCGGGCCACTCCACCACCTCCTGCGACAGCAGTTCTACTTTCGACATGCGGCGCCGGTTGCGCATCGCCGCCGGCGGCGCCACCGGAATGTGCGGCCATTCGTCAAGCGCGTCCATCAGCCAGTACAGCTCTTCTTCCTCGATCACCCAGCGCTTCGGCGCAAATCGCGTGACCGAGAACGGTCTGGAATAGGACAGCAGCGATTTCTTGCCGCCCGGCAGGCAGTATTCATGGGCGTAGCTCATCGCCAGCTCGCGGTAGCTGCGGTAGATCGGATCGCGCCAGCGCAGAATGGCGTGGTTGGTCTTGCTGATCGCGCCCCACAGGCCGCGCTCCTTGAACAGCACCACGATGTGGTCGAAGTCGCTCGGCAGCGAGCGCAGGTCCATCAGCCAGGCCTCGCGGCCATGGAACGCCAGCACGGCGGCGGCGAGCAGCGAGCCGTCGGCGCAATGCGCCAGTTGCGTCCGCAGCGTCCGGCGCGGCGACATGATGGTGTCGCCGTCGAGCTCGAAATTGGCCGGCAGGCGGTCGAGATAGGTCTGGATCTTCTGCGGCGTGTCGAGCCGTGCAAAGACCCGGTGTTCGGCCGGGGTCAGCAACGCGCGTAGGGCTTTACGGTAGGAAGGACTTGTCATGCGGCGGCAATCTAGGCGGCCTGACCGCGCGATGGGGAAGCGATGGCCAGGCGTCCACAGCTAAGTACCGGCTCCAGCGTTAAACGGCGTCTGCCAGCCGCTAGCGCACGACGATCCGGCCATTGACGATGACCCGGCGCTGCTGCGGCGCGGTTTGCACCGGGCGTTGCGGCCGCGTTGGCGGCACCCGCACCGCCTGGGCGCGAACCTGCGGCGGCAGGTCCCGCACCCGCATCTGCAGCGGGGCGCGCG
>JALHNV010000026.1 GCA_022843325.1 Pseudolabrys sp. | reverse complement strand
CGTGCTTCACATGCGTCCGGCGCTGGCGCGCAGACTGCGCCCCGAGCTGTCCAAGCTGTTTCTTTTCGCACTTCTGGACCGCCACCGGATCGTCATCGACAATCTGAAATGCGAATTCAGCTCGGCCGCATTGACCGAAGAGCACGCGCGCCTCTTCCAGTTGCCGCCAGGCCGCCCCATGATGCGGGTCGACTACACCGCCATCGACAAGCAGGGCAAAACACTGCTGCTCGGACTGACCATTTGCCGGCCCGACCGCTTCGTTTTCGAGGTCAACCTTCCGCGGCAGACAAAATCGCGCCCGCCGCGAAAGCTGAAGTAGCGCGTCCACCTTATTTCGCGGGAATGACCGGAAGCAGCACGTAAGGCTGTTGCCCGGGCACGAAATGAAGGGTGTTGACGCTGTCGAAGATTTCCGGCGGCCGATCCTGCGGATGCGTATGCAGGAATGGTCCAACGCCGGTAAGCGAATATTTGACGCCGTCGAGCGCCAGCGGCGGCCCTTCGTTTTCGTAGTCCTTGCCGCGGACCGAAAATCCGATGCGATAGCCCTTCGGCACGACGATCGACGTTGGCCAGATCTCGATGTCGAGGTCGACCGGCACATTCGGCGTGAGGGGCTGCGCCTCATCGTGGGTATGGTAGGGCCGGTACGGCAGCGACTTCTGTTCGTCGAGCTTGCGGTGAGATGCGCGCAGCCATCCCAGCGCGACCGGGGTACGGGGATCGTTGGAGCCGATAAAGGTGACCTCCTGACCGCTGGGGTCGTATACGCCCAGGACCAGGAAGACGTCGGCATCCGATGTGGAAGACGACAGTTTTAACTTCGCTGCCAACGGCCCGGTGATTTCCAGCGGCTCTGTCAGCGGCGGCGTCATGAAGCGCAGCCCGTTGCCCTTTGTTTCATAACTCAATGTTGTTGCCGCGGTCGGCTCCGCCGTGCCGAAAGACATCGTCGACGGATCGAGAAAATACTTTGTCCACTGCGTCCGGGCGATCGGCCATTCCGTTTCATGCCGCTCGACGAACGTTTCGCCGGGGTGACGGACCTGCAATTGGACCGGCGGCTGTTTGTCCCACCCATTATCCTCACCCTTGAGGAAATGGCCGAGGAACCGCTTTTGCAGGTTCACGCCATAATCCGTGTAGAAATGGGACCAGTGCGCGTCGCCGTGTACTTCGAGCCACTTCTGCTTTGAGCCAGCCGCCAGGTACCCCTCAAAATTGCCGCGTGGATGAAGGCCGACACCGCCCCAGTTGGCACTGCTCAGCAGCGGCGTGGTGATTTTCGAAAAATCAGGCGTGCGCTCGCGGCATGCCTCGTCATCGAACGGATGGTCGAGGACGAACTGCTCGATATCCCGCCGGTTCTTCTTCAGTTCGTCGTCGGACAAGGTGACCGGGCCGGACACCAGTTCGCCAGTCACACGGCTCCGCAATCCGCGCTCGCCGAGGCCGTACTGAACGCGGTGAAACGCGCGCGGAAAGAGATTGTCCAAAAACCGGCAGTAAATGCCGCCGTGACGTGCGACTTCGCGGTACCAATCGGCCGCACCCTCCCAGACGCAAATGGCGGCCAGATGCGGGGGCTGACGCTGCGCGACATACCACTGGTTCATTGCGTAGTACGAAATGCCGTTCATTCCGACTTTGCCGGAGCTCCAAGGCTGCACACCGGCCCATTCGATACACGCATAGATGTCATCCGTTTCGCGCGGCGACCACGGATCGAGAAAACCGGGCGAACGGCCCGAGCCCCGCGCATCGATGCGCAAGCAGGCATACCCTTCCGGCACCCATTTCTCGGGATCGACGAGCTCCCACACCTGATATTTGTTGGTCGACCCCTCCGCGACCTCCGGAAACGACGCGATCATGCGATCCCAAGCGCTTTTGTTCCCCTCCTGGAAGGCCAGTCCTTTGCCGAATGCGCCCAGCGTCAAAATGACCGGATATTTTCCGTCGTCATCCGGCCGGAAAAGGTCCGCTCTCAGGACAACGCCGTCGTCCATGACGATCGGCACATCCCAATCAATCCGCATCCCGTCACGTACTTCGCTTTTCGGTGTTTTAAGTTGTTCGTCCATAACCGGCATCCCAAGTAGGTGTTTTCAGAGCGCGCATCTTTGTATATAAGGTTGGAAACTTTGTATACGGGGTTCCGGTAATTCTGTCCGGGCTACTCCGTCAACGACAGAGAAAAGGCGAGGAACCCATGAGTGTGCAGGAAGATCTCGAAATTGCCGCGCGGATTGCGCACGTTAAGCCGCTTGGCTCTTTGGCTGAAAAGCTCAATCCGGCTCATACCGCCCTCCTCGTCATCGATATGCAGAACGACTTCTGCGCGAGCGGCGGATTGATCTCCAAAGACGGCAGAGACGTCACCGCCGCCCAAGAGCTCGGCAAACGCTTGCCGGCATTCATTGCGACCGCGCGCGCCGCCGGCGTCATGGTTGTTTTTATACGCTGCGTCTATACCACCGATCGTAACTTCTATCTGTCGGATGTGTGGCTTGAACAAGCTGCGCGCAAACGCGAAGGCGGCTACACCCGCATTCCGGTGTGCCGCGACGGCGAGTGGGATGGTGACTACTTCGGTGACGTCAGGCCACAGCCTGGCGATGCGGTGGTGACCAAGCATCGTTATGATGCATTCCACAACACCAGCCTCGACTTGGTGCTGCGCAGCAACGGCATCCGTACCGTCGCGCTGACGGGCGTCGTGACAAATGTGTGCGTTGAGACCACGGCGCGCGCTGCTTTTGTCCGCGATTACTATGTGGTTGCCGTCGACGACGGTTGCGCTGCCTATGTCCCGGCCGACCACGTTGCGAGCCTCAGCAACATCGACCGCTTTTTCGGTCAGGTTTCGACGATCAAGGAGATATCCGGGATGTGGCAAGGCTCCGGTGCTGCGCGAACTGCAGCGGAGTAGCCGCCATGGATTCTCCCGTCGACTATTCGCAAGATGGCGCGATTGTCACCGTCACACTAAATCAGCCGGAAACGCGCAATGCGTTTACCGATCTTGATGTGGTTGACGCTCTCGTTGGCGCCGTCGAACGCCTGAACGCAGATATGACTGTTCGCGTTGCAATACTGACTGGCGCCGGCAAGGCGTTTTCATCGGGCGGCAACCTGAAGAGGATGCTGGACCCGGAGGCCGGTCTGGTGGACGCGCTCCCGGCGCGCACGCGGATCAATTATCAGGCCGGCATCCAGCGCGTGCCGCTGGCGTTTTCTCGCATCGAGGTACCGGTTATCGCCGCGGTCAACGGCCCGGCGGTCGGCGCCGGATGCGATCTCGCCTGCATGTGCGACATCCGGATTGCCGGCGAAAGCGCACGTTTTGCGGAAAGCTTCGTCAAAGTCGGCATTATTCCTGGCGACGGCGGCGCCTGGCTGCTGCCGCGCATTCTCGGCATGTCCCGCGCCGCTGAGCTGTCATTCACCGGCGATTCCATCGATGCCGCACAGGCGCTGGCGTGGGGTCTTGTCTCTCGTGTTGTCCCTGACAGTGACCTGATGACTGCGGCGCGTGAACTGGCCGATCGGATTGCCGTCAATCCGCCCTACGCCGTTCGCATGACCAAGCGCCTGCTTCGCGAAGGCCAGTCGATGTCGCTGGAAAGCCTTTTGCAGCTTTCCGGCGCCATGCAGTCGCTGGCGCATGCAACCGCGGACCACAAGGAAGCGGTCGCAGCGTTTATCGAGAAACGGCCGCCGGTCTTTCACGGCAACTAACGACGCGTTAGGCCAGGGATGGAGCCGCGAGGAAACAACGTGACAAACACGAAAATCAAATTCGAGAACGTCGAGTTCACCTATATTCCCCCGAGCGGACGGCCGGTGCGGGCCCTTGAGCGGCTTTCTCTCGACGTCGCGGAGAACGAGTTCGTATCAATCGTCGGCCCAAGTGGCTGCGGAAAGAGCACACTGCTGTATCTGCTCGGCGGCTTTTTGCCGCTGGAGCACGGCGAGATCACGGTCGATGGCCGCAAGGTAAGCAAGCCCGGGCCGGACCGTGGCATCGTCTTTCAGCACTTCGCCCTGTTTCCCTGGAAAACTGTGCGGCAGAACGTGCTCTACGGGCTGGAGCGCAAGAAGATGGATGCCGCCCAGCGCGACGAACTGGCGCAGAAATACATCGATCTCGTCAAGCTGACCGGCTTCGAGGATTCTTGGCCGGCTCAGCTATCCGGCGGCATGAAGCAACGCGTCGCCATCGCGCGGACCTTGGTCACCGATCCCGACGTCCTGTTGATGGACGAGCCGTTCGGCGCCCTCGACGCACAGACCCGCGGAATTCTCCAGGAAGAACTGTTGGCCATCTGGGGGCTCACCCGAAAGACCGTGCTGTTCGTCACCCATGACGTGCACGAAGCAGTACTACTCTCGGACCGCGTGATTGTCATGTCCGCACGCCCCGGCCGCATAAAGTCTACCGTCAACATCGATCTGCCCCGTCCCCGAAATTCTGAGGTCACGCGCTCTCAGAATTTCGCGAGCTACTGCGACGAAATCTGGGGCCTGGTTCGCGAGGAGGCATTGGTGGCCTCGGGGATCAAGACGTGAAGAAATTAGCTATTCGATACCTACCGATTGCCCTGATCATCCTGTTTTGGGAGTTCGCCTCCCGGGCCGGCTTGGTATCTCAGGACGTGCTGCCCGCGTTCAGCGCCGTAATGGTGCGGCTCTGGGAGTTGTCCGCCGGTGGCGAAATGTTAGTGCACGTCAGCGCCTCGCTATTACGTATCAGCAGCGGACTGGGGCTTGGGATTATTGTCGGGAGCGCGCTCGGCTTCCTGCTCGCGGCATCGATAACGGCGCAACGGCTGATACAGCCCACGCTCACCTTTCTATATCCATTGCCGAAATCGGCGCTGATTCCAGTCATCATCATATGGCTCGGCTTCGGAAATTCGGCGCAAATCATGGTCATTTTCCTCGGCAGCCTGCTGCCGATCGTGCTCGGCGCCTATAACGGTGCGAAAGGCGTCGAAAACACGCTGGTGTGGTCAGCGCGCAGTCTGGGCGCCAACGCCATCGAGACCGAGTATCAGGTTATCATCCGCGCCGCCCTGCCCGACCTATTGGCCGGCATACGCGTGGCCCTCGCCCTGAGCTTTGTGCTGCTGATCAGCTCCGAGATGGTCGGCGCACAGCAAGGCATGGGCTTCCTCGTCGCCTTTCTCGGCGACGGCGGAGACTACGCGGGGATGTTCGCGGGCGCGTTCGTGATTTCCGCAATAGGTTTTGCCGCAGATCGCGCCTATCTCGCGCTCTACCATCATCTTTTGCGCTACCGGGAGGCCTGACATGGTGGCGCAACGCAAGATCCTGAATATCTTGATGGGGGCGATACTTCCCCTCGCGGTAATCGTTCTTTGGGAGGTTGCCACGCGCGAGCGCCTGGTATCACCATTCCTGCTCCCGCCATTCTCCCGAGTCATGGTTCGGCTCTGGCAAGATATCGTCTCTGGCGAGATTTTCTCGCTTGCCGGACAAACATTTCTCAGACTCGCCATCAGCTACTCGGTTGCGGTCGTGGTCGGCGTCACGCTCGGCATCATGATGGCGCGCGTGCGTTTCGTGCGGTGGGTGCTCGATCCGGTGATCTCGATCGGCCTGCCGACGCCAAAGATTGCGTTTTTGCCGATTTTCATCCTTTGGTTCGGCGTATTCGACACACCGAAGATCGTCATGGCGATTGTCGCCTGCATCTTTCCGCTAATCGCCGGCACTTGGTCCGGCACGCAGGGAGTCGACAAGTATCTGGTCTGGTCGGCCCAGAATCTCGGCGCGACACGGCGTGAACTCTTGCTTCACGTGATCTTTCCCGCGGCCCTGCCGCAGATCTTGACCGCGATGCAAGTGGCGCTCCCGATCGCTTTCATCGTCGTTATCGTCACCGAAATGCTTTCCGGCGGAAGCGGATTGGGCGGATCGATGATCGAGGGCGCTCGGCTCGCCGATACTGCCCGCGTGTTCGAGAACCTCATCGTTATCGGATTGATGGGCTTCGCCTTCTTGCGTGCACTCCAAATTCTACGCCGCCGCATCCTTGCGTGGCACCCTGAGGTTCTTCAGGAGAAAAACTGAATCCAAAAACCAAATAATAAGTGGACTGAAACAACAGCCACATCAAAAGGGAGAGCGAAATGAGGCGATTGTTAAAGATGCTGTCTTCGGTTGCCGTCGGCGCCGTCATGCTGGTTGCGTTGGCCGCGCCGTCCAAGGCTGAGCCCGTTGAAATCCGCATGGCTTACGGCGGCGTTCCTGGCGTGATCTCACCGCTGCCGTTTCTGAAGCCCGAAATTCTCGGACACGACGGCAAGCTGGGGCAACAACGGCCATCAACGTGCGGACTACCGCTATCCAGGATCTGCGGTTCAGACCCCTGGCCTACCGTATCCACTGACGGGAGTCGGGGCCTTCTATCACGAGCGGCCGGAGTCGCGCCCGCTTGAACGCCACCATCAGGATGCCCGCCTGCACTTTGCTCCGGGCAAACATACGTTCTGCTGCCGGTAATTCCGCCGGCAACCTGATCGGCTCATTGCGAGGGCACACTCCCGTGCCGTCGCACCGAGAAAAAAGCCCAAGGAGGTTACAAATATGAAGAAGATTCTGAAATCGGTTGGCGCTGCAGTAGCGGGCTGCATCGCGCTATTCGCAGTAGCCGGCCCACTGAAGGCGGAACCTGTGAAAATCCGCATGGCCTACGGGATCATTCCCGGCGTTATTTCGCCCCTGCTGTTCCAGAAGCCGGAGGTGCTCAAGCACTACGGCAAAAGCTACACAGTGGACCCGACCTATATTCCTGCCACTTCGATCGCTCTGCAAGGCTTGGCATCGGGTGACTTCGACGTGAGCTACCTGAGCTTTACCGCCCTGGCGAGCGCCATTATCAATGGCGGTCTTGATCTCAAGGTCATCGCCGACATTTCCAGTTGGGGCAGCCAGGGCCATCAAGGTCCGGAAATGGTGGTCAGGTCGGATTCCGGCATCAACTCGATCGCCGATCTGAAGGGGAAGATCGTTGCTGTCACGGCCAGGGGAACGGGCTTCCACTACGCCCTGCTGGCGGGACTTCGCAAAGCCGGCTTGCAGGCAAACGACGTGACCATCGTCGAAGTCGGTATTGCGGCAATGGACGCGGCGCTACGCGAAGGGCGCGTCCACATGATTGTTACGTCTCCTCCGTTCCTTTTCCTGTCTGAACAGAAGGGCGGCGTTAAGCGGCTGTTCAAGCCGGAGGATGCGATGGGAGACGTACAGTCTCTTGTCCTCGTGGCAAGTTCGCAGTTCCTCAAAAAGAACCCGGAAGTCGCGAAGGATTTCCTGGAAGACTACATAATCGGCCTCACCTGGTTTCTCGATCCGAAGAATCATGCCGAGGCCGTCAAAATCACCGCAGAGTTCACCAAGCGACCGGCATCGGTGTACGGATACGCATTCACGAAGCAAGACTTCTACCGCAGCCCGACGGCCACTCCGGACATCTCGGCGCTGCAAAGAAACATCGATCTGATGCAAGAGCTTGGCGTGATAAAGCAGAAGGTGGCGGTCCAGCCTTACGTGGACCTGGGCCCTCTTGAAGCAGCCAAGAAGCGACTTGGAGTCAAGTAAGACTTGGATTCAAGCAAGACTTGGACTCAAGCACTCAGCAACGGCGCGGTCGCAGGGATATGCTCCCCGACCGCGCCCCCTGATAATTTTGCGCCGCGCTTCAGAATTATTCCGTGAAAAGGCACAAGCATTTCACCCGAGTCGGTCATCTCTGGCGGTATGCCAGCAACGAATAAAGCTGAAGATTTCCCCTGCCGACGTTGAACTGAATACCCCGCCACGCCGAAGCTATTCTTCGGTCTCCGGCACGAGACTCCAGAAAACGGGAATTTCCCAATAGTTTCGCGGAGACTTTCGCCAATATGGCGGCCGCTATCTTCCAACTTGCCACGCAGAGACCTTGAGGCGGACAAAGCAGCCCGCATTCTGCGGGCCCTTTTCGCTCAAAGTAGGAAACTCTCTGTATCTCGGACTGGCATGGCTGGGGCGCCAGGATTCGAACCTGGGGATGGCGGAATCAAAATCCACTGCCTTACCACTTGGCTACGCCCCAACGCGGCGGACCATAGCGATGCCGCCCGGTCCGATCAACGCCCGGCGGCCGCTAATTCCGCGCCGATTTTCGCCCCCACCGCCCTCGCTTTGACGCCCCCGGCGCCCCGGTTAAAATGCGGCATGACCTATCGCGCGCCGGTTGCCGACATCGCCTTTGCCCTCAAACACGCCGCCGGCCTGAAAGCGGCGCTGGCCGAGGGGCTTTACGGCGATCTCGACGAGGCGACGGTCGATTCCGTGCTCGAGGAAGCCGGCCGTTTCGCCACCGAAGTGATCGCCCCGCTCAACCGCATCGGCGACACCTTTGGAACCCCGTTCAAGGACGGCGCCGTCACCACCCCGCCGGGCTGGAAAGAGGCCTACGGCGCCTGGGCCGCCGCCGGCTGGAACGGACTGGTCGCCCCTGAGGCATGGGGCGGCCAGGACCTGCCGCATGCGGTCAACGCCGCGTGCATCGAGATGTGGAACGCCGCCTCGATGGCCTTCGGCATCGGCCCGGTGCTGACCATGGCGGCGATCGACGCGCTCGCCGCCTATGGCAGCGACGACCTCAAACAGGCCTATCTCGGCAAGCTGGTCAGCGGCGAATGGATGGGCACCATGCAGCTCACCGAGCCGCAGGCGGGCTCCGATGTCGGCGCTCTCAGCGCCAAGGCCGAGCGCGCGGGTGACGGCACATACCGCCTCACCGGGTCGAAGATCTTCATCACCTATGGCGAGCACGACCTCACCGACAACATCATTCACTTCGTGCTCGCCCGCCTGCCCGACGCGCCGCCCGGCACCAAGGGCATCTCGCTGTTTCTGGTGCCGAAGTTTCTGCTCAACGCCGACGGCACGCCGGGCGCGCGCAACGACGTCCGCGCGCATTCGGTCGAGCACAAGATGGGCATCCACGCCTCGCCGACCTGCACCATGGTCTATGGCGACCATGGCGGCGCCACCGGCTTCCTCATCGGCGAGGAGCACAAGGGCATGGCGGCGATGTTCACGATGATGAACCGCGCTCGCCTGGCCGTCGGGCTGCAGGGCGTGGCGATCGCCGACCGCGCCACGCAACAGGCGATGAGCTATGCGCGCGACCGCAAGCAGAGCGGCCACGCCATCGTCGACTACCCGGACGTCAAGCGCATGCTGCTGACCATGCGGGCGCTGACCGGCGCGGCGCGCGCGATTTGCTACGCCACCGGCGTCGCCATCGACCGCGCCCACCGCGGCAAGAGCGAGCCCGCCCGCAAGGCGGCGTTCGAGCGCGCCTCGCTGCTGACGCCGGTGGCCAAGGCCTTCGCCACCGACATCGGCATCGAGGTCGCCTCGCTCGGCGTGCAGGTGCATGGCGGCATGGGCTTCATCGAGGAAACCGGCGCCGCGCAGCATTATCGCGATGCGCGCATCGCCGCGATCTACGAGGGCACCAACGGCATCCAGGCGCTCGATCTGGTGGCGCGCAAGCTGCCGCTCGACGGCGGCCGTACCGTCGCCGTCTACCTTGATGAATTGCGCGACACCGTCGCGCAGGTGAAGGCCAGCAACGCGCCGGCGTTTGGCGCCACGGCGGAGAAACTCGGCGACGCGGTCGAGAGCCTGGCGCGCGCGACCGAATGGCTGCAGGCGCAGAAAGCATCGGCAGCGGCTTTGGCCGGCGCCACACCGTATCTGCGGCTGTTCGGCAATGCCGCCGGCGGCTGCATGCTGGCGGATCAGGCGCTTGCGGCGCTGCGCGGCAGCGACGATGGCGCGGCGCGCATGGCGCTGGCGCGGTTCTTTGCCGAAAACATCGCGGTGCAGGCGTCGGGTCTGGAACACAGCGTCACCGAAGGCGCCGGCAGCATCACCGACGCCGCAGCGGCTTTGGCGGAATAGACGAATGACCGACCTCGTTCTTGTCAGCGACGACGGTCCGGTGCGCACCATCCGGATGAACCGGCCAGACAAGAAGAACGCGCTGACGCTGCCGATGTACGAGGCCATGGCCGACGCCATCGAGAGCGCGCATCGGGAGGCGAACCTGCGTTGCCTGCTGATCGCCGGCGCGCCGACCGTATTCTGCGCCGGCAACGACATCGGCGACTTCCTGATGATGGCCGGCGGCGGCGCGCTCGGTGAACCGATCGTGCGCTTCCTGCATGCGCTGGCGCGCTGCGACAGGCCGCTGGTCGCCGCGGTGCAGGGCAACGCCGTCGGCGTCGGCACGACGATGCTGATGCATTGCGATCACGTGGTGGCGGGCAGCACCGCGCGCTTCGCCACGCCCTTCGTCGGCCTCGGTCTGGTGCCGGAGGCCGCGTCCAGCCTAATCGCGCCACGGCTGATGGGACACGCCCGCGCTTTCGCGCTGCTGGTGATGGGCCGGCCGCTGAACGCCGAGGAGGCGAAGGCCGCTGGACTGGTCAACACCGTGGTCGCGCCCGAGGCCGTCGAGGATGAAGCCATGAAGGCGGCGCGCGACATTGCCGCGCTGCCGCCGGAGGCGGTGCGGGCGTCGCGACGCCTGATGCGCGGTTCGCCGGACGAGATCGTGGCGCGCATCGACGAAGAGGCCGAGGCGTTCAAGGCCCGCCTGAAATCGGCCGAGGCCCGCGCCGCCTTCGAGGCGTTCATGGCGCGGAAGAAGTAAGGCTTGTTTCACCCTCCCCTGGAGGGGGAGGGTCGCGAGCTCTTGCGAGCGGGGTGGGGTGAACTTGCGTTCGTCAGTGACTCTCACCCCACCCCGACTGCTTTCGTTTCACTCAAGCAGTCGACCCTCCCCCTCCAGGGGAGGGTAAGAAAGCGGACCTCACAACGGCGTCAGGCCTGCCTCGATCTCCTTGCGCCGGTCCTCGAGGAACGGCGGCAGCACCAGCGTCTCGCCGAGCCTGTCGAGCGGCTCGTCGACCGCAAAGCCCGGCCCGTCCGTGGCGATCTCGAACAGGATGCCGTTCGGCTCGCGGAAATACAGCGAGCGAAACCAGAAGCGGTCGACCTTGCCGCTGTTGGGAATCCGCATCTCCTTCAGCCGCGCCGCCCAGGCGTCGTAGTCGGCGTCGGGAATGCGGAACGCGACATGATGCACGCCGCCGGCGCCGGGCTGCGCCGGCGCCAGATTGGGCCGCACCGCGACGTGCAGTTCGGCCGCCGGGCCGCCCTCGCCCATTTCGTAGACATGCACGCCGTCGCCCTTGGACTCGGGGTGCGGATAATCGCGCACAGGGCGCGCGTTCATCACATTGGTCAGCACCAAATCGGTCGGCCGCAGCTCCGGCACCGTCATGGTGATCGGCCCGAGGCCGCGGATCTGGTGCTCGACCGGCACCGGGCTCCTGTCCCACGGGTGCGAAGCCCCCTTGCCGCCGTCATCGACCAGCGCCAGCCGCTGGCCCTCCGGGTCCTCGAAATACAGCGTGGCGCGGCCGTCGATGTCGGCGATATCGCCCACTTTGACCGCCGCCTTGGTCAGCCGGTCGCGCCAGTATTCCAGCGCCGCCGCGCCATTCACGCGCAGGCCGGTTCGGGTAATGGTATTGTTGCCGCGCTTTTCCGGCAAAGCCGGAAAGTCGAAGAAGGTAATGTCGCTGCCGGGCGACGCCACGCCGTCGGCATAGAACAGATGATAGGCGGAGACGTCGTCCTGGTTCACGGTCTTCTTGACCAGACGCAGGCCGAGGAGCTTGCTGTAGAAACGCACATTTCCCGGCGCGTCGGCCGACACGGCGGTGAGATGGTGAATGCCGGAAAGCTGCATGGGCTAGGCCTCGATGGTGTTTCGTCGGGCTCATCTAGGAACCCGCGGCAAAATTGCGAGGGCTGAGTCATGTCACCCGATAACATGTCGCTGAAGGGCAAGACCCTGTTCATCACCGGCGGATCGCGCGGCATTGGGCTGGCGATCGCGCTCAAGGCGGCCGCCGACGGCGCCAATATCGCCATCGCCGCCAAGACGGTGACAGCGCATCCCAAGCTTGAAGGCACAATCCACACCGCAGCGGCGGAAATCGCCAAGGCCGGCGGCCAGGCGCTTCCGATCGCCTGCGACATTCGCGACGAGGACGCGGTCAAGGCGGCCCTCGACCAGACTGTGAAGGCGTTCGGCGGCCTCGACATCGTCGTCAACAATGCCAGCGCCATCCAGCTCACCCCGGTCGAGGCGACCGACATGCGCCGCTACGACCTGATGATGGGGGTCAACGCCCGCGGCAGCTTCATGGTGTCGAAGCATGCGCTGCCTTATCTGCACAAGGCCGCGAACCCGCATATCCTGATGCTGTCACCGCCGCTCGACATGCAGGAGAAATGGTTTGCGCCGGCCACCGCCTATGCCATGGCCAAGTTCGGCATGAGCCTCGTGGTGCTGGGGCTGGCCGGCGAGCAGCGCGGCAAGGTCGCCGTCAACGCGCTGTGGCCGCGCACCACCATCGCCACCGCGGCGATCAAGAACCTGCTCGGCGGCGACGCCATGATGCGGATGTCGCGCAAACCGGAAATCCTCGCGGACGCGGCCTGCCGCATCTTCCGGAAGCCCACGGACTTCACCGGCCATTTCCTGATCGACGACACGTTCCTCGCCGCCGACGGCGTCACCGACTTCGACCGCTACCGCGTCGATCCGAGCCAGCCGCTGCAGGTCGATTTCTTTGTGCCGGACGACAACCCACCGCCGCGCGGCGTGAGCTTGCTGGCCAGGAACGGCTGACGGTCAGATGTCGCGCATGTCCCGCGCGGTCGTGCCGGTGCTGGTGTTGAAGGCGTATTTCGACCAGTTGCGGATCAACGTTTCATCCGTCGGCTTGGTGGCCTTCACCGCCGGCAGCTCATTCATGACGTCGATCCAGGCGCGCAGCCGCACGCATTCCGCCGGCAGCACGAAATTCCGGTAGTGCTTCAGCACGACAAAGCGCTGCACGTGCGGAAAGAAGGTGAAGTCGACGAGATTGGGCTTGTCGCCGAACCAGAACGGGCCGTCAGACAGTTTCCGCAGGCCGTCGTGCTCCATCAACAGCACCGCCTCCATCAGGCGCTCGCGATGCGCCTCCTGCCCTTCTTTGTCCTGGCGCAACATCATCTTGTAAACGTGCGGCACCATCCGGTCGTTGGCGAAGGCGATCCAGATCCGCGCCAGCGCCCGCTTGATCGGATCCTTCGGCAGCAGCGGCGGCTCCGGCAGCACATCGTCGAGATACTCGTTGATGACCGCAGACTCATACAGAACGCCGTCGCGGTGACGCAGCACAGGCACTTTGGCGTAGGGCGAAATCTGCAGGAACCAGTCCGGCTTGGCGTCGAGACTGATCTCGGTGAACTTGAAATCGACGCCCTTGGTCATCAGCACCATCCGGCTGCGCTGCGCGAAGGGGCAGGTCGTCGAACTGATGAGTTCGATGGTGTCGGTGCTGAGCATGGCGGGTCCGTTCGATGATGGCCTGAAGGCGACCATACGACACTCACGGCCCGATGCATGCCCACAATCGGGTGATACCGGCCGAAAATATCGCCCGGAATGGTTTGCGCTCGACAACCGCGGCGCGTTAGAAAGCGGGTATGACGACCCTCCTGATCTCCCATTCCGCCTGCCTCAATCACCTCACGCCGCCGGGCCATCCGGAGCGGCCGGACCGGATGCGCGCGGTCGAGGAGGCTTTCGCCGACGAGCGGTTCCAGACGCTGGCGCGAGAACAGGCGCCGATGGCGCCGCAGGAGATCATCGCGCTGGCTCACCCGCTCGACTACATCGAGTCGATCCGCAGCGCCTCGCCGTCCGAAGGCATGGTGCGGCTCGACGCCGACACCTCGATGTCACCCGGCAGCTTCGAGGCGGCGCTGCGCGCCGTCGGCGGCGGCGTGCTGGGGGTCGACGAGGTCATGAACCAGAAGGCGACCAACGCCTTCGTCGCCACGCGCCCGCCCGGCCATCACGCCGAGACGGCGCGGCCGATGGGCTTCTGCCTGTTCAACGGCGCCGCCGTCGCCGCGCGTTACGCGCAGGACCGCTACGGCGTCGAGCGCGCCGCGGTCGTCGACTTCGATGTGCATCACGGCAACGGCTCGCAGGACATCTTCTGGGCCGACAAGAGCGTGATGTATTGCTCGACCCACGAGATGCCGCTCTACCCCGGCTCCGGCGCCGCGAGCGAACGCGGCGAACACGACACCATCGTCAATGCGCCGCTGCGCGCCGGCGACGGCGGCGACAAATTCCGCGACGCCTTCGAGACGGTGATCCTGCCGCGGCTGCGCGATTTCCGTCCCGACATTCTGATCATCTCGGCCGGCTTCGATGCCCATACCCGTGACCCGCTCGCCAATCTCAATCTCGTCGAAGCCGACTTCACTTGGGTGACGCAGCGGCTGATGCAGATCGCCGACGAGAGCGCGCAAGGCCGCATCGTCTCGCTGCTGGAAGGCGGCTATGATCTGCAGGGCCTGGCGCGCTCGGCCGCCGCGCATGTCACCGCCCTGATGCGGGGTTAAGCATGCAACCGGTCTGCCTGATCACCGGCGCGTCGGCCGGCATCGGCGCGGCGCTCGCCCGCGTCTTTGCGCAGCACGGCCACACACTGGTGCTGACCGCGCGGCGCGAGGCGCAACTCAACGCCCTCGCCGACGACATTGCCAAGGCCGGCCAACCGCGTCCGCATGTCATCGCCGCCGACCTCGGCGCGGCGGACGGCGCGGCGCAACTGGCGGATGCCATGCGCGCTCTTGATCTTGAGCCGGCGTTTGTCGTCAACAATGCCGGCTTCGGGCTGCTCGGCGACGCGGCAACAAGCAACCGCGGCGAAACGCTCGCCATGATCGATCTCAACACCCGGGCGCTGACCGACCTGTCGCTGCGTTTTCTCGACAGCATCAAGCGGAACCGCGGCGGCATTCTCAATGTCGCGTCGGTGGCCGCCTTCCAGCCCGGCCCCGGCATGGCCGTCTATCACGCCACCAAGGCCTACGTGCTGTCGCTGACCGAGAGCCTGCACCAGGAGCTTAAGGACGACGGCGTGCGCGTTTGCGTGCTGTGTCCGGGGCCGGTCGACACCGAATTCAACCGCCGCGCCGGCGTGCCGCAGCGCTATTTCCCGGCTTTTCTGCGCTGCCCCGTCGACGAGGTCGCGCAGCAGGGTTTTGACGGCTTCATGGGCGGTCACCGCGTCGTGGTGCCGGGCAAACTCAATCGCATCGCCACGTTGCTGCCGCGGCTGTTGCCGCGCGGCCTGATCCTCGCCGCTATGGGCTGGCGCTGGCAGCAGGCGCGAACCCGCTAATGCTTTACCGGCCATCCTCGCCTAGGATGGCCGCCACGAATCGAGCCGGAAAGCACCATGGTTGAAAAGAACAACACCGACGTCACCAAGATGCCGTTCGAGCGCGCGATCGAGGAACTTGAATCGATCGTCAAGCGGCTGGAAGAAGGCAAGGTGCCGCTCGAGGAGTCGGTGGCGATCTATGAGCGCGGCGAAGTGCTGAAGAAGCGCTGCGAGGAGCTGCTGCGCCAGGCCGAAGCCCGCGTCGAGAAGATCACGCTCGATGCCTCGGGCCGCCCGACCGGCAGCGAACCGCTCGACGTCGACTGACGGCGCCGGGTGCAGATCCGCCGCCGCACCGTCATCTACGTCCAGGGCTACGATCCGCGCGGCATCGCCGAATATTACCGCATGTTCCGGCGCGAATTCCGCCGCACCTGCGAACTGTACGGCCTGACCGGCACGATCAGCGGCGCGCAGCACGACCCCAAACGGTTCATCACGGCGTGGGACGTGACCACACAGGGCGACGGCTGGCAGGTCGAGACGCGTTATCAATTCCTGCGCTGGGAAGACATCATTCGCCAGGACTTCGCCCGTCCGGCGTGGTGGAAGATCGCGCATATGTACGCCGCGACCATCCGGGCTTTGTTGAATGGCGTCATCGTCCGCATTCTGAAGGCACACTGGCGCTTCGGACTTTTCACCCTGTACACACCGCTGCTGATGACGCTGTGGCTGGCCTGCGGCGCCGCCATCGGCATCCTGGCGTCGAAGCTTGTGGCCGCGCTCGGCGCGCCGGTGCCAGTTCCGACCATGGTCGGCCTCGTCGCCGCCATCGGTTCGTTCGGCTCGCTGCTCTGGCTCACAGAGTCGCGGACCTATCTGCTGTATCTGTGCGACGACGTGGTGGCGACCGACCGCTTCGCCCACCGCCAGCGGCCGGACTGGGACGAACGCATGGCGACGTTCGCCGGCTATGTCGCCGATGCGGTGGCGCGCAGCGACGCCGACGAGGTGATCGTGGTCGGCCACAGCTCCGGCTCGTTCCTCGCCGCCGATGTGCTCGACCGGGCGCTGGCGCGCGACCCCGGCCTCGGCCGCCACGGACCGCGCGTGCGCCTGCTCACGCTCGGCGCCAATCTGCCGATCGTCGGCTTCCATCCGAAAGCGCAATGGTTTCGCGACCGCCTGCAACGGCTGGCGCAGTCGCCCGACATCGACTGGGTCGATTACCAGTCGCGCCATGACGTCATGAATTTCTGGCCGTTCGACCCTGTCGCCGGCCACGGCCTCGCGCCGGCCGCCGGGCGGATCAATCCGACCGTCGTCGCCATCAGTTTCCGCGATCTGTGGACCGACGGCACGTTCCGGCGCCGGCGCTGGCGCTTCTTTACCGCCCACTTTCAGTTCCTTTCTGCCAACGAACGGCTCGGGGCGGCCTACGACTACTATCTGATCTGCTGCGGGCCGGTCGATCTGATGACCCGGGCGACCGCGCCGGCCAAGGCCATCGCCGCGATGGCCGCCGAGACGGGAACATCCAATCATTAGTGGCGAATTGCCCGCCCCCGCCTATCTGGTGTAAGCCACCTGAGCCTGGCCGGATGCGGCTGGCGCGGCCCGAACCCGGGCCTCAAGACCGTTTCGGAGTGGGATTTGACCGAGGCTTCCAAGACGCCGCTGCTCGACCGTGTGCACCTGCCGCTCGACCTCAAGAACCTGTCGGCGGAGCAGCTGCGCGCGCTGGCCGACGAATTGCGGCACGAGACCATCGACGCCGTCGCCAACACCGGCGGCCATCTCGGCGCCGGCCTCGGCGTGGTCGAACTGACGGTCGCCCTGCACGCGGTGTTCGACACCCCGGCCGACCGGCTGATCTGGGACGTCGGCCACCAGAGCTATCCGCACAAGATCCTGACCGGCCGGCGCGACCGCATCCGCACGCTGCGCCAGGGCGGCGGCTTGTCCGGTTTCACCAAGCGCGCCGAGAGCGAATACGATCCGTTCGGCGCCGCGCATTCCTCGACGTCGATTTCCGCCGGCCTTGGCATGGCGGTGGCGCGCGACCTCAAGGGCGACAAGAACAACGTCATCGCCGTCATCGGCGATGGCGCCATGTCGGCCGGCATGGCCTACGAGGCCATGAACAACGCCGGCGCGCGCAACGAGCGCCTGATCGTCATCCTCAACGACAACGACATGTCGATTGCGCCGCCGGTCGGCGCCATGTCCGCCTACCTGGCGCGGCTCGGCTCCGGCCGCACCTATCTGAAGCTGCGCGATGTCGGCAAGCAGCTCACCAATCATCTGCCGAAGCGGCTCGACCGCGCCATCACCCGCGCCGTCGAGCACGCCCGCGGCTACGTCATGGGCGGCACGCTGTTCGAGGAGCTTGGCTTCTATTATTGCGGCCCGATCGACGGCCATAACCTCGATCATCTGCTACCGGTTCTGCGCAACGTACGCGATGCCGAGATCGGACCGATCCTGGTGCACGTCGTCACGCAGAAGGGCAAAGGCTATGCGCCGGCGGAAACCTCCGCCGACAAGTATCATGGCGTGGTCAAGTTCGACGTCGCCACCGGCACACAGACCAAGTCCAAAGGCGGCGCGCCGCAATACACCAAGGTGTTCGCCGATGCTTTGCTCGCCGAGGCGCGCAAGGACGACAAGATCGTCGCCATCACCGCGGCGATGCCGTCCGGCACCGGTCTCGATCTGTTTCAGAACGAATTCCCGGCCCGCTGCTTCGACGTCGGCATCGCCGAGCAGCATGCGGTGACCTTCGCCGCGGGTCTGGCGACCGAGGGCTACAAGCCGTTCGTCGCGATCTACTCGACCTTCCTGCAACGCGCCTATGACCAGGTGGTGCACGACGTCGCCATCCAGAGTCTGCCGGTGCGCTTTGCCATCGACCGCGCCGGCCTGGTCGGCGCCGATGGGCCAACCCATGCCGGCGCCTTCGACGTCGCCTATCTCGGCTGCCTGCCCAATTTCGTGCTGATGGCGGCGGCCGACGAGGCCGAACTGGCGCACATGGTGGCGACGCAGGTCGCCATCGACGACCGGCCATCGGCGTTGCGTTATCCGCGCGGCGAAGGGCTCGGCGTTGCCATGCCGGCCGGAGGCGTGGTGCTGGACATCGGCAAGGGCCGCATCGTGCAGCAGGGCCACAAGGTGGCGCTGCTGTCGTATGGCGGCCGGCTCGGCGAATGCCTGAAGGCGGCCAAGGAACTGGGCGCCCTCGGCCTGTCGACCACGGTGGCCGACGCGCGCTTCGCCAAGCCGCTCGACGTCGATCTGATCCTGCGGCTGGCGCGTGACCACGAAGTGCTGGTGACCATCGAGGAAGGCTCGGTCGGCGGCTTCGGCTCCTATGTGATGCAGGCGCTCGCCGACAACGGCGTGTTCGACCGCGGCCTGAAGATGCGGACGATGGTGTTGCCCGACACCTTCATCGACCAGGATACGCCGGCCGCGATGTATGCCACCGCCGGTCTCGACGCCCGCGCCATCGTCGCCAAGGTGTTCGAGGCGCTCGGCAAGGACGCCGCCGCCGAAACGGTGAAGCTGGCGTAGGTCAACGCCGCAATATATTCAGCCGTCATGCCCGGCCTTGTGCCGGGCATCCACGACTTGCTTTCTGCCTATGTCTAGACGTGGATGGCCGGGACAAGCCCGGCCATGACGAAGAATGAAAAGCCTGCCCCCTCCCCGCGTCCGCATCGACCGCCTGCTCGTCGAGCGCGGGCTGTTCGACAGCCGCGCGCGGGCGCAGGAGGCCATCGCCGCGGGGCTTGTCAAAGCGGGCGGCAGGATTGTCGCCAAGGCCTCGGAGGAGGTCGCCGCCGACGCGGCGATCGACGCGAGCCCCGCACACCCTTACGTGTCGCGCGGCGGGCTCAAGCTCGCGGCTGCGCTCGATCATTTCAAAATCGATCCGAAGGGCCGCGTCTGCCTCGACGTCGGCGCCTCGACCGGCGGTTTCGCGCAGGTGCTGCTCGACCGCGGCGCCGCGCGCGTCACCGCGGTCGATGTCGGCCACGGGCAACTGCATCCGTCGCTGCAAGGACGGCCCGGGCTGGTATCGCTGGAGCGCACCGACATCCGCACCCTCACCGCGGCGCAGCTCGGCGAACCGCCCGATCTGATCGTGATCGACGTCAGCTTCATCTCGCTGAAGCTGGTGCTGCCCGCGGCACTCGCGCTGGCGACAACACCGGCGCAACTCGTGACGCTGATCAAGCCGCAGTTCGAGGCCGGCCGCCAGGCCGTCAAGAAAGGCGTGGTGCGCGACGCCGCCGTCCACGCGGCGGTATGCGACGACATCACAGCTTTCACAGATACACTCGGCTGGCGCGTTCTCGGCGTCATGCCGTCGCCGATCGAAGGCGGCGATGGCAATGTCGAGTTTCTGCTGGGGGCGCAGCGACAGAGCTAGCGTTCGGCCAGCTTGGCCGCAGCATCGGCTCTGCCATGAAGAACGCGAATCAATGTCAGCAGATCGCCCTCTTCATCGTAGTCGTAGAACAGGACATACGGCGCGACGACTGCAATGCGCAAATGCGGTCCCAGGTGGGGGCGCGGCGCACCGCTGTTCGGGAACATTCGAACGTTCCGGATCGTCTCGCCGATGTACTGCCGATAGCGCTCGGCAACGGGAGCACCCGCTTCGCGGTGTAGATAGTTGAGGATGTCGGCAATATCGAACTCGGCTTCTTCAGAAAGAAGAAACCGCGTCATCGCGATCGAAGCGCCTTGATGCCCTGGTCGAGGCGGGCCAGAAACTCATCGCCATCAACCACGCGACCCGCCGCAATATCGGCCCGCGCCTCGTCAAGATAAGGCTTGGCCCAACCGAGGTCGCCAATCGAATCGGCCATCAATCCGTCGACCGCCATGCGTACCGCCTCCTCGACCGACGCATACTGTCCGGCCGCGACGGCGGCTTCGGCCCAGCGCATCTGGTCGGGGCTGAGGGTGATGGTCATGGCGGCAGTGTACCATGATCCGCCATCCGTTGAAGCCCGGCGATCGGTCATCAGCAAACACGATCTCCCCTACAAACCGCCCTGATACGTGTGCCCGCAACGCCACGCCTCCCTGCCAAAGAGCGGCGGACCGCATTGAGCCTTGGTGCGGCCACACCACCGTCTAAGGTGCCGGCGCATGACCCTTCAGGATTCCCCCCTCGCTCCCGGCGTCGCCGCGCCGGCAGCACCGCGCGTCTGGCGTGCCGAGACCATCGGCACGATCAGGCTCGCGCTGCCGATGGCGCTGACCCAGCTCGGCCAGATCGCGATGATGACGGTCGATCTCATCCTGATCGGCCATCTCGGCGAGAACGCACTGGCGGGCTCGGCGCTGGCGCACACGCTGCTGTTCGCCGCCTTCGTGTTCGGCATGGGCGTGGTGTCGGCAGTGGCGCCGCTGGCGGCGCAGGCCTTCGGCGCGCGCCAGCCGCGCATGGTGCGCCGCGCACTGCGCGTTGGCCTGTGGGTGTCGGTGATGCTCGCGGTGCCCTTGATGGCGCTGCAGTTGCAAGGCGAAATGCTGCTGCTCGCGCTCGGCCAGCAGCCGGAAACGGCCTATCTCGCCGGCCAGTATCTGCTGGGCTTAAGCTGGTGTCTCATTCCGGGCTGGTGGTTCATCGCGCTGCGCGGCTTCATGGGCGCGGTGAACCGGCCCGAGCCGGCGCTGTGGATTACGATCGTCGCGGTCCCCGTCAACGCGCTGCTCGCCTACGCACTCATCTATGGCGCCTTCGGCATGCCGCGGCTGGAAATGCTCGGCGCCGGCGTGGCGACGACGCTGGTGAACATCGGCATGTGCGTGGCCGGCTTCTGGGTCGCCTCGACGCAGCGGCCGTTTAGGAAATTCCACGTGCTCAACCGCTTCTGGCGCGCCGACTGGCCGCTGCTGGGACGCCTGATCTTGGTCGGCCTGCCGATCGCCGGCTCATTCCTTCTGGAGTACAGCCTGTTCGCCGCCGCCGCGATCCTCATGGGATGGATCGGCACGACCGCGCTCGCTGCGCACCAGATCGCGCTGCAGGTCGCGGCCATATTGTTCATGGTGCCGATGGGCATTTCGATGGCGGCGACCGTGCGCGTCGGCCATGCCGTCGGCCGCAACGACGCGCCCGGTACACGGCGCGCCGGCTTTGCCGCCATCGGCCTCGGCGCCTTGTTCATGGCGACCATGGTGGTGGTGGTCGTCAGCTTCCGCCACATCATCCCGCTGCTGTTCCTCGGCGCCGAGGCGGCCTCGGCTGGCGAAACGGTGGCGCTGGCGGCAGCGCTGCTGATGGTCGGCGCCACCTTCTTTGTCGCCGACGGCGTGCAGTCGATCGCCGCCGGCGCCCTGCGCGGCCTCAACGACACGCGGATCCCGATGATCTTCGCCGCCTTCAGCTTCTGGCTGGTGGGCTTCACGGCATCGTACGGGCTGGCGTTCCCGGCCGGCCTCGGCGCGGAAGGGATCTGGATCGGATTCACCGTCGGGCTCGGGCTCTACGCCACGCTGCTGGTGTGGCGTTTCAACCGGCTGACGCGCCGTGGCTACATGCCGGCGGTGCCGGGCCATGCCGAACTGCGATGATTGCCGCCGGTGGCGGATGTGAGCTACAGGCGGGGCATGACCGAACAACTCACCATCCAGCGCCTCGGCCACCGCGGCGACGGCATCGCCGATACGCCGGTCGGCCCGGCTTTTGTGCCCTACGCGCTGCCCGGCGAAACGGTCACGGTCGATCGCGTTCCCGGTCATCCCGACCGGCGGCATCTGCTGCGCGTCGACCAGCCGGTCCGCGAGCGCGCGGCGCCGATCTGCAAGCACTTCACCTATTGCGGCGGCTGCGCCTTGCAACACTGGTCGCTGGCCGAGTATCTGCCGTGGAAGCGCTCGCTGGTGGTGGAAGCACTGGCCGCCGCCAACCTGATCGCGCCGGTCGATGAGGTCATCGTCGACGCCCACGGCCAGGGCCGCCGCCGCGCCACGCTGCATGCCCGGCGTGGCGCGCGCGACATTCTCGAGGTCGGCTTCACCGCGCCGCGCGCCCACCAGATCGTCGCCATCGATGAGTGCCCCATCCTGTCGCCGGGACTGACGGGCGCTATTCCCGCCGCCTGGGCCATCGCCGAAATCCTCAAGCCGGTGGCCAAGCCGCTGGACATCCAGTTCACCGAAACCGACTCCGGCATGGACGTCGACGTGCGCGGCTCCGGCCCGCTCAACGCCAGCCGCACCACCTTGCTCGCGAACCTCACCGCACAGCACCGGCTCGCCCGCCTCACCCGCCATGGCGAACTGGTGGCGCAGGGGTCGCAGCCGGTGCTGAAGGTCGGGCGCGCCATGGTGCCGCTGCCGCCGGGCGCCTTCCTGCAAGCGACGGCGGCCGGCGAAGCCGCGCTGGCAAAGCTGGTGATCGATCATGTCGGCAAGGCCAAGCGCGTCGCCGACCTTTTTTCCGGCATCGGCACCTTCGCGCTGCGGCTGGCCGAGAAGGCGCGCGTCACCGCCGCCGACAGCGAAGGCATGGCCATCAAGGCGCTGGAACGCGCCGCCTCCAGCACGCCGGGTCTCAAGCCCGTGGAAGCGCAGGCGCGCGACCTGTTCCGCCGGCCGCTGATGGCGAGCGAACTGAAAGTCTTCGACGCCGTGGTGTTCGATCCGCCGCGCCAGGGCGCCGAAGCGCAGGCGCGCGAACTGGCTTTAAGCAAAGTGCCGGTGGTGGTGGCAGTGTCCTGCGACGCGACGACCTTCGCGCGCGATGCCCGCATCCTGGTCGAGGGCGGCTACAGGATGACGCGCGTAACGGCCGTCGACCAGTTCCGCTATTCGTTTCACGTCGAGATGGTGGCGAAGTTCGAGCGCTAGGCTTTACCTGAAGTCCATGCCGCCGCCCCAGCGGTCCTGCCAGATCCGTTCGCCGATGGTGCAGGAGATGCGCGGCTTGTCGGCGCTGGCGGGAATGACGCGCGCCTCCGGCTGCCGCCCGGCGATTTCCAGCACCAGCTTGGTGCGCGTCGCCTCGACGAACTTCGACCGGTCGCGGATCGGGATGACAAAGGCGCCGGCGCCGCCGATCACGCAGTCCTCGTAATAGATGTCGAGCTGGTCGATATCCATCATGCCGGTGTTGATGCGCTTGTACATGATCGGCAGGCCGTTGATGGTGATCCCGGCGGCGATCACCTCATCGCGCACGACAGCCACCAGCGGCCCGGAATTATTGACGCCGTCGCCGGACACGTCGATGACCCGGCGCAGGCCGCGATAACCGCTGCTGTCGAACAGCGGCTTGGCAAATTGCAGCACGCCCGAAATCGACGTGCGCGAGGCGCGGCGGTACGGCGCCCGGGCGATTTCCGCGGCAACGGCATCGGCGGCCTCAGGTCCGTCGATCACCCGCCACGGCACCACGACCGCCTGATTGGTGGCGCCGGCCCATTCGACATAAGTAACGGCAACCTTGCCATGCGCACCCTCGCGCACGGCGTTGAGGAATTCCCGCGACGTCAGCGCCTGGATATAGCCGTCGCGCTGCAACTCCTGCTCATCCGGGTCCATGGAATATGAAATGTCGACTGCGAGCACCAGTTCGACATCGACGGGGATGGCGCCGGAACTGCGATCGGCGAGGCGGGGAAAGCTCGGCGCGGCAATGGCGGTCACGAGCGCTGCGGCCGCCAACGTCGCGGTAACCGCACCAGCGATGGCTATGAAAAGACCACGTCGCCGCATCCGCGAATGGTGGCACGGCGCGCGGCTAAAAAGAAGCGGGAAGTTTCAGCTTTCCAACGTCTCGGTATCGGCGATTTCAATGCCGAAACCGCCCAGACCGACATAGGTGCGCTTGCTGGACGACAGCAGCCGGATCGAGGAAATGCCAAGGTCCCGCAAGATCTGCGCACCCAGCCCGACTTCCCGCCACTGCTGCGACCGCGCCGTCTCGGTGCCGGTATCCCCCTCTTGCGGGATCTGCGCCACCGGCACGCCGGCGGTGCCATCGCGCAAATAGACGATGACGCCGCGGCCGGCCGCCTTGAACCGCGCCAGCGAGGCGCGAATCGCCTTGGCGCCGCCGAACACGTCGCCGATCACATCGGCGCGGTGCAGCCGCGCCGGCACGTCCTTGCCGTCGCCGATATCGCCGTAGACAAAAGCCATGTGATGCACCCGGTCAAATGGCGTCACATAGGCATAACCATTCAGCGTGCCGATATCCGACGCCAACTGGAATTCGGCCACCCGCTCGACCAGCTTGTCGCGGTTCTGCCGGTACTCGATCAGATCGGCGATCGAAACCTGCGCCAGCCCATGTTTCTCGGCAAAGGCCGCGACCTCGGGTCCGCGCATCACGGTGCCGTCGTCTTTCATCAGTTCGGACAGCACGCCGACCGGCGGCAGGTTGGCGAGCCGGCAGAGATCGACGCAGGCCTCGGTATGGCCGGAGCGCATCAGCACGCCGCCCTCGCGCGCCACCAGCGGAAACACGTGGCCAGGCCGGACGAAATCCGAGGCGCCGCTGTTGTCGTTGGCCAGCGCGCGCACGGTATTGGTACGCTCTTCGGCAGAGATGCCGGTCGACAGGCCGTGCTTGACGTCCACCGTCACGGTGAAGGCGGTGCCAAGCGGCGCGTCGTTTTCCGCCACCATCGGATCGAGATGCAGGCGGCGCGCATGCTCGATGCCCAGCGGCGCGCAGACGATGCCCGACGTGTTGCGGATGATGAAGGCCATCTTCTCCGGCGTGCAGAGCGACGCGGCGACGAACAGGTCGCCCTCGTTCTCGCGGTCGTCGTCGTCCATGACGACAACGATCTCGCCTTTGGCGAAGGCCTTGATGGCCGCTTCAACTCTGCTGTGGATGCTGGACACAAGAATCTCCAAAACTCATCCCTTTCTCCCTCTCGCCGGAAGGGAGAGGAAAGAAAAGAAAGCTCATCAACGGCCCGGCGCGAACGGCCACGCCGTCCCCTCGCCCACCTGGGCCCGGTGCATCAGATAGTGATCGGCCAGCACACACGCCACCATCGCCTCGCCGATCGGCACGGCGCGGATGCCGACGCACGGATCGTGGCGGCCCTTGGTGACGACCTCGGTGTCGTTGCCGTAGCGATCGACGGTCTTGCGGGGGTTGAGGATCGACGAGGTCGGCTTGACCGCGAAACGCGCCACGATCGCCTGCCCGGTCGAAATGCCGCCGAGAATGCCGCCGGCATGGTTGGACAGAAACACCGGCTTGTTGTCGTTGCCGATCCGCATCTCGTCGGCATTGTCCTCGCCGGCCATGATCGCGGTGTCGAAGCCGTCGCCGATCTCGACGCCCTTGACCGCGTTGATGCCCATCAGCGCCGCGGCCAGTTCGGCGTCGAGCTTGGCGTAGACCGGCGCGCCGAGCCCGGCCGGCACGCCTTCGGCCACGACCTCGATCACCGCGCCGACCGACGAGCCGGATTTGCGTACGCCATCGAGATAGCTTTCGAAGAACTTGGCCTGCACCGGGTCCGGGCAGAAGAACGGATTGTTGTCGACCTCGTTCCAGTCCCAGCGCGAACGGTCGATCTTGTGCGGCCCCATCTGCACCAGCGCGCCGCGCACCGAGAGACCCGGCACGATCTTGCGGGCGATGGCGCCGGCGGCGACCCGCGCCGCGGTCTCGCGCGCCGAAGCGCGCCCGCCGCCGCGATAATCCTGCACGCCGTATTTGACATCATAGGTGTAGCCGGCGTGGCCCGGCCGGTACTTGTCGCGGATATCGGAATAGTCCTTGGAGCGCTGATCGACGTTCTCGATCAGCAGCATGATCGGCGTGCCGGTGGTGACCTGGCCGCCGGTGCGGTCGTCCGAGAACACACCCGACATGATCTTCACCGCGTCCGGCTCCTGGCGCTGGGTGGTGAAACGCGACTGGCCCGGCCGCCGCTTGTCGAGGTGGACCTGAATTTCGGCCGCCTCCAGCGGAATACGCGGCGGGCAGCCGTCGACCACGCAGCCGATCGCCGCTCCATGGCTTTCGCCGAAGCTGGTGAACCGGAAAAGATGACCGAAGGTATTGAACGACATAGCGATCTGCTGGCTGTTCGCGGGTGCGAGATTTGGTACCCCGCGCCTTCACGGCGGTCAAATGAGCGGACGGCATGCTGCGACGGAAGCCGGTGCGCGCCGATCTTGCCGGACACCGGCCATCATCTTGCTGAACAAACATTCAGGTCAAAACGAAAATGAACATCCGTTAAGCTACGGAAATATCTACGTTTTTTCTGTTTTTGAATTGCAATTGCAGGCCGTCTTCGGTTATGAAGTGCGCCTTGGCGGCGAGACAAACAACATCGTCAGACGAGAAGATCGACTGCCGGCTCCTGCCAATAAAAATGTATCCAACGGGGAAACTCACATGCGCAAGCTTACTGTCCTGGCCGTTGCTCTCGGCTTTCTCGCCACCTCCGCTCTGCCGACCATCGCGGCGCCCGCCTCCAACGACACCGTGAACAGCTACGAGCTGTCGGCGGCGAAGAAAAAGGCTGCCAAGAAGAAGGCGGCACCGAAGGCGAAGAAGAAGAAGTCCGAACTGACCACCACCGATTTCTCGGCCGCCAAGAAGAAGGCCGCCAAGAAGAAGGCGGCGCCGAAGGCAAAGAAGAAGTCCGAGCTGACCACCACCGATTTCTCGGCTGCCAAGAAGAAGGCCGCCAAGAAGAAGGCGGCGCCGAAGGCCAAGAAGAAGACCTCGGAAATCGTCTATCGCATCGCCGCCTAAGCTTCGATCCGATTTCGGGCGCGGCCAACCGCGCTCAGACAAACGGCCGGACACATTGTCCGGCCGTTTTGCATTTGCCGGCTTGAACGGCTCAAGCGTAGCGCGTCAGCGTCCCGCCGCCTTCGAACACGTAGAGCACCCCTTGCGTTATATCGATCAAGGGCGCGGCCGCGGGCCTGGCGATGCCGAGGCTGGCCATCAGGCCGCGCGCGGTGCCGCCATGGGCGACCGCCACGGTGTCGCGGGTCAGCGTCTCGTACCAGGCGCCCATCCGCGCTCCGACCATCTTGTAGCTCTCGCCGCCCGGCGGCAGGAAATGCCACTTGTCATGTTCGCGCTGCGAAATGCGCGCCGGGTCGCGCTCATGCAATTGCGCGATGGTGAAACCCTCCCAGTCGCCGAACGAGAGTTCGGCAAGCTGCTCCGTCACCGCGTAACCATCCGCCGGCAGGCCGAGCGCCGTGCGCGCCAGCTCCATGGTCTCGCGGGCGCGGCCGAGCGGGCTTGCGACATAGTCGAGGCTGGCCGGATCGCGGCCCTCTCTGGCGAACAGATCGCGCAGCAGATCGCCGCAATGCGTCGCCTGTTCGCGGCCGCGCGCGTTCAGCGGGATGTCACGGCGGCCCTGCAGGCGGCCGGCGACGTTCCAGTCGGTCTCGCCGTGACGGACATAGAAGACGGTCGGCCGTGCTGCCGCGGTCATTACTCGAGCTTGCCGACGGCGAAATCAGGCGCGTCGGGATGCTTGATACCGACGACGTGGTAACCGGCATCGACGTGGGTGATCTCGCCGGTGATGCCGCTCGACAGATCGGACAGGAAGAACACGCCGGCTTTGCCGACATCGTCGAGGCTGACGTTGCGCCGCAGCGGCGTATTATATTCGTTCCACTTCAGGATATACCGGAAGTCGCCGATACCGGACGCCGCCAGCGTCTTGATCGGGCCTGCCGAGATGGCGTTGACGCGGATGTTCTTGACGCCGAGATCGGCCGCCATATAGCGCACCGAGGATTCCAGCGCCGCCTTGGCCAGCCCCATCACGTTGTAATGCGGCATCCACTTCTCGGCGCCGTAATAGGTCAGCGTCAGCAGCGAACCGCCATTGGTCATCAGCTTCTCGGCGCGCTGCGCGATCGCCGTGAACGAATAGCAGCTGATCATCATCGTCTTGGTGAAGTTGTCTTCGGTGGTATCGACGTAACGGCCGTCGAGCTGGTCCTTGTCCGAAAACGCGATCGCGTGCACCAAGAAATCGAGCGAGCCCCAGGCCGATTGCACCGCCGCGAATACCGCGTCCAGCGAGGCCGGATCGGTGACGTCGCAATGCCCAACCACCAGGCCGTCCACCTCTTCGGCCAGCGGCTCGACGCGCTTTTTCAGCGCCTCGCCCTGGTAGGTGAAGGCGAGGTCGGCGCCGTGATCGCGGCAGGCGCGCGCAATGCCCCAGGCGATCGAGCGGTTGTTCGCCACGCCCATGATCAGCCCGCGTTTGCCGCGCATTATCCCTGAGATTTCAGCCATCAATCGGTCCCCGCCGTGCCCAGCCACCGCCGGCCGCCTCCTATGGCATAGGGTCCAAAGGCCAGCAAGCAAGTGCAAGGGCCGGACCGCACGGCGCTGTTAATTCAGCAATTTTGGGGAATACGGGGCGGCCATAGGGGTTATTCTGGGTAATCGCGGCTGCCGACGGCAGCGACCGCATGGTTCCCCCCGCGTCGGCCGGGCGCCAGAGCGTGCGTATAAAAACAAGGGCACCGAGGTGGCGACGTTTCAGAAGGACGTTGAGTCAACGATCCCGGCGCTGCGCCGGTATGCACGCGCCCTGACCCGGGACGCCGATATCGCCGACGATCTTGTGCAGGACACCCTGGTGCGGGCGTTGCGTTCGGAACACCTGTTCCACGGCGGCGAGTTGCGGAGCTGGATGTACACCATCCTGACCAACCTCAACCGCAACCGGCTGCGCTCGCTGGCGCGGCGGCCGGCGATGTCGTCGATCGATGACAACGACGCGCCGGATCTGGCCGGACCGGAAGCCGGCGGCCGCGACATCGAACGCGCGCTGGCGACGCTGGTGGAGGACCAGCGCAACGCCTTGCTGCTGGTGGTGCTGGAGGGCCTCAGTTACCGCGAGGTCGCCGAGGTGCAGGGCGTTCCGATCGGCACCGTGATGTCACGCCTGGCGCGGGCGCGGGCGCAGATCAAGACTTATCTCGAGGGCGGGCGTCCGACGCTTCGCCGCGTGAAATGACGGAGAAGGCAGAGCCATGATCGATCGCGAATTGCCCGTGACCGAGGACGAGTTGCACGCCTATGTCGACGGCGAATTGCCGGCTGGCCGCAAGGAGGCCGTCACCGCCTGGCTGGCCGCGCATCCCGAACAGGCCGCCTTGGTCGCGGCCTGGCAGGCGCAGGCCGACGCCATCCGGGCGCATTACGGCGCGGTCGCCCAAGAGCCGCTGCCGGCGCGCCTCAAACTCGACCGGGTGATCCGCACCAGCCGCGCGGCCGGCCGGCGGTGGCAGGCAATGGCCGCGGCCGCCGCGGTCGCCGTCTTCATGATCGGCGGCGCCACCGGCTGGATGGCGCGCGGCGCGTCGGCCTCGGCGCCGGCGCCAGCGCCGAGCGTATTCGAACGCTTCACCGCCGAGGCGCTCGAGGCTTACCGTCTGTATGTGGTCGAGGTCCGCCATCCGGTCGAGGTGCCCGGCAGCGAGCGAAAACACATGACGCAGTGGCTGTCGAAACGTCTCGGCTACGAACAGCGCATTCCCGATCTGCAACCGATCGGCTTGCGGCTGGTCGGCGGCCGGCTGCTGCCCGGCCCCACGGGCGCGGCGGCGTTCTATATGTATGAGGGGGCGAGCGGCGAGCGCTTCACCATCTATTGCGCCCGCGTGGAAACCCCGGAGACCGCGTTGCGCTTCAAGGAAGGCGAGCGCGCCGCGGCGTTCTACTGGGCCGGCGACAACGCCGCCTATGTGGTCAGCGGCCCGGCCAACCGCGAGCGGCTGGAGACGGTGACCAAGGCGATCTACGAGCAGATGGACGCTGGCGCCAAGAAGTCGTGAGCGATTACGCCAGATCCTTGCGCGGATCGTAGGGATTGTCGGCGCGCCACTTCTCCATCAGCTTCTTGAACTCGTCGTCGACGCGATCCGGCAGCACCACGCGCACGGTCGCCAGCAGGTCGCCCTTGCCGCTCTTGGCGGCGAGCCCCTTGCCCTTGAGGCGGAACGTGCGGCCGGAATTGGTGCCGGCCGGAATGGCCAGTTCGACGGCGCCGTCGAGCGTCGGCACCCGCACTTTGCCGCCGAGCACGGCTTCGTACAGCGTCACCGGCAGATCGAGCCGCAGATCGGCGCCGTCCGGCGTGAACACCGGATGCGGTGCGACGGTGACGGTGATGATGGCATCGCCGGCGCGGCCCGACGGACCGGCCCAGCCCTGCCCCTTCAGCCGGATCTGCTGGCCGCTGGTCAGACCGGCCGGAATCTTGACCTCGATTTCCTTGCCGGTCGGCAGTTGCAGCCGCGTCTTCACGCCCTTCGCCGCCTCCGGCAACGAAATGGTCAGCGCCGCCTGCAGATCCTGACCCGCGGCGCCGCCACCGGGCGCGCCGAAATCCGCCGTCTCGAACCCGCCGGCCCGGCCGCCGAACATGCCGCGCAACAGATCCTCGAAACCGCCTCCGCCGCCACCGCCGGCGCGGCGCTGGAAGCCGTCCTGACCGAAGGAGAAGCTCTCGAACTGGCTGGCGTTCGGCCCGTAGCTCTGGCCCCGGCCCGGCTGCGCGCCGAAGCCCTCGAAGCCCTGGAAGCGCGGCTTGCCCTCGGCGTCGATCTCGCCGCTGTCGAACGCCTTGCGCTTCTTGTCGTCGCCGACGATTTCATAGGCCGCGTTCAGCTCGGCGAAACGCGAAGCCGCTTTGGGATCCGACTTGTTGGCGTCGGGGTGATGCTTCTTGGCAAGCTTGCGGTAGGCGGCCTTGATTTCCGCCTCGTTCGCACCCTTGGAAACCCCCAATATGGTGTAGGGGTCGCGCATCCTGGCCAACTCCGTGAAAAATGCCCCTGTTCACCGGCGGAACCGGCGACTCGCGAGCTTAATGTGGGGTTCCGGCGGTCCGGATGCAACGCAGGCTGCGCAACTTGGCGCCCGTCAGGAATTCTTCCACGGCTTCAGCGCGCGCACTTCCCAGGCGCCCTTGTTCTGCCGGCAGGCCTCGCCCTGCATCCAGGTCTGCGACGTGCCGGTGACATAGCTCGCCAGGAAATCGCGGCAGGTGCGGCCTTCATGGGTATAGGCGGAGGCAATCGGCGTGACGGTGCCGCGCGCGCCGCTGGCTGGATTTTCCCACGGCATGCTGACGTCCTTGCCGCCGCGCCGGAGGACCTCGCTGGCCGCCGCCCGCGTGTAGGCCAGATCGGCATCGGACGGCTGCACGCCGGCTTCCTTGGAAATCGGCGCCGGGGCAATCGAGCCGGTGTGATCGCTTTTGTCGCTGCTGAACATCGAGTCGAGCTGGAGCGACAGGCTGCAGCCGCCGCTGCCGCCGGCCAGAATCAGCATGGCCGCCAGCGTCATCGCACGCCATGGCCGTCGGCGCGCAGTTCCCCTATATACGACCCGACAAACACAGGTCTCGCGACCGCTCACCCGAACGCTCCCAACAATGTCCGATACAACTCCGATTGAACACCCGACCTGGTTAACGAGTGGTGATTTCACCGCCGCCGACGAGCCTTTTCGTCTGTTTGCGGCCTGGCTCCAGGACGCCACCGCATCGGAACCCCGTGACCCGACCGCCATGACGATCGCCACCGTCGACCGTGACGGGATGCCGAACGCCCGCATGGTGCTGCTGAAGGGCGTCGATGACCGGGGATTCGTCTTCTACACCAACAAAGGCAGCCAAAAGGGGCAGGAGTTGGACGCCACCCCCAAGGCGGCGCTGGTGTTCCACTGGAAGTCGCTGAACCGCCAGGTGCGCGTGCGCGGCGCCGTCGAGCACGTCACCGATGCCGAAGCCGACGCCTATTTCGCCAGCCGGCCGAAGCAGGCACAGATCGGCGCCTGGGCCAGCAAGCAATCGACGCCGCTGGAAAGCCGCCTCGCCTTCGAGACCGCAGTCGCGCTGACCGCGGCCCGTTATGCCATCGGCACCGTGCCGCGGCCGCCGCAATGGTCGGGTTATCGCATCCTGCCGCTATCGATCGAGTTCTGGCACGACCGCCCGTTCCGCCTGCACGACCGCATCGTGTTCGCGCGGGACACCCAGAACGCGCCGTGGCAGAAGACGCGGCTCTATCCGTAAGCCGCGCGATTAAGCTAGAGTTGATTACGCGTGTGCCGAGGCTGAGACGCGCAGTCCAGAATCATTCCAAGGACCTATCCTTACAAGGACCTGCCGAAAGCGACATGCAGAACACGCAGCCCTCCAATCAGGAACGCCGCACGCTGTTGCTCACCGGCGCCAGCCGCGGCATCGGCCATGCGACCGTGAAGCGCTTCTCGGCCGCGGGCTGGCGCGTCATCACCTGCTCGCGTCACGGCTTCCCGGAAAACTGCCCGTGGAACGCCGGCCCCGAGGATCACATCCAGGTCGACCTGTCGGATGAAGACAACACCACCGAGGCCATCGCCGAAATCAAGCGCCGCCTCGACGACGGCGAACTGCACGCACTCGTCAACAACGCCGCGATCTCGCCCAAGGCGGAAGCCGGCAAGCGGCTTGGGTCGCTCGACACCACCACGCAGCTGTGGCGGCAGGTTTTCAGCGTCAATTTTTTTGCGCCGATCATGCTGGCGCGCGGCTTGGTCGACGAATTGAAAGCGGCCAAGGGCGCGGTGGTCAACGTCACCTCGATCGCGGGCTCGCGCGTGCATCCGTTCGCGGGCGCTGCCTATGCCACGTCGAAGGCGGCGCTGGCCTCCCTGACGCGCGAGATGGCCAGCGACTTCGGCCGCCTCGGCATCCGCGTCAACGCCATCGCGCCGGGCGAGATCGACACCGCGATCCTGTCGCCCGGCACCGACAAGATCGTCGAGCAGATTCCGATGCAGCGCCTCGGCACGCCCGACGAAGTCGCCAAGATCATCTACGTGCTGTGCACCGAGACCAGTTCGTACGTGAACGGGGCCGAGATCCACATCAACGGCGGCCAGCACGTTTGAGGCGATGACCTCAATGAAACGCCCTTCCCCCAGTCCATCGAGCGCGAAAGCATCAAACTCGACGATGCGCGAGGCGAAAGTTCAGCAGATCGCGCGCGACGCAAAAAATCGTCACCCTTCTGACGAAATTCTTGATCCGTTTGTTTGTTTTCAAGAATGGGGCAGCGAAGCCGACAAAAAGGCGTATGCGTCTTTGTAACAGCCCCCACGTCCCGGTCGGGATTGCCGGGTCGAGCCCGGCAATGACATTGGAAGTCTACAGCCACTTCTTCCACTTGAAGAACAGCAGCGGCCCGATCGCCGCCATCGCCATCGCCGCCAGCACCAGCGGGTAGCCGAAATACTCTTCCAGTTCCGGCATGTGCTTGAAGTTCATGCCGTAGATCGAGGCGATCAGCGTCGGCGGCATGAAGATCACCGCCATCACCGAGAACAGCTTGATGATGTTGTTCTGCTGGATGTTGACGACGCCCAGCATGGCGTCGAGCAGAAACGTGATCTTGTTGGTCAGATACGTGGCGTGGTCGGACAGCGAAATGATGTCGCGCTGCATCGACTGCAGTTGCAGCTTGGCGTCCTTGGCCCAGCGCATCGTCTCGGCTTCGTTGGCGAGGAACGACAGCAGCCGGCCGATCGACACCTGGGCCTCGCGCACCTTGGACGTCAGGTCGCCCTTGCGGCCGAGCGCCTTGAGGGTGTCGTTATGGGTCGGCGGACTGGCGGTTTGCTCCGGCTCGAAGATGGAATGCGAGACCTGATCGACTTCGGCGGAGACGCGCTCGAGAATATCGGCGGAGCGGTCGATGATGGCGTCGAGCAAATCCATCAGCACCGACTCACCCGTCACCTTGGGCGGACAGGCACGCGCCAGCTTGTGCTCGACGATGGCGAAGGGACGCGGATCGTCGTAGCGCACGGTGGCAAGGCGGTGGCTGGCGAGAATAAACGTGACCGGCGTGGTCTTGGGTGCCGGCGTGTCCGACTGGCACATCAGCGTCGCGGTCATGTAGCGCGCGCCGTTCTCGACATAGAGCCGGCTGGAGACCTCGATCTCCTGCATCTCCTCGCGCGTCGGCACGGCGATGCCAAGCAGATGTTCGACCAGCTTGTCTTCCTGCACGGTCGGCGACACCAGGTCGATCCACACCGCTTCCTCGGGCACGGCTTCGCCGGATTCGAGGGAGACGCGTTCGAGCGTGGCGCCGCGCGGGACGTAGACCGAAAGCATGCCGTCATACCGGTTGCTGGATTATGCCGCTGTCATGGGCCTGATGACCTGCATCACGCAAGCGGTAATCGCCCGCGTCGGCAACGGTTTTATGACGGGCGTTAGCCGCCGGCGCCGATGCAAAAAGCCCGCTCGCGGTTGGCGAAGCGGGCTTGGCAATCAGTCGCTCTCTTCGGCGGTGAACCGCAAGGGAGCCGGCTTGCGTTGTTCGGGCTCCCTGCGCACCGCGGCGGCGACGGCGGAAATGCCGATCTTGCCATAGCGCTTGTCGAGGGTCTCATGGCTCTGGGATTGCTGCTGCTGCCCAGACGCCTTCGGCGATTTCATTGTCAGTCTCCAGTGGTCCCTTTTGCAGTCCGCTCAGGTTCGCCAGTTATCAAGGCGGAATTGCGCGGAGAGCGGTGTGCTTTGGCGGCACTTGGCGGTCACGGTCAAGCATCGCACATCCCGTGCCTATATACGCGCCGGTATGGTAAACCGTCTCTTAAGATATTGTAGGCACAGTTAATTTCGCTGGTTCTGGCCGGGCATTAACGCTCCATGACGGTCAGCCGGAGGGTGCGGCATTCCTGCCACAGGTTCACAGGAAGCCAACGGCAACTGTGCAGAAAACGTGGCAAACGCCGATTCGTATCGGTTAATAGCAGCCTCACGATTCATACGGCGGGCGCTGCGCGGGGCGACCGGGAAAGAGGATAAAATGGCGGCAAGGGGGTTGTTTGTGATCCTGCTCGGCGCGGGACTAGGCCTTGGCGGCTGCATGCAGTCGACCATGGAGCCGGCGTCCGAAGCCAACCTGACGGTGCGGGACAAGAAGCTGCTGGCGTCGGCACCGTACGAAAAAGCCACCATCCCCGAGCCGTTCAAGCGGCATATCGTGACCTACCACCGCAAGGAAACGCCGGGCTCGATCGTGGTCGATTCTGACGCCCGGTATCTCTATTACGTGCTCGATGGCGGCAAGGCGATCCGCTACGGCGTGACGGTCGGCGAAGAAGCCCTGGCCTTTGCCGGTGTCGCCAAGATCGGCCGCAAGGCCGAGTGGCCGACCTGGACCCCGACCGCCGATATCAAGCGCCGCATGGACGTGCCGAATTTCGTCGGCCCCGGCCCGCAGAACCCGATGGGCGCGCGCGCGCTGTATCTGTTCGAGGGCAACAAGGACACGCTCTACCGCATTCACGGCACCAACCAGCCGGAATACATCGGCCAGGCGATTTCCTCCGGTTGCATCCGCATGACCAACGAGGACGTCATCGACCTCTACAACCGGGTCAAGCCCGGAGCGGTCGTGGTCGTGCTGGCGCCGAAACAAGGCGACTCGCCGTTCAATCCGCGGGTGGCCTCGCGCGGCGGCCTGTTCAACTAACCGCTGCGTCAGACTGGTTTTCCAACGGCGCCCGGAGCAATCCCGGCGCCGTTTTCTTGTGCGGCGCCTTACGCACCCAACTGGATCTGCACAATCTCCGGCGGCATGCCGAACCGCATCGGCACCCTGCTGCAGCCGAGCCCGCCCGAAACGATCAGGTGGCGGTTAGCCTCGACGATATGGCCGTAGGCGAAGCGCGCGCCGTATTGCGACGGCGCCCAGAACGGCGGCACCAGCGGCGGCCGGATCTGCCCGCCATGGGTATGCCCGGCCAGCGTCAGCGCCACCCGGTCCGGCACCTCGACGAAAATGTCCGGCTCGTGCACCAGCAGGATCACCGGGTCGGCGCTGCGCACCTTGGCCAGCGTGCCCGGCAGATCGTCGACGCCGCGGAAGTTGTTGGGGCCGAGCCAGTAGGCCAGCTGGTCGCCGAGCCCGGCCAGCCAGAACCGCCCGCCCGGCTCGCCGAGCAGAATGGCATCGTTCTCCATCACCGGAATGCGCACCATCGCCAGCGCGCGGCGCACGCCGTCGATGTCGTGCCACCAGTCGTGATTGCCGAGAATGCTGTAGACGCCGAGCGGCGCCTTCAGCCGCGCCATTTGCCCGGCCCAGGCTTCGTGCGGCACCACTTCGGTGATGAACCGGTGGGTGGCGAAAAAGTCGCCCAGCAGCACGGTCAGGTCGGAGCCGAGCGCATTGGCGGCGTCGACCACTTGGGCGACGCGCGCCAGCCCCATATTGGGACCGGCGGCGTGCAGGTCGGCGATGACGGTGATGGTGAGACGCTGCCGCGCCGGCCAGCCCGGCGGCACCGGGTGGTAGCGGGTGATGGCGAGGTCATTGGCCGCCTCGGACACCGCATAGGCCGCGGTGCCGCCTCCGATGAGCCCGCCGGCCCCCGCCAGACCAAGCCCGGCCTTCAGCAGCCCGCGGCGGCTGACGCGCGGGGCCCGTGGCGACGGCCGGATCAGAGGGCGCGGCGTGCGGTCGATCATGCGCGTTCGCTAGCGCAAAACGGTGAACAGCCGGTGCACCCGGCCTAGCGTTTTCGCTTGCCGCGCTGCCGCGGCTCGGCCATCGCCGGTTTGGGAACCGGCAGGGGCACGGCTTTGCCGTCAAACGGCGAGCGCATGGTCATCGCCACCGGCTCCGGTTTTTCTGACGGCTTGGCCGGCGGCGCCGGAACCGCGGCAACTGGTGGCGGCGGCGGCGGTGGCGGCGGCGGCGGCACGCGCACATTCCACTGGCAGATGCGGTAGCCACCGCGCCGCTCCGCCAGATCCATATGAATGTGCTCTTCGTGATAGCCGTCGGAACCGGGCCCGAGCACCGTCGTAAAGCGCGCGCAGATGCTCACCTTCATGTCCTCGCGCAGATTCTGCGGCGCATGCATGTCGGTGAGGTCGATGACCTTGTTGTTGGCCAGCGTGAAGGCGCGGATGTCGACCGCATTGCCCTTGCCGTGTTCGCTGAGCCGCGCGCCGACGACGCGATTGCGGCCGCGGCAATTGAAATCGTCGGCGACGCTGACGCGCTGCAAGGCCGAGCCCTCCTTGAGCACGCGCGGCGCGGCCTCGTCGCGCAGCCAACTGGCAAACGATTCCGCCATGCCACAGCGCAGCACCGGGCCGGGCTGAACGTCGATGCGGGCGCCGTTCGGCAGCCGCACCCCGTCGAGCTGCACCATGTCGCCACCGCCGCAGGCGCCGGGCCCGATCAGCCGCGGCAACGGCGTGACGAAGGCGATCGCCTCCAGCCGCAGCCGGCATTCCGACGGCTCGCTGGTGACCTCGGCGGATTTGAAGTCGGGTCCGGCGGCCTCGAGAAATGTGCGCGGCTCGGCCCAGGCCGGCTTCGGCGGGGTGCGCGGCCGCGGCGGCGGCAGTGGCACGGTGACGGTGGCCGCCGCAGCGGGCGGCGATACCGGCGCAGGTTTGGGCGGCACGTTGATGATGGCGGGCTGCGCCACGGCAACGCCACCGGTCCCGGCCATGACGAGAATCGCTACGACCCAACGCACCATGCGACATTTACTGACAGCATTGCGGCTTTGATGCGAGCGCTTTGATTTGGCCCGAACGCCCGCTACCCTCAGACCCGGCGGGCCGCTTGCCAGCCCAAAAACAAAGACGCCGGGAGAGGAAATTCCATGTTCGGCTTGATGCAGGACTGGCCGCTGCTGCTTCACCGCATCATCGACCATGCCGCGACGTTTCATGGCGGCCGCAAGGTCATCACGCGGTCGGTCGAAGGCCCGATCGTCGAGACCGATTACCGCGCCATCCGCGCCCGCGCGCTGCGCGTGGCGCAGCGGCTTGAACGCGACGGCATCAAGCCCGGCGACCGCGTCGCGACGCTGGCCTGGAATACCTGGCGGCATCTCGAAGCGTGGTACGGCATCACCGGCATCGGCGCGGTCTATCACACCGTCAACCCGCGGCTGTTCCCCGAGCAGATCGTCTGGATCGTCAACCACGCCGAAGACCGCGTGATGATGGCCGACCTGACGTTCGTGCCGCTGCTGGAGAAGATCGCCTACCGGCTGCCGACCATCGAGCGCTACATCATCCTGACCGACGCCGCGCATATGCCGGCAACCTCCCTGAAGAACGCGGTCGCCTACGAGGACTGGATCGCCGAAGCCGACGGCGACTTCACGTGGCGTTCGTTCGACGAAAACACCGCCGCCGGCATGTGCTACACCTCCGGCACCACCGGCCATCCCAAGGGCGTGCTCTACTCGCACCGCTCCAACGTGCTGCACGCCTTCATGGCGGCGCTGCCGGATTCCAAGAACCTGACGTCGAGCGACGTCTGCATGCCGGTGGTGCCGATGTTCCACGCCAATGGCTGGTCGCTGGCCTTTTCGACGCCGATGGTCGGCGCCACGCTGGTGTTGCCCGGCGCGAAGATGGACGGCGCCGCGATCTACGAATTGCTCGATACGTATAAAGTGAGCTTCACCGCCGCGGTGCCGACGGTGTGGCTGATGCTGCTGCATGACCTCGAGAAGACCGGGGCTAAGCTGCCTTATCTCAAGCGCGTGGTGATCGGCGGCTCGGCCTGCCCGCGCGCCATGACGCAGAAGTTCGAAGAGGTTTACGGCGTCGAGGTGGTGCATGCCTGGGGCATGACCGAGATGTCGCCGCTCGGCTCGCTCTGCACCATGAAGCCGGAATATGCCGGCCTGACCGGCGACGCGCGGCTCGACGTTCAGGTGAAACAGGGCCATCCGCCGTTCGGCGTCGAGATGAAGATCACCGACGACGCGGGGCGCGACCTGCCGTGGGACGGCAAGACCTTCGGCCGCCTCAAGGTGCGCGGGCCGGCGGTAGCGCGAAGCTATTACAAGGGCGAAGGCGGCGAAGTGTTCGAACAAGGCGGCTGGTTCGACACCGGCGACGTCGCCACCATGGACCTTTACGGCTACATGCAGATCACCGACCGCGCCAAGGACGTCATCAAGTCCGGCGGCGAATGGATTTCAACCATCGACCTGGAGAACCTGGCGGTCGGTCATCCGAAGGTGGCGGAGGCCGCGGTCATCGGCGTCGCGCATCCGAAATGGAGCGAACGGCCGCTGTTGGTGATCGTGCTGAAAAAGGGCGAGACGGCGACGAAGGAAGACCTGCTGGCCTTCATGCAGGGCCGCTGCGCGTCGTGGTGGATGCCGGACGATGTGGTCTTCGTCGATGAAATCCCGCACACCGCGACGGGGAAGATTCAGAAGATCGAATTGCGGAAGCGGTTTGAGGGGTATGTGTTGCCGGGGGTTGGGGCTGCAAAGTGAGTAAATGGTCCATAAATAGACCACGGACGCCCTTCCCGAACTATTTATAGACCAAATTTCATAGCCGTGCTTGCTCTTTGTCCAAATGATCTATAAATAGATCACGAAGCACCTTCCTGATCTATTTATGGACCAAGTCATGGCAAAGCCGCAAAATCGCGCGTCATCCCGTTACAGCCGGGAAGCCGTAACCCTCTTGGGGCAACTCATCCGACAGGCCCGGATTGAGAAAAAGCTGACCACCGCAGAATTAGCTGAACGGACCGGCATCTCCCGCGGCCTCGTCCAGCGGATCGAAAAAGGCGACCCCGGCTGCGCCATCGGCGCAGTGTTCGAGGCGGCGACGATCGTCGGCGTGCGCCTGTTCGACGCCGATCAAGCAGCCCTTAGCGGAGCCATAAGCGCCAACACTGCAATGCTGACTTTGCTGCCGAAGGCCGCACGCGGCACCAAGATGAAGGCGTATGATGACTTCTAACTCTGAAAACAACGAAGGCTTCGTCTGGGTGTGGCTACCCCATGAAACGAAACCGGTCGTCGCCGGACGACTCGCTGTCAGCGGCACCGACCTTCTGTTCAATTATGCGCGCAGCTATCTCGCCAACAAAAAAGCTGTTTCGCTATACGAACCAGAACTCCCCTTACGTGAAGGGGTATTGCCGCTGCTCAACGGCCTTCATATGCCGAATTGCATTCGCGATGCGGCCCCGGACGCGTGGGGGCGGCGGGTCATCATCAATCGTAAACAGGGAGCCAAAGGGCAAGATATCGATATTACTGAACTGGATGAACTCACATATCTGCTCGAGTCCGGCTCCGATAGAATCGGTGCACTCGATTTCCAACGGTCGCCAACCGACTATGCGCCACGCGAGACGGCCACGTCATCTCTGGACGAAATGCAAAATGCCGCTACGAAGGTGGAGAAAGGAATTCCACTTACACCGGGCCTAGATGCCGCATTGTTGCACGGCAGCTCGATCGGTGGTGCGCGGCCCAAGGTATTGATTGAATCGGATAACAAGAAATTCGTCGCGAAGTTTTCTTCGCAGAACGACCTCTACAATGTCGTGAAGGCCGAATTCGTCGCCATGCGGCTTGCCGCGCATATCGGCATCGATACCGCTCCAGTGAGCCTGCAGCACGTCGCAGGAAAGGATATCATTCTGGTCGAACGGTTCGATAGAAAAAAAGCGAACGACGGCTGGCGCCGGCGCGCCATGGTTTCGGCGCTGACGCTGCTTGGACTTGATGAAATGTTGGCGCGTTACGCCAGCTATGAAGACCTAGCCACAGTCATAAGGCATCGTTTCACCGAACCGTCAAAGACACTTAAAGAATTATTCTCGCGCATGCTGTTCAACGTCCTTTGTGGCAATACCGACGATCACGCGCGCAATCATTCGGCCTTTTGGGACGGCAATAGTCTGAGCCTAACGCCTGCCTACGACATCTGCCCACAGGGTCGCGCAGGAGGCGAAGCCGGACAAGCCATGCTCATCACCGGCGAAGAGCGCCTCAGCCGGATCGACGTATGCCTCAAAGCGGCACCTGCGTTTCGTCTGCGGGCGGACGAAGCACTTTCTATCGTCAAACATCAAATTAACACCATAAAAGTCAATTGGTTGACGGTCTGCGCCGAAGCCAACCTGACCGAGGTCGACCGACACTTTCTATGGCGGCGCCAGTTTCTTAATCCGTTCGCTTTCGAGGGCGCGCCGCAGGAGATTGCAGAGCTTGCCGCATGACCATGGGCCTTCATAAATCTGTCCTATAATCCCCCCATGGCCACCGCGACCGAACTACGCCGCATCGCTCTCGCTCTGCCCGGCACCCTTGAGGCGCCGCACTTTGACCGCGCCGCGTTCAAGGTCGCGCGCATCTATGTGACGCTCAGCCCCGACAAGCGCACAGCCAACATCAAGCTCACGCCGGACGAACAGCAATTGAAATGCACGGTGGCGGGGGACGCCTTCGCGCCGGTGCCGAACGCATGGGGCAAACAGGGCTGGACGACCGTGACGCTGGCGAAGCTGAGTGGCGCCGAGGCTGAAGGCGGCGCTGGCGATGGCGCATGCCCATGCGCTGCCGAAGAACAAGGCGCGTAGGGCGGATTAGCGAAGCGTAATCCGCCGCAACCGGCGCATCGGCGGGTTACGCCTTCGGCTAACCCGCCCTACGAAGCAACACTCAATCCGTCATCCTGAGGTGCGAGCCGCGTTTGCGGCGAGCCTCGAAGGATGGACGGCCGCTGAGTCACGGGCCGTCGCCCTTCGAGGCTCGCTGCGCTCGCGCCTCAGGGCGACGGAGACACGTCACAAACGCCGTTCATTCCCGCGGAAGCGGGATCCAGTTCTTTGCTTTCAGATGAAATCGCTCTGGGTCCCTGCTTGCGCGGGGACGAACGGGTTGGGGCACCGTAGATGGGGTAACGGGCCGGCCGCGTGCTGGCGCCCCTTGCGGCTGGGCGGTCGTCCCTCAGACTGATGGTGTCAACAACGGAGTCGGCGAGCCGCTCCAAGCATCATCGAGGGACG
>JALHNV010000025.1 GCA_022843325.1 Pseudolabrys sp. | reverse complement strand
GGGCGTGTCGGCGAGCGCGTCGCCGCCGGAATCGTCCACCGGCACCTGCCAGCGTTGCAGCGCCGCCACCACACGGCGCGCCAGCGCCCGGTCGGGCGTCACCAGCGCGGCGGTCTTGCCGGGCGTCTCGATCGCCTCGCGCAGCGCCACGGCAATCGCCAGCGCCTCTTCCTCGGCATTGGCGGCCTCGATCATGCCCAGCGTCGCAACCGCACGGGCGGCGGCGGCGTCGAAGCCGCCGGCGCTGCGGCGCTGCTGCCAGCGGTCGGTGGTGGCGGCGGGACGGAGCGCCTCGGACACCAGCCGCTCGCGGCTGTGCAATGCCGGATCACCCAGCGTTATGACCTCGCTGCGGCCGATGCCGATGCGCTCCAGCAGCGCGTGCATGGCGAACTGGGCGTGTCCGGCGCAGGCGGCGCCGTCATGCGTCGGGTCGTCGGCGGTGCCGCCGATGGTTCGCCACGAATCGTCATCGAGATCGGTGTCGAGCCCCGGCAGCACCACCGCGCCCTGCGGCAGTTTGGCGATGGTGGCGAGCAGCCGCGCGGTGGCCGGCATCGAGCCGGTCGAGCCTGCGGCGATCACCGGCGCGTTGCTGTCGGCGAGACGCCGGGCTTCGGCTTCGATCAGCCGGTCGCGCCGTTCCGCCTGCTCGATGCGGCCCAATTCGGCGAGCCGGGCCGGCCAGAAATCGCGGGCAATCTTGAGAAAGCGCAACGATTTCTGCCAGAACTCGTCGAGGTCGTCCGGCACCAGCGTGTCGAGCCGGTCCCAGCCGATCTGCCGCGTCGTCATGTCGTCCATCAACCGCGCCAGGTCGTCGGCGAGGCCCAGCGCCGCCGCCGGCGTGTTGGCGATCAGCGGCGAGCCGGCGGCGCCGCGCACTTCGGCGGTGTTGGCCCATTGCAGGATCAGTTGCGCCAGCAACAGCCGGCGCTCCAGCGATTCGATGCCGCGCGGCAGCGTCAGCGACGGCTCGGCGATGCCGCCCGTCGCCGCCTGGGCAAAGATGATCTCGTCTTCGTCGATGTCGCCGAGCGGCACGATGCGCGGCAGGATCGCCGCCTCGCCGTCGAGCGCGTCGAGAAAGGCCTCGCGCGCCAGCCGGCAGGCGCGCCGGGTCGGCAGATAGAGCGTGGCGCGGGCCAGTTCGAGCGGTTCGCGCGTGGCCGGAAAGCCGGGCACCAGCAGGCCGTTGCCCAGCGCGCCGATCAGCGCCGGCAGAAACGGCGTTGAAGCGGGAATATTGAAGACGCGGGGGGGCACAACCGGCATGCGCGAATCATAGCACGGACGGCGCTTCAGCCCGTGCTGTCGCGGATTGCGCTTTCGGCTTCGGCAATCGAGTCGGGTGTGCCGACATGCATCCACAGCCCTTCGAGCCGCAGACCGGCGAGGCGGCCTGCTTCCGCGGCGCGATCGAACAGTTTCGTCAGCGAGAACGCGCCCGGCGGAGCACGATCAAACAGCGCGGGGGACAAGATCGCCGCACCGGCATAGACAAAGGGCGCCACCGCGCGCTCGGCGCGGCGCTGCAGCCGCCCATCCGGCGCCATGGTGAAATCGCCGCGGCCGTCATAGCCGACGCTGCCGGCAGTCGACGCCAACAGCAGCAAGGCATCCATCGTTGCGGGATCGAAGCTTTCCGCCAGCCGCGTCAGGTTCGGTTTGACGCCGTCGATCCAGATGGTGTCGGAATTGATGTGGAAGAACGGCGCCTCGCCGAGTTCGGGGAGAGCTTTGACCACGCCGCCGCCGGTATCGAGCAGCAGGCCGCGCTCGTCGGAAATGACGATCTGCGGTCTCGTCCGCTTCGCGGTGTGCGCGATGATCTGGTCGGCGAGATAGTGCACATTGATCACGGCGCGCTCGACGCCGGCGTCATCGAGCCGGTCGAGCACGTGATCGAGCAGCGCACGGCCGTCGACGCGCACCAGCGGCTTCGGCATCGTATCGGTGAGCGGACGCATGCGCGTGCCAAGGCCGGCGGCCAGCACCATGGCGCGGCGCGGCGCATGTCGGGTCGGCGAGTCGGTCATTTCAGCGCCTTTAGCGGCGGGATATTCGCCCTGTACCACGATTGCAGCGGCGCCAGCGAGGGGTGCGCCAGCGACCGTTGCAGATAGCTCCATACGCGCGGCAGATGACGCAAATATTGCGGCTTGCCGTCGCGCATGTCGAGCCGCGCGAAGATGCCGAGGATCTTCGAGGCGCGCTGCGCCGCCAGCGTCGCATAGAGGCGCACAAAGGCGGGGGCGTCGAAGTCCGGGTCGGCCTTGAGCCGGGCGCGGGTGTAGCGCGACAGCAGCGCGATCTCGGTCAGCTCGGCGACGTCGACGCGGGCGTCCTGCAGCAGCGAGGCGACATCGTAGGCGGCGGGTCCCATGACCGCATCCTGAAAATCGAGCAGTCCGACGCGCGCGATACCCGCGCGATCCGGCAGCCACATGATATTGGGCGAATGAAAATCGCGCAGCACCCAGGTCGGCTCGGCGTCGAGTGCCGGTTGCAGCGCGTCGCGCCACAGCACCAGGTACGATTGCCGCTTGGTGTCGGACAATTTCGCCTCGAGCTTCGGCAGATACCAGTCGAGCAGCAATTCGACTTCGATCATCATCGCATCGATGTCGTATCGCGGCACCTGGTAGTCCACGCCCGGCTCGACGGCGAGCAGATCGGGGACGGGCTCGCGGTGCAGCTCGGCCAGCACATCGACGGCGGCTTCGTAACGCGGCTCGATGGGCGCCGGCGGTTTGCCCGCCACCACGGTTTCCTGGCCGAGATCTTCCAGCAGCAGCAAGCCGTTGTCGCGGTCGGAGGCGATAATCGCCGGGGCCGAAAGGCCGCGTTCACGCAGCGCGCGCGCCATGGCGATGAACGGCGTCACGTCCTCGGCGAGATGAGCGATGGCGCTGTAGGGCTTGCCGTCGCGGACCGCCGGTCCGTCCGGCCGCCGCGGCGAATTCATCAGCACATAATGGGCGCGGTCGATCGACAACCGTTCATAGGCGCGGGTCGAGGCGTCGCCCTGCATGTGGCGGCGTTCGGCCTGGCCGAAACCGGCGCGGGCCAAGAACCGGCGGATCATGGCGATGCGTTCGGCGCGCGGCGCGAAGGCGCCATAGCCGGTGACGCGGGCATGCCGGAACGTCTCGCCCTGCTGCGGTACCAAAGTCAGCGCCACGTCGAGGCGGTCGGGCGGCAGGAAGCCGGCGGCACGGTCAGGCCATTCCAGAAGCGTCACCGCGCCCTCGGAGACGTCTTCAAACCCGAGTTCGGCCAGTTCCGACGGGCCGCTCAGCCGGTACAGGTCGGCATGCACCAGCGGGAAGCGGGGCAGGTCGTAAACCTGCATGAGTGTAAACGTCGGGCTCGGCACTTCGATGGTTTCATCGCCGCCGAGATGGCGAATCAAAGCGCGGGCGAAAGTGCTCTTGCCGGCGCCAAGGTCGCCGGACAGCGTCACCAGGTCGCCCGGCCCCAGGACCGCGGCGATATCGACCACCAGCCGGCGCGTGGCCTGCTCGTCGGCCAGTGCCACCGTAAAGCTGTAGCCGCCGGTGGTGGTCGGAAACATCGAATCATCCGCGGTGTCGGGAAATGTCTTATAGACGGCGGAGCCCGCAATGGACCATAGAGTTCATTCGCCCTCGTATCGCCGCGTTATCACCCTTTCCCGGGTGCAATTTCCGCGCGCTGCCACACCAATGACACGATCGAATGTGGTGTGTCGTTTTACACGGCGGCGTTTTGGAACGCCTGCCTCTCACTGACGTTTGTCCTGCAACGGGGCATCCGAATAAAGGAACTTTTACGATGCGTAATATAATCAAGGGTCTTTGTGTTGCTGCCACGCTCGCGGCCGCTTCGACGCCGGTGCTGGCGCAGCAGATGGTCGATGAGCGTTATCCGCACACGTACCGCTACGCTGCGCCCGTCGCAGGCGCCGTTGTCGGTACCGCTGTCGGTGTCGGTCTTTATAATGGCTGGTATGGCAACAGCGCATTCATCGCTGCATTTCCGACGACAGTAGCCGGTGCCGCAGTGGTTGGCGGCGTGGCGGGCGTCGGCACTGTAGTGCTGATCGATGCCTTCACGCAGAAGTGCGCGGGCTTCCAGGCCATCTTGGGCATGAACAAGGCGCACTGCGTTAACGGCGAATACATGGCCCACGGCGCTCCGCGTCACCATCGTCGCGTTGCGCGTCGCTAGTCGAAACTGAATCAGACCTCCGCGGTCCGCCGCGGAGGTCTTTTTTTGTGCCCGTGTTGCAGCCTTTTGAGTGATTGGCTGCCATTCGACGGGATGTCTTGCTCTCACGTTCGGACCGTGGTTGATCGGCATTCTGATTCAAAATGGGATCAGTGCCGAGGAATGCCGATGACCGAACAGTGCCAAGGACCCGACCTCTCGCCACGGGTGCCGCGTTTGAAAGCCCCGCCGGGTACAACCGACACGCATTTTCACCTGTTCGGACCGGCCTCGAAATATCCCTACGATCCCGACCGCGAATACACGCCGCCGGATGCGACGCCGCAAATGGCGCGCCGGCATTTCGACGCGCTCGGCGTCGAGCGTGTCGTTGCGGTTCAGGCCAGCGTCTACAAGCTCGACAACCGCTGTCAGCTCGACGGCGTCGCCGAGATCGGCCTGCCGTTCCGCGCCGTGGTCACCGTGCCGAAGGAAACCACCGACGCCGAACTGGACGCGCTGGAAGAGCGCGGCGTCTGCGGCGTGCGCTTCATCATGGCGCATGCCGGCGGTCTTCCGCCGGAGGATCTCGAATTTTATGCCGACCGCATGAAGGAACTGGGCTGGCACCTTCAGCTCATGGTCAAGCCGGGGCATCTCATTCAACTGGCCCCGCGTCTGGCCAAGCTCACATGCCCCTTCGTCATAGACCACATGGCGATGGTGAAGCCGGCTGACGGATTGCAGCAGCCGGCGTTTCAGGCGCTGCTGCGTCTGATCAAGCTCGGTCATTGCTGGGTCAAGATCACCGGCGCCTACCGGCTATCGGAGCAGGGGCCCATTTACGGCGATCTGGCGCCCTACGCCCGTGCGCTGGCCGAGGCCGCGCCGCGGCGGCTGGTCTGGGGCAGCGACTGGCCGCATCCCGCGCACAAGGGCGTCATGCCGAACGATGCCGACCTGCTCGACCTGTTGCAGGAGTGGATCCCCGACGCTGCCCTGCGCAAGCAAATACTGGTCGACAATCCGGCGGCGCTGTACGGGTTCTAGAGGACATTTTCCTCGCCCTGAATCGAGGGCAGAGAGGCTCTCTTCACCTCTCCCATCGGGAGAGGTCGGATCGCGCATAAGCGCGTTAACGCGCGTCTCCGACGCGTTATGGCGATCTGGGTGAGGGGTTCTGCTCTATCGAGAGTCACTTCCCCCCTCACCCCCACCCTCTCCCCAACGGAGAGAGGAGCGCTCACAGCGTGTCGCTCTGCTTTAGACGAGCACGACAGCTTTAAACTACGCCGCGCTTTGCTTGGCCGCATGCGCGACCGGGAAGATGCAGGTGACCGTGGTGCCCTCGCCGAGCGTCGAGTCGATGGTCACGCTGCCGCCGTGCAGTTCGACGAAGGAGCGCACCAGCGACAGGCCGAGCCCTGTGCCGCGATGCTGCGAGCCGCGCGAGTCAGTTTCAAACCAGTCGAACACCTTGTCGGCGGATTCCGGCGGTATCCCGGGGCCGTGGTCGACCACGGTGAACGCCACGGCGTCGGCGTGGCGCTCCGCGGTCAGCGTGATCGTGCCGCCCGGCGACGAGAAGCCGACGGCGTTGGACAGCAGATTGAACAATATCTGCCGCAGCCGGCGTTCGTCGGCCGGGAAGCTGCCGATGCGCGCCGCGGCCTGAATATCGAGCGTGATGTTGTTCTTGATCAGCCGGTCCTGCACGCCTTCGGCGGCGGCGTCCATGCTGGCCCGGATGTCGACCTCGCTCAGATTGAGCGTCATGGCGCCGGCGTCGATGGTCGCGAGATCGAGGATGTTGTTGATCAGCGCCAGCAGCGCGTTCGTCGAGGTGGTGATGTAGCCGAGATATTCGTGCTGCTTGTCGTTGAGCGCGCCGAAGGCCGGATCGCCGAGCAGGTTGGCGAAGCCGATGATGTTGGTGAGCGGCGAGCGCAGTTCGTAGCTGACGTGATGCACGAAATCGATCTTGATGCCGTCGGCGGCCACCAGCGCCTCATTGCGCTCGCGCAGCGCGCGTTCGACATTCACGGTGTCGGTGACGTCCTGGAAGGTGACCAGCGTGGCGCCGTCCGGCAGCGGCATGGTGGTCATGTCGATCATTACGCCGTCGCGGCGCTCGATCCGGCCGATCACCGGCTCGCGGCCGTCGATCGCGGTCACGGCGCCGCGCAGCTCGCGCCACACCGTATTGTCGTCGTGCAGCGCCTGGCACCAGGCGGTCACCGCTTCGACATGCGGATGGGCGTCGAGCGCCTCGGTGCCGAGCTTCCACATCCGCTGGAACGCCGAGTTGTGCAGCCGCACGCGGCCATCGCTGCCGAACACCGCGACCGCTTCGGCCAGATGGTCGAGCGTCTCACCCTGCACCTTGATCAGCGCCGCGTAGCGCCGGTGCATGTCCAGCCGCTCGGTCACGTCGTCGTAGAGATAGGTCACGCCGCCTTCCGGGTTGGGCGTGGTGACGACGCGCAAGGTGCGCCCGTCGGGCAGGTGCCACATCTGCTCCTTCGGCTCGACCGACCGGTAGGCTTCGTAAAGCTGCTGCTTCCACTGCCGGAAGTCCTGCTGCTCCGGCAGTTTGCGGTTGCTGCGCAGGGTGTCGAGCACGGCCGAATCGGTCGGCGTCTGGTCGAGCAGGCCCGCGTTGAGGTCGAACAGCGAACGGAACGCCGTATTGTAGAACGTCAGCTTGCGGTCGACGTTGAAGACGGCGACGCCGGTCGCAAGCTGGTCGAGCACGCGGCGATGCGCGTCCGCCATGCGCGTCAGTTCGGTGCGCATCGCTTCCAGGTCGGTGCGGTCGATGGCCATGCCGGCGCTGCCGGCGCCGCTCGGAGCGTCGATCACGTCAAAGATGCGCCGCTGGCCGGCGGCGATCGCCGGCAGCCGGCCGGCGTAGGGTTCGCCGGCGGTGCGGGCGCGGGCGAGTTCGTCGCGCCCGGCGCGGTCAAGCAGTTCGAGGTCGCGTTTGACGGCGTCGGCGGCATCTTCGGCTTCGACGGCGCTGGCATAGGCCCGGTTGACGAAAATCAGGCGGCCATTGGCGTCGCGTGCCCATACCGGCGCCGGCAGCGAATCGAGCAGCGCCTTCATGGTTTCGACATCGCTGTTGAGCTTGTCGTGGCGGGAGGCGAGGTCAACCAGTTCGCGTTCGATGCCGCTGACATCGCGCAGACGCAGCACGGCGCGGCCGCCGATGGCGCGGCCTTCGGCTTCGACCGGCCGTCCCGCGCGCGTGGTCAGCGTCATGACGAAGCCGCGGCCCTGACTGCGCAAGGTCTCGACGGCGTGTTCCATGCGCTGCGCGGCCGCGGGCTCCAGCCAGTTGCCGAAGGCGAGCACCCGCTCGATCACGCTGCCGGGCGCGATCAGGCCGGAGTCGCCGAGGATTTCCGGCTCTTCCTTGCCGGCGGCCCAGGCCACCAGGACCTGCGGCTCCGACATCAGCAGTGCCTTGAGCCGGTCGACTTCGGCATGCAGTTCGACGACCTGGTCGCGCGCGGCCACATCGCTGCGCGCGGCGTCGCGGCGTGCGCGCAACAGCACGATGGCGGCGAGCAGGGCAAAGAAGACCATGCCCAGCGTCAGCGCCAGTACGGTGACGTCCTGATCGCCGAGGGTGGTGGTGGCGCCGCCGATGGCCTCGGCGAAGACCGAACCCGTCTCGGTTTGAGCTTGGGCTTGGGCTTGCGCCGGCGTGGTCACGCCGATGGCGGGAAGGGCCGCGGCGCACAGCGTTGCGATCGCGCAGATGGCCAGGAATCCGTTTCGCTGCGGACGAGAACGACATCTCTCGTTCGCCGTCCGGATGGTCTCCGGCATTCAGTGCTGCCCCAGGGATGCGAACGGTGTCCGCCACACCATTTCGAATCGCTGGACTTTACCCCTGCGGGGACTCGCACCGAAAGAGTCCAGATCGTGAACGTCGATTTGTCGTTGCGCCGCGTCGAAATGCTGCGGGTTACTGAGGTTCCGAAGGCAGGCTGCGCTGCGTTCTTGACCGGCTGATCATGTCCTCGACGTTGATCTGACCAAGCGCTGCCGAGAAGGTGCGTTCTGCCCCGGCCAAAGCCGGGCGCACGACGTCGTTCACCAGCGCCGAATTGGGTAGCGGCAGGTCGTCGGCATCCTCGGCGCGGCCAGCAGAACGCAGGATGTCCTCGGCGGTGATGAGTTTCTGTTCGCGTGCCAGCTCATAGCCGCCGTGCGGCCCGCGGATTCCCTTGAGGATGCCGTCGCGCACGAGTGCTTGCAGCACCGGTTCAAGATGACGAGGCGGAAGCTCATGACGCGCGGCGAGCGCCTTGGCCGACACCGGCCGGCCGCGGGCGTAGAGGGCGATATCGATGACTGCGGCAATGGCAAGGATGCCTTTGCGGGAGACCAAGGGCATGGGGCACCACTCGCGACGGAGTTGAGTGGTAATAGGCTACAGTCGCTCAGTCGTCTAGCCGAAAAGAAACTTTTTGCGATTCAACCTCCGGTGGAACCAAATCCGCCGGTTCCACGCTGGGTTCCATCGAGCGATTCGACCTCCTGCAGCCGCGCCCGCGTGACCGGCGCGATCACCATTTGCGCGATCCGCGTGCCGCGCGCGATCGCGACCGGCTCGCTGCCGTGATTGATCAGCAGCACCTGAACCTCGCCGCGATAATCGGCGTCGATGGTGCCGGGCGCATTGAGCACGGTGAGGCCCTGCTTGGCGGCCAGGCCCGAACGCGGCCGCACCTGCGCTTCGTATCCTTCGGGCAGGGCCATCGCGATACCGGTCGGCACCAGCGCGCGCGCCCCGGGCGCGATCGACAGCGGCGTGCCGGCCGGCACCGCAGCGATCAGGTCGAGGCCTGCGGCCAGAGCGCTTTGATAGGACGGCAATGGCAGATCGCGGCCGTGGGCCAGGCGCATGATGCGGACGTCGGTGGTCATTTATCGATCTGCTTTCTTGTGTCAGCGCTTACGTCGCGTTCATCGCCGCGGCAATGCGCGCGATCAGCATCCCGGCAACCTCGTCCTTGCTCTGCGGCGGCCAGGCCTCGATACCGTCCGCTGTTACCAGCTGAACGGTGTTGCTGTCGCCGCCCATGATGCCGGTTTGCGGCGACACGTCGTTGGCGACGATCCAGTCGCAGCCTTTCCGCGCCAGCTTGGCTTTGGCATTGGCGGCGACATTCTCGGTCTCGGCGGCGAAGCCGATCACCAGCTTTGGCCGCTGATCCGTGCGGTGCGCGACTGTGGAAAGAATATCGGGATTTTCGACCAGCGACAGTTCGGGCGTGGTCTCACCGGCCTTCTTCTTGATCTTCTGGTCGCCGGCATTCGCCACCCGCCAGTCCGCCACGGCGGCGGCGAAGATCGCGACGTCCACCGGCAAGGCCTGCTCCGCCGCGCGCAACATATCGCGGGCGCTTTCCACCTTGATCATTCTGACGCCCGGCGGATCCGGCAGCGTGACCGGGCCGCTGATCAGCGTGACCTCGGCGCCGGCCCTCACCGCGGCGAGCGCGATGGCGTGGCCCTGCTTGCCGGAGGAGCGGTTGGCGATATAGCGCACCGGATCGATCGGCTCATGGGTCGGCCCTGATGTGACGAGCACCCGCTTGCCCGCCAGCGGCCGCTCGCCCTTTGCGGCCAGAAGCCGGTCCACGGCGCCGGCAATTTCCATCGGCTCCGCCATGCGGCCGATGCCGCGCTCGCCGGATTCGGCCATCTCGCCGGCATTGGGACCGATCAGCGTCACGCCGTCGGCGGTGAGCTGCGCCAGATTGCGCTGCGTCGCCTTGTTGGCCCACATCTGCGGGTTCATGGCCGGCGCCAGCAGGATCTTCGCGGTCGTCGCCAGCAGCACCGCGGTGGCGAGGTCGTTGGCGTGGCCGCCCGCCATCTTCGCCATCAGGTCGGCCGTCGCCGGCGCCACCACCACCAGATCGGTGTCGCGGGCGAGACGAATATGCCCGACATCGAATTCGCTCGCGGGATCGAACAGATCGGTGAACACCCGCTCGCCGGTCAGCGCGCCGGCGGCGAGCGGCGTGATGAACTGCGTTGCCGCCGCGGTGAGAATGCAGCGCACGGTGAAGCCGCGCTCTTTCAGCCGCCGGATCAGGTCGAGCGACTTGTAGGCGGCGATGCCGCCGCCGACGATCAGCAACACGCGCTTGCCGGCCGGGGCCGGGACGGGACCAGCGCCCGGCGCTGCCTTTGCCATGGGCGCCAGTGCGTCGGAGTCCTCGGCCGCAGCCTTGAGAATGTTGCGCACCTCGTCCTCGACCGAGCGGCCGCTGCGGGCGGCGCGCAGCCGGAGTTGCTGCTTGAGCGTCTCGTCGAGTTGCCGCACGGTCAAAGAGGCCAAAATAACCCTCGTTCAATCAATAGCTTGCGGAAATTTGATGGCGATGATTGCATTGCAATCAAAGGCTGCGACGTCTTGATTGTCAAGACGGGGCGTTGACAGTCCGTCCTCCTGTGGTAATTAACCCATCGGTTATTTAACTGAATGGATAAATATAGACGATGAGGCTTCAGCCGGCCGACCCCCTGAGCGCCACGTTCGCGGCGCTTGCCGACCCCACCCGGCGCGCCATCCTGGCGCGGCTGGCGGACGGCGAAACCTCGGTGTCCAAGTTGGCCGAGCCGTTCGCGATGTCGCTACCGGCAGTGTCCAAGCATCTCAAAGTGCTCGAGCGCGCCGGCCTGATCACGCGCAGCCGGGATGCGCAGATGCGCCCCTGCAAGATCGATCCGGTGGCGCTGAAGGGCGTCGACGACTGGCTCGAGGAATACCGTCAGCTCTGGGAGCAGCGGCTCGATCGCCTTGAGGACTACCTCAAGACCTTGCAGGCCGCGGGTCCGCAAGCACCCGCGCCGGCCAAAAGAAAGCGCAGCAGGGAGCGAAAGCGTGAGCCACGAAAATAGCCTCGCTCTCAGCAAGCCGGAGACCATCGTCGGCAGCCGTGTCGTCTGCTCTCAAGCCTGCTTACGACAGCGTCCGCAGCGCGGCGCGCAGGTCGTCGGGGCTGCTGTGCTTGATCAGAAACTCCGCCTCAACGTGACCCTGCCGCCAGACCGGATAGGCCTTGGCGAGCAAAGCGCGTCCGGCCGCGGTGATGCCCAGACGGCGGCTGCGTTTGTCATCGGCGTCAACGGAAATGGTCACGAGGCCGCGCCGCTCCAGCGGCTTGAGATTGGCGGTGAGCGTCGTGCGATCCATTGCCAGCAGCGTCGCGACGCTGCCAATGGTCGGTGGCTCGGGACGATTGAGCGACACCAGCAGCGAGAACTGGCCGTGGGTCAGGTCGAACGGCCGCAGCGCCTCATCAAAGCGTCGCGCCAGCGACCGAGCCGCGCGATGCACATGCAGGCAGAGGCAGGCATCGCGGACCTCGATGGTTTTGTCGAACGGCAAGACCGGCAGCGCTTCGGCCGCCGGAACCTTCGTTTTCCCCTGGCGTATTGACATGACTTATAATGGGTTGATATCAACGTATTTGTCAAGGCGATGCCAACACCGGCGAGGTGCTCGTGCACAGCAATGAACGCGCCGGCGAAAGGAAGGAGACGACATGCAGGTTCAGCCATATCTGAATTTCGAAGGCCGGTGCGAGGAAGCGCTGGAGTTCTACAAAAAGACGATCGGCGCAGAGGTCGACGCCATGATGCGCTTCAAGGAAGCGCCGTCCGATGCCGGATCGCCCGGGGATGGCTGCGGCGGCGCGATGCCGGCCGGCGACAAGATCATGCATTCGAGTTTCAGAGTCGGCGACACCGTGGTCATGGCGACCGACGGCATGGGCGGCGGCAAGGCCGAGTTCAAGGGCATCTCGCTGGCCCTGACGGTCAAGGATGATACGGAGGCGAAGCGCGCCTTCGCCGCGCTGAGCGAAGGCGGCGCCGTGCTTCAGCCGCTGATGAAGACCTTCTTCGCCTCCAGCTTCGGCATGGTTGCCGACAAGTTCGGCGTCGGCTGGATGGTCGTCCCGGCGACGTAGCGCGGCGTCCACCGGCGAATCACGACAAGCGCGCGGGGGCGAGAAGGAAGAACGTTATGCTCGACACCAACAAACCGCTGCCTTCGGCCCGCAGTCTCGCCGAGAGCTGTGGGGTTCGAATTCTCAAAGAGAGTGCCGACTATCGCAAAGCGCGCACCGCGCTGCTCGCCGAGGAGATCGAACTGCGGCGTCACATCGAGCGCGTCGCCGAGATGCGCCGCGCGCTCCCGCCCGGCGCCGAAGTTAAGAACTACAGCTTTGTCGGCGAAGGCGGACCGACCGACCTGGCCGGGCTGTTCGGCGACAAGCAGACGCTCGTTATCTACACCTACATGTTTGGCCCGCAACGCCAGCGGCCATGCCCGATGTGCACCTCGCTGCTCAGCGCCTGGGATGGCGAGGCGCAGGACATGATGCAGCGAATCGCGCTGGCGGTGGTCGCCCGCTCGCCGATCGAACGTTTGACGGCGTTCAAGCAGGAGCGCGGCTGGCGCGACCTCAAGCTCTATTCCGACCCGAGCGGAGACTTCAGCCGCGACTATCACGCGATCGGTCCCGACGGGAGTGATGACGCCGGCCTGCACGTCTTCACGCGCCGCGACGGCATGATCCGGCACTTCTGGAGCGCCGAGATGGACTTCGGCACCGCCGATCCCGGGCAGGACCCGCGCGGCGCGCCCGACCTGATGCCGATGTGGACCGTGTTCGATTGTACGCCGGAAGGCCGCGACCCCGATTGGTATCCGAAGCTCGATTACGACCGGTAAGTCCGGACTTGCCGTGTTCACAACTGCCCAAGACGTTCAGGAACAGCCATGTCCGACCAAACCACCAGACTGTCGTCCAGACCTTTCATCATTTCGCGCGTCTTCAATGCGCCGCGCGACCTGGTGTGGAAATGTTTTACTGACCCGCATCACATGCAGCAATGGTGGGGACCCAAGGGCGTCACGATCGCCAAGTCCGAGATGGATTTCCGCGTCGGGGGTACCTACCACTACGCGATGCAGCCGGGGAGCGGTCCGTTGATGTGGGGCCGGATGGTCTTCCGCGAAATCTCGCCAAAAGACCGCATCGTCTTCGTCAATTCGTTTTCCGACGAAGCTGGCGGCCTGACGCGGCATCCGATGGCGCCGAGTTGGCCGATCGAGCTGTTGTCGGTCTTCACTTTCGAGGATCACCCCGGCGGCCAGACCAAATTCACCGTGCAGTGGACGCCGCTCAACCCGACCGAAGAAGAGCGCGCCAGCTTCGATAGCGGCCACGGCAGCATGACCATGGGCTGGACCGGCACGCTCGACAAACTCGAAACCTATGTCGCGACGGTAAACTGAGAGGTCACGATGCCAATAGCCAAGCACAGGATCACACCTTGCCTGTGGTTCGACAAAGAGGCCGAGGACGCGGCGAAGTTCTACGTGTCGGTCTTCAAGAATTCCAAAATGGGCCGGATCATCCGGTACTCGGAAGTCGGAACCGAGGTTCACGGCGGCACGCCCGGATCGGTTCTGGCCGTCGAATTCGAACTGGATGGCCAGCCATTCTCCGGTCTCAATGGCGGGCCAATTTTCAAGTTCAGCGAGGCGGTTTCCTTTCAGATTCCGTGCGAGACCCAGGACGAGATCGATTATTACTGGACGAAGTTACAGGAGGGCGGCGGCCATGAAAGCGACTGCGGCTGGCTGAAGGACAGGTTCGGTTTGTCGTGGCAGGTCTTTCCGGCGGTGCTGCTCGAGATGCATGCCGATCCCGATCGGAAGAAGGCGGACCGCGCCATGGCGGCGATGCTGAAGATGAAGAAGATGGACCTAGCGGCGCTGCAACGCGCTTTTGACGGCAGGTGAATCGTTACCCAACAAAGCTGGAAAGAGAGGAAGCGCTCAATGCCTTATGTTGATGGATTTATCGTTCCGGTGCCGAAAAAGAACGTCGCTGCCTACCGCAAGATTGCAACCAAGGCCGGCAAGATCTGGATGGAGTTTGGCGCGCTTTCCTATGTCGAGTGCGTTGCCGATGACGTCAAGGTCGGCAAGCGCACCTCGTTCCCGCGCAGCGTCAAGCGCAAGCCGAACGAGACGGTCGTGTTCTCGTGGATCACCTACAAGTCGCGCAAGGACCGCGACCGGATCAACGGCAAGATCATGAAGGACCCGCGGCTGGCGGCGATGATGGGTCCCGGCGCCATGCCGTTCGACGCCAAGCGCATGATCTACGGCGGCTTCAAGTCGATCGTCGAGATGTAGCGCAGCCAATACGCACACATGTCGCGCCTCGCCACGCCCGGTCAGACGACGCGGCCTTCAGGGAGAGCTTGAATGCAACCAGCAGAACCGCAGGCGGAACACGCCTGGCTGCAACGCCTGGTCGGCGAGTGGACGTACGAGACCGGCGGCGACGAAAAGGCGCAGGGCACAGAGACGGTGCGGCCGCTCGGCCCGCTCTGGATCATAGGCGAGAGCCAGTTCACGATGCGGGGCGGGATGCGCGGCAGCGCTGTGATCTCGGTCGGCTTCGATCCGCAGAAGGGCCGTTTCGTCGGCACCTGGATCGGGTCGATGATGACCTATCTGTGGGTCTACGAAGGCGAACTCGATGCCGCCGGCCGCGTCCTGACGCTGAGTGCCGAAGGACCGGGCATGGCCGGGGACGGCACCACGGCGAAGTATCAGGATATCATCGACCTGCGCAGTGACGACGAACGCGGCTTCACGGCGCGGGTCCAGGGAGCCGACGGCCAGTGGACCGAGATGATGACGGCCACGTATCGCCGCAAGCGCTGATCCCGACATGACCGCCGCCGCCGAGAAGCTCGAACTTGTCGTCACGCGGGTGCTCAACGCGCCGCGCGAGGTCGTGTTCAAGGCATGGACCGATCCCGTGCAGTTGATGCAGTGGTGGGGGCCGGTGCATCATCCGGCGGCGCAGATCGACATGGACGTTCGTCCCGGCGGGCGGTGGCGCAATTGCCTGCGCTCGGTCGAGGACGGCAGCGATCTGTGGCATCACGGCGTGTTTCGCGAGGTCGTGCCGCCCTCGCTTCTGGTCTTCACCTTCGTCTGGGAGGAGGAGGGCGAACGCGGCGTCGAGAACCTGGTGACGGTGACCTTCGAGGACCTCGGCGGCAAGACCAGGCTGACGCTGCGTCAGGTGCCGTTCGTGTCAGCGGCAGAGCGCGACGGCCATGGCGAAGGCTGGTCCAGCACGCTGGACCGGCTGGAGCTGGTGGTGGGACGGGGGCCTTAATCCCTCCCCTTTCAGGGGAGGGATAAGAAGGTCCTCAAATAATCAACCACGCCAGCCAGCCGAGCATCAGCGCGATCGCCCAGAGGCCGCCCGCGACCCAGCGATTGCTGCGTCCTTCGGCGCGGCCGATGGCCTCGACCGTGCCGGGCGACAGCACGAGGCCGTTGCGGGTAATGTCGTCGACCTGGTCAAGCAGTGTGCCGGCGCGCGTCAGCAGCGACGGCACCTGGCCGATGAAGCGGCCGAGTTCGCCGGCGCCCTGGGCGGCGTCCTGAAGTTTGCCGACGGGCCCGAGATTGCGCTCGATCCATTCGCGCACCACGGGGTCGGCGACCTGCCACATGTCGAGCCGGGGATCGAGCGTGCGGGCGACGCCCTCGACCACCACCATGGTCTTCTGCAGCAGCAGCAGCTCGGGCCGCGTGCGCATGTCGAACAGACCGGTGACCTCGAACAGCAGCATCAGCAGCTTGGCCATCGAGATGTCTTCGGCGGTGCGGTTATGGATCGGCTCGCCGATGGCGCGGATGGCCTGTGCGAAGTCTTCGACCGAGTGATGCCGCGGCACATAGCCGGCGTCGAAATGCACCTGCGCGGTGCGGTGATAATCGCGGGTGATGAAGCCGTAGAGAATCTCGGCGAGGAAGCGGCGTTCCTTCGGGCCGAGCCGGCCCATGATGCCGAAGTCGACGGCGACCAGACGGCCCTCGGCATCGACGAACAGGTTGCCGGGATGCATGTCGGCATGGAAGAACCCGTCGCGCAAAGCGTGGCGCAGGAACGACTGAATGACCTTGTGGCCGAGCGCCGGCAGGTCGATGCCGCGCGCGTCCAGCGCGGCGCGGTCGTTGAGCGGCGTGCCCTCGATCCACTCCATGGTCAGTACTTCGCGCGCGGTGCGGTCCCAGTCGACCGCCGGCACGCGGAAATCGATGTCGTCGCGGGTGTTCTCCGCCATCTCCGACAGCGCCGCCGCTTCCAGCCGGAAGTCCATTTCCATCGACACCGAGCGCGCCAGCGTCGCCACCGCTTCGACCGGCCGCAGGCGCTGCGCTTCCAGCGACATCGCCTCGGCGCGACGGGCGGCGAACATGAAGGCGTCGAGGTCGACGGCAAAGCGATGGCCGACGCCGGGGCGCAGGATCTTCACGGCGACCGGTTTGCGGATGCCGTCCGTTTCGATTTCGGCCTTGTGAACTTGCGCGATCGAGGCGGCGGCCACCGACGGTCCGAAACTGGCGTAGAGTGAGTTCACCGGCCGGTCGAAGGCGGCGGCCACCACGGCTTCCGCCTGCGCCTGCGGGAACGGCGGCATCTTGTCCTGCAACGCCTCGAGATCGTGGGCGATGCTCTGGCCGACCACGTCCGGCCGCGTCGCCATGAACTGGCCGAGCTTGACGTAAGTCGGCCCGAGCCGCGTCAGCGCCTTGCCGAGCCGGCTCGAGCCGTCCTTGGCGGTGGGCCGTTCGATCAGCCGCGCGGCGGCGATGGCGGTGCGCGCCGGTAGCGGCAGCGGCCGTGTGTCGACCAGCGCGAACACGCCTTCGCGGGCGAAGACATAGCCGGCGCGCGTCAGGCGGATCAGGTGGGAGAAGGCTGCGATCACAGTTTCCAGCCCGAATGCATCGCCACCACGCCGCCGGTCATCGGCGTGAAGCTGACGCGGCGGAAGCCGGCGGCCTCGATCATCTGCGCGAAGGCCTTCGGCTTGGGAAACTGGCGGATCGATTCGACGAGATACTGATAGGCCTCGCGGTCGCCGGTGACAGCGGCGCCGACGCGCGGGATGACCTGAAACGAATAGAGTTCATACAGGCTCTGCAGGCCCGGCACGTCGACCGACGAAAACTCCAGGCAGAGGAAGCGGCCGCCGACCCGGAGCACGCGGTGCGCCTCGGCGAGCGCGCGGTCGATGCGCGGCACATTGCGGATGCCGAAAGCGATGGTGACGCAGTCGAAGCTGCGGTCGGGATAGGGCAGCTCCTCCGCATTGCCCTGTTCGAACGTCACGGCATGATCGAGGCCGCGCGCCGCGGCGCGCTCGCGGCCGACCGCCAGCATCTCGGCATTGATGTCGCAGACCGTGACGCGGGTGCCGTCGCCGCCGGCTTCCACCACACGGAAGGCGACGTCGCCGGTGCCGCCGGCGAGGTCGAGCAGCGCGAAAGGCCGGTCACTGTGCCGCGGCGGCGGATTGACGGCGGTGACAAGGGCCGACTTCCAGGGCCGGTGCAGCCCGCCCGACATCAGGTCGTTCATCAGGTCGTAGCGTTTGGCCACCGAATGGAACACGTCGTCGACGCGCGCCTGCTTGTCGCGAAGCGGCACGCGCTGATAGCCGAAATGCGTCTCTTTGCCGTCGTCGGGGCGTGCTGCCATAAGCCAATAGTCCTTTTCCGGCAGGACCATAGCGCGGGGAGGCGCGGGGCGCTATGTGTCACTGCAGGAGCGGTTAACCATGCCCGAACTGCCCGAAGTCGAGACCGTCCGCCGCGGCCTGGCCCCGGCGATGGAAGACGCGCGCATCGTCAAGGTCGAGGTGCGCCACCGCGGCCTGCGCTGGCCGATCGTGAAGGACTTCGAAAAGCGGCTGGAGGGCCAGACGGTGGTCGGCCTTGGCCGGCGCGCCAAATACCTGCTGGCCGACCTGTCGTCCGGCGAGGTGCTGGTGATGCATCTCGGCATGTCCGGCTCGTTCCGCGTCGACGACGGCCAGATCGCCAAGTATCACCACGAGAAATCCAAGAGTACGGCGCACGACCACGTCGTGTTTCACATGTCGAACGGCGCCACCCTGACCTTCAACGACCCGCGCCGCTTCGGCTCGATGAAGATCGTGCCACGCGGCAAGATGGAGTCCGAGCCATTGCTGGCCTTGATCGGCCCGGAGCCGCTCGGCAACGCTTTCGACGCCGCCATGCTGGCCGGGGCCTGCGCCGGGCGGAAGACGTCACTGAAGGCGGCGCTGCTCGACCAGCGCGTCGTCGCCGGACTCGGCAACATCTATGTCTGCGAGGCGCTGTTCCGCGCCCGGCTGTCGCCGAAGCGGCGCGCCGCGACCGTCGCCGGCCGCAAGGGCGCGCCCAACGCGCGCGCCGTCGCACTGGTGGATGCCATCAAGGCCGTGCTCAACGACGCCATCAAGGCGGGCGGCTCGTCGCTGCGCGATCACCGCCGCGCCGACGGTTCGCTCGGCGACTTCCAGCACAATTTTCTGGTCTACGACCGCGAAGGTGCGCCGTGTCCCGGATGCAAAGGCGTCATCAGGCGCCTCGTGCAGAACGGGCGGTCGACGTTCTATTGCCCGGGCTGCCAGAAGTAGCGCGCACCCGGTGACAGTCTGCGCGCGCTGTTCCCCGTCGCGTCAATAAACAAACAAACGACAGGGAAGGGTCAAGGCGCAGGCAACGCCGGGTGTTGATGGCCCGCGATCCATGCTGATTTGGCGTGGGCCACGAAAGGTGGGAGGGCGGGAGACACCTCCCTTGTGCTGCCCCTCCGGTAATTGCTTTCATATCGGCAAGGTGCGCGTGCCGGGACAAATCCGGCGACGAGAAGCGCCATTGCCAGGGAGGCAAAGCATGCGTCGTGTTGTTCTTGCTGCCGTTATATTTGGTGCGTTGTGCGGTGGCGCCTTCGCTCAGTACCCGGAAAAACCGATTCGCTTCATCGTGCCGCAAGCGCCCGGCAGCAATACCGATCTGTATGCGCGGCTGCTCGGCTCCGAGATGGGCAAGAGCCTCGGCCAGCAGCTCATCATCGAAAATCGTCCGGGCGGTGCCTTTGTCATCGGCCTTGACGCCATCGCCAAGTCGCCGCCGGACGGCTACACCATCGGCGTTGGCCTGATCGGCGGCATGGCGCTGACGCCGCATATGGTCGCGAAGCTGCCCTATGACGTGATCAAGGATTTCGAGCCGGTCGGGATGATCGCGCGCGGTCACCTGATGCTGGCGGTGTCGAATCAACTGCCGGTCAAGTCGGTCAAGGAACTGGTCGACTACGCCAAGAAAAATCCCGGCAAGCTGTCGGCTGCATCGTCGGCGAACGGGTCGCCCGGTCATATCGGACTGGAGCTGTTCAAGAACCTGACCGGCACCCAGATCACCCATGTGCCGTACCGCGGCGGCGCCGCCGCCATCAACGATCTCATCGCCGGCCGGGTCGACATCATGTTCGAAGGTCTCGCCTCGATGGCCCCCTTCGTGCTCGACAACCGCGTGCGCGGGCTGGGCGTCAGCGGGCCGGCGCGCTCCTCGGCCTTCCCCGATACGCCGACCATCGCCGAGGCCGGTGTGCCGAAATATGAAGCGGTGACATGGCTCGGCGTCGTCGCGCCGGCCAAGACACCGAAGCCGATGATCGACCGGCTCAACCGCGCCCTCAACGACGCGCTGAAGTCACAGGCCATGGTCGATCGGTTCAAGGTGATCGGCGAGGATGCCGCGCCCGGCACGCCGGCGGATTATGCCGAGGTGATCAAAACCGACTTCGCGAAGTGGAAAGAGGTCATCGAGCGCGCCAACATCAAGCTCTCGGAATAGCCCGCAAGGAACTGCGGCCGCGCCGGTCTTTTCAACCGGCGCGGCCGCTTCGTTTCGCGCCATGGTGAAGCCGTTGTCGTTCGGCTACAGTGACGATCGTTCCGATCACCGTGAGCAGCCCATGACCTACGAAACCATTCTCGTCGACACCAAAGGCCGTGTTGGCATCATTACGCTGAACCGGCCGCAGGCGCTCAATGCGCTCAACCGCGCGCTGATCGGCGAACTCAGCCAGGCGGTCGACGCCTTCGAGGCCGACGACAACATCGGCTGCATCCTGATCACCGGCAGCGAGAAGGCCTTTGCCGCCGGCGCCGACATCAAGGAGATGGCGGACAAGACCTTCATCGAGGCCTATCTCGGCAACTTCACCGCCGGCTGGGATCGGGTCGCGCAGGCGCGCAAGCCGATCGTCGCAGCGGTGGCGGGCTTTGCGCTCGGCGGCGGCTGCGAACTGGCGATGCAATGCGACATCATCATTGCCGCCGACAATGCGAAATTCGGCCAGCCCGAGATCAAGCTTGGCGTCATCCCCGGCATCGGCGGTACGCAGCGGCTGACCCATGCGCTCGGCAAGGCCAAGGCCATGGACATGATTCTGACCGGCCGCATGATGGACGCCGCCGAGGCGGAGCGCGCCGGGCTGGTGGCGCGCGTGGTGCCGGCGGCGAGTGTCATGGACGAGGCGATGAAGGTGGCGGACACCATTGCGAACATGTCGCTGCCGTCGGTGCTGGCGGGCAAGGAGGCGGTCAATCGTGCCTTCGAGTCGGGGCTGGCGGAAGGCGTCGTGTTCGAGCGCCGGATTTTCCACGCGCTGTTCGCGACGGATGACCAGAAGGAAGGCATGAAAGCCTTCGTCGAAAAGCGCAAGGCGGCGTGGAAGAACCGGTAGCCGCGGCTAGTTCCGCACGCAAATAATGCGCACGATCGAGGCCCGCGCATCCCCGCTGGCGGCGGACACGGTCGCGACGTTCTGCGCCGACAGGAAGCCGCGAATCGTGGCCGCATCGATCAGCCGTACCGGTGGCAGCACCGGTTCGGCGCTGGCCAGAACGACGCTGCGCATTTTCATCATGCCGAGGAAGCGGCCGTCGGCGCCGAGCGCGGCGGCGCCGGAGAAGCCCGCCATCGGCACTGGCTGGCGCAACTCGATGCGGCTGGCGTCGACCAGCCGCGCCTTGATCTCGGTCAGCGTGCGGCGGCCTTCGTGTTGCTTCGGATCGGGGATGCCGGCCAGCGTCAGTTCGCCTGGCTTCGGCGCGGCGGCATCCAGTCTAACCGGCACCATCTGACGCGCCCCATAAAAGCGCAGCAAGGCCAGTCCGCTATCGCGGTCGTCGGCGATCCGCGCCGTATCGCCGAGGCCGGCGGCAACGATGACCTGGCAGCCTTCTGTCAGATTGCGATCGGTGACGATATGGCCCTGCGCGCTGACAATCAGACCATTGCCGTATTCCACCGAGCGTGCGAGGGCGGCGAACGGCGCGCCGCGCTCGGGAAATGGCGAGAACGCGCTGACCATCGCTTCGCTCACCTGCGCGACGATGCCCTCCATCGCCTGATCGAACATCAGGGTGAAGCCCCGCACTTCGCTATTGCGAATGGTGGCGCGCACCGAGAATTTCTTCAGGCCCTGCAGTCCTCGAATGTAGAAACTGTCGTCGCGCAACACGCTGTACTCAACCCGGCGGGCGGCAGGTTCGGCCTTTTCTTTCTCGAACAGCGCCGCGAGCTTCAAGGTGGGGTCGTTGATGCGAAAGGTCTCGACCATCATCTCGCCGCGGCGGGAGGTCCAGCGCGTGCCGCGTGCGGCTTCGCGGGCATGCGGCATCATCTTTGTGGGCAGGCCCAGGCGCACACCGGTGGCCGGATCGACCATGACGGTCCAGCCGAACTCTTCTTCGCGGTCTTGCGTGGCGGCGATCAGCATCGCCCGTTCCGCGGCGCTGAGCGGACCGGTGGCGGTCAGCTTGTTGCGCTTCCGGAAACTTCGGATCGCGCCGGCCGCGGCGTCTTCGCCTGCGGCCGCGTCGGAATAATCGCCGGCCCACAGCAGCGCGGACTGGATCTTCTGCCGCTCGCCGATCGGGATGCCGGCGAAGACATCGGCGGCCGGCGCCGCCGGCTTCGCGACATCCGGCTTGCCAGTGTCCGCCTTGGCAGCTTCCGATTTGATATCGGCTTTTGCGGTCTCGGGTCTGGCGGCGGCGGGCGCCGCGATGGCCGCCGGGCGCTCGGGCGGCAGCCGCACGGCGTCCGTCTTTGCAGCCGACGTCTTGTCAGGATCGGCGGTAATTGCGGCCGGCCTGGCGGGCGGAATTTGCGAAGGCTCCGGCCGTTTGGCTGCCGGCTTCCTGGCTTCGGGCTTTTTGGTTTCCGGATTGGCCGTGGCGGGGGATGCTTCCGCCTCAAAGGGATACGGTGCCTCGTTCTGCGCGGCCGCCGGAACGGCGACGAACGCACACGCCGAGAACGCTATCAACGCCGCAAAACGCATTGCTTTTACGCGATCCTAACCATGCAGCCGCTTCACCTTAGCCCATCACGGAGGGCACGCAAGGTGCCGGCGCTGCGCGCGACAGCTAGGCAAAGCCATTGTTTTGTCACGCGATCTCGGCCTGAAACCCGGTTTCCCCGTCCTGCTTCCTGCGCTAGGGTCAATGCATGCTCGATGCCGCCGAACTCGAACGCTATGCGCGCCACATCGTCCTGCGCGAGGTCGGTGGCCCCGGCCAGACCAAACTCAAGGCGGCGCGGGTGCTGGTGATCGGCGCCGGCGGCCTCGGTGCGCCGGTGCTTTTGTACCTGGCCGCCGCCGGCGTCGGCACGCTCGGCGTCATCGACGACGACACCGTCTCGCTATCGAATTTGCAGCGGCAGGTGATCTTCGCCACCGAGGATATTGGCAGCCGCAAGGTCGATGGCGCCGAGACCGCGATCGCGCGGCTCAATCCGCACGTCAGGATCGAGACGCACATGGCGCGTCTCGAAGCGGACAACGCGCTCGATCTCTTTGCGCAATACGACATCATCGCCGACGGCTCCGACAACTTCGCCACGCGCTATCTGGTGTCGGACGCCTGTTATCTTGCGAAGAAGCCGCTGGTCACCGGGGCGGTCGGCACCTTCGATGGCACCCTGACGACGTTGCGGCCGCACGAGACCCGCGCCGATGGCACACGCAACCCGACCTACCGCTGTCTGTTTCCCGAGCCGCCACCGCCCGGCACCGTGCCGGCCTGCGCGGAGGCCGGCATTCTCGGCGCATTGCCCGGCATTCTCGGTTCGATGATGGCGCTGGAGGTGATCCGCGAAATCGTCGGCTTCGGGGAGGGCCTGGTCGGGCGCCTGCTGATGGTCGATGCGCGCTCGATGCGGTTCGAGACGCTGGATTACGCCTGGGACAAGGACAATCCACTCAGCGGCGAGCGGCCCACGATCAAGGACCTGCGCGGCGACCGCTAGCTTTGCGCGCGTCGGCTTCGAGCAACTGGCCGTAGGCGGTCGGCAGCAGCCGCGCCATGATCGCGCCCCATGCCTTTTGGCCTTTTTCGTCGGCGATCAGGTCCTGCCGGATTTCAACCGCGGTGTGGTGCAGGCCGCGCCGCTCGCCATGCACCGGGATGGTGTAATCGGAATCGTCGGTGACGCTGTACGGTTCGTTGTCGCCGACGGTGAGGCCTGTTTCCTGCTTCAGCAGTGCCATCAACAGATGCGCGAAGCGCGGATCGCGATTGTACAGCACGCCGGCCTGCCACGGCCGCGCCACGCCTTTATAGACCGGCGTGAAGCTGTGCATCGCGATCAGCGCTGTCGGACGTTGCGCCTCCTTACGGCGCTCCAGCTCGGCTTCGATGGCGTCGTGATAGGGCCGGAAGATGCTTTGGATCCGCGCCTGCCTGTCGGCATCAGACAGGCCGATGTTACCTGGCACAGGCGTGAGCTCGCTGATCTCGGGCATCGATGTGGGTGACACCGGAGGGCGATTGCAGTCGATCACGAGACGCGAATAATTCTGCTGGATCAGGGTGGCATCCAGGCTGTCGGCGAGCGCGCGGCACACACCGGCAATGCCGATGTCCCAGCCGATGTGGCGCTGGCGTTCGGCTTCGGAGACGCCAAGGTCGCGCAGCGCGCGAGGCACCCTGTTGGCCGCGTGGTCGGCGACGATCAGGAAGGGCGAGCGGCCTCGTTCGTTGTGAATCGTGACGGGGCGGGGTTCATCGGCCGCCAATAGCGTGTTCATCGGGTCCTTCGGTCGAATTCGTGCACGAAACAACGGTATAACACCACTAACCGCTGTTTATGGACCATAAAATGCATATTAGTAGGGGGTTGTCGCTATCCTGGATACAGAATGCCGATCCTGACCGTCAGGCACGTCACCACCTATCACTACAAACAACCGGTCGCTTTCGGCGAACACCGCATGATGCTGCGGCCGCGCGATGACAAGGACCAGACGGTGCTGGAGTCGGACATCAGGATCACGCCCGAGCCGACCCAGTTGTCGTGGGAACGTGATGGCTTCGGCAATCATGTGGCCACAGCCCGGTTTGCCGGGCGTGCCTGCGAACTGCGGTTTGAAAGCACAATTCGTCTCGATCACGCCCCGGCGGAGTTCAACGCCGGGACAATCGAGGAATTCGCCGGCACCTATCCGTTTGCCTATGCCACCAGCGACCGCGCCCGGCTCGCGCCGTATCTGACGCCGGTGTCGGACGACCCGGCGGTCGCCCGCTGGGCGGCGGGGTTCCTGGATGACGAGGGCAAAGCCAAGACCAGCGATCTGCTGGTCAACATGACCCAGTCGATCAAGCGGCACTTCAAGCATGGCGCCCGCCATGAAAAAGGCATTCAGGACCCGGTCGAAACGCTGACGCTGGCGAGCGGCAGCTGCCGCGATGTGGCGATGCTGATGATCGCCGGTCTGCGCTCGCTCGGCATCGCCGCGCGTTTCGTGTCGGGCTACCTGCATCTGGCCGATGACACCAGCGAGGACCTCACCGGCGGCAATACCCATGCCTGGGGTCAGGCCTATCTGCCCGGTCCGGGATGGGTCGATTTTGACGCCTCGAGCGGCTTGGTCGGCAACCGCAACTTGGTTCGTGTCGCTGTGGTGCAAGACCCGCGCGAGGCGATCCCGTTGCAAGGCAGCTGGATCGGCAAGGCGTCCGACCATCTGGCTATGCAGGTGGCGGTGAAAGTCCGCGCCGTTGAAGCGGCTACCGATTAGGCAGTCCGGCTGCGCGATTTATTGGAACTTTGGCGGTTTTCCGGGCTTAGCATCCTGTCCTGCACGGCGCCGCTGTGCGGGCGGATGGGAATTTGTCGCATGAAAATCAGGGCCGGCTACGAAATCGTGTACGACTGTCCGCAGCCGACGCCGATGATCCTGCAACTGAGCGTCCATCCGTCGCGCACGCCGGATTTGTTGAGCTGGGATCGCGTCAAGTTCGATCCGCCGCTGCCGGCGAACACCTATCACGATAATTTCGGCAATTTCTGCCACGTCATCACCGCGCCGAAGGGCCGGCTGAAGATGTCGACCGACTTCATCGTCCAGGACAGCGGCGAACCCGATCCGGTGGTGCCGGATGCCGAGCAGCACGCGCTGAAAGACCTGCCGGTCGACACGCTCGTCTATCTGCTCGGCAGCCGTTACTGCGAGACCGACCGGATGTCCAACACCGCCTGGTCGATGTTCGGCGATCATCCGAAGGGCTGGCCGCTGGTGCAGGCGATCTGCGACTACGCCCATAACCACATCACGTTCGGTTACCAGGATGCCGACCCGACCATGTCGGCCTTCGAAGTGCACAACAAGAAGAAGGGCGTGTGTCGCGACTACGCGCACCTCGCCATCACGTTGTGCCGCGCCATGAATATCCCGGCGCGCTACTGCACCGGCTATCTCGGCGACATCGGCATGCCGCCGCCGTATCCGCCGGGCGATTTCGCCGCCTGGTTCGAGGCCTATCTCGGCGGCCGCTGGTACACCTTCGACCCGCGAAACAATATTCCGCGAATCGGCCGCATCCTGATGGCGCGCGGCCGTGACGCGACCGACGTGGCGATCGTCACGTCGTTCGGCTCGGGCCGGCTGGATAACTTCAAGGTGTTTACCGACGAAGTGGTCGAAACCGACGCGCGCGCAACGGCGTAACGACGCTACAGCATCGACGGCAGCACGCGATCGGGCGGCCGGTGGCCGTCCATGAAGGTCTTGATGTTGATGATGACCTTCTCGCCCATGTCGATACGGCCTTCCATGGTGGCCGAGCCCATGTGCGGCAGGAGCACCACCTTGCCGGCTTTGGCGAGCTTCACCAGTTTCGGATTGACCGCCGGTTCGTGCTCGAACACGTCGAGCCCGGCGCCGGCAATGGCGCCGGCGTCGAGCAGCCGCGCCAGCGCGTTTTCGTCGATCACCTCGCCGCGCGCGGTGTTGACGATATAGCTCTCCGGCCGGAGCAGCTTCAGCCGCCGCGCCGATAACAGATGATAGGTCGCCGGCGTGTGCGGGCAGTTGACCGACACGATGTCCATGCGGGCGAGCATCTGGTCGAGACTCTCCCAGTAGGTCGCATCGAGTTCTTCCTCGATCTTCGGCGCCACCTTGCGGCGGTTGTGATAATGAATCTGCAGGCCGAAGGCGCGGGCGCGCCGCGCCACCGCCTGGCCGATCCGGCCCATGCCGATGATACCGAGACGCTTGCCCCAGATGCGATGGCCGAGCATCCAGGTCGGCGACCAGCCGGTCCAGTCCTGGTCCGAGGTCAGCACCGCGGAGCCTTCAACCAGTCGGCGCGGCACCGCCAGGATCAGCGCCATGGTCATGTCGGCGGTATCTTCGGTCAGCACGCCCGGGGTGTTGGTCACGGTGATGCCGCGCTGGACCGCCGAGGCGACGTCGATGTTGTCGACGCCGTTGCCGAAATTGGCGATCAGGCGGAGCTGGTCCCCGGCCTTGCTGAGCACGGCATTGTCGATCCGGTCGGTGACGGTGGGCACCAGCACGTCGGCGGTTTTCACCGCCTCGGCCAGTTGCGTCTGGGTCATCGGCTTGTCGTCAGCGTTGAGGCGGGCGTCAAAAAGTTCCCGCATCCGCAACTCGATGCTGTCCGGCAGCTTGCGCGTAACGATGACGACTGGCTTCTTGGTTTTCGGCATTTCCATTGCCCCGCGACACTCCGGCTGCAATCCCGGCGCGCCTATTCAGGTCTCTTTAACCGCGCTCGCCCACACTGCGAATCCGGCGTGGACAGGGTCAAAAATCCATACATTTTCCTACCAGATGGCAGTGACAACACAAAGCTTTGGGACCGCCTGCGCCCGGGCCGGGCGCATGGCGCTGGCCGCCGCCGTGCTGGCGATGACCGTACCGGATGCCGCCTATGCGGCAGGCGAGCTGGCCGCCGGCGCGGTCAGCGGCTTGCCGGTGCCCCGTTTCGTCAGCCTAAAACCCGACCGGGTCAATGTGCGGGCCGGTCCCAACAAGGACCAGCACGTCCGCTGGGTCTACACCCGCGCCAGCATGCCGGTCGAAGTAACCGCCGAATTCGAGAACTGGCGGCGAATCCGCGACTGGGAAGGCGCGGAAGGCTGGGTCTATCACTCGCTGCTGTCGGGCAGGCGAACCGCCGTGGTGGTGCCCTCGCTGAAAAGCGATCTGGTGCCGCTCTACCGGAATGCGGACGTTGAGTCGTCCGTGGTCGCCCAACTGCAATCCGGTGTGCTGGGAACGCTGAAGTCCTGCAATGGCCAATGGTGCTCGTTCAGCGGCCGGAATTTCGACGGCTGGATCCAGCAGGAGCGCCTCTGGGGCGCCTATCCGAACGAGAAAGTGGATTAGCCTTTAGGAGGCTTAAGCCTTGGTCTTGCGGCGCAGCCGCACCACGACATCGACCCGCGCGATCTCAAAGCCTTCCGGCGGGCTCGGGGTCTTGCCGACGATCACGTCGGCGCCGGGAATGTCGAGCAGCGCGTCCTCACCCTCGACAAAGAAGTGGTGATGCGAGCTCGCATTGGTGTCGAAATAGGCCTTCGAACCATCGACCGCGACCTGGCGCAGAAGACCGACTTCGGTGAACTGATGCAGCGTGTTGTAGATGGTGGCCAGCGACACCGGCACCTTGGCGCGGGTGGCTTCTTCGTAAAGCGCTTCGGCGGTCAGATGGCGGTCGCCTTTGCCGAACAAGATCCAGCCCAGCGCCATGCGCTGACGGGTCGGACGCAGGCCAACGTCGCGCAACATCGACTTGACGTCGTGCCACGGGCAACCGGTCAAGTCCTTGCGATCCGCGGCGTGGGCCGCATCGGCCTTGCTGATCGGCATCATCATGGTCCGCGTTTCGGTCATCACTACGCCCTAAAACACAGTCCCCCAGGGACCGAGGTAAATCCGTTTCATTTGCAACATATACGAAGTGGACCGGCAGATGCAACTCCCTCGCAATTACACGGGGCCGGGCGGCGGGAAGTTCATCCGGCGCGAACGCCCTATCTTTGCCGGTCTGTTACAGTGTGTTACGACCTGTTTTGAGCCACCAAGACGTTCGCGTGCGGGGATTTCAGACTTATGGACAATCGGCGATCCAGTTTCGACTATGAAGACCTCTTGGCGTGCGGCCGCGGCGAGCTTTTCGGGCCTGGCAACGCCCAGTTGCCGTTGCCGCCGATGCTGATGTTCGACCGGATTACCGAAATTTCCGAGACCGGCGGGGCCCATGGCAAAGGCATGGTGCGGGCGGAACTCGATGTGAAGCCGGACCTCTGGTTTTTCCTGTGCCATTTCAAGGGCGATCCGGTGATGCCGGGCTGCCTGGGGCTGGACGCGATGTGGCAAATGGTCGGTTTTTTCCTCGGCTGGCTCGGTGCCCCCGGCAGCGGCCGCGCGCTCGGCATGGGCGAGGTGAAGTTTTCCGGGCAGGTGCTGCCGAACGTCAAGAAGGTCACCTACGGCGTCGATTTCAAGCGTGTGATGCGCTCCAAACTGGTGCTGGGCATTGCCGACGGCTGGCTATCGGCCGATGGCACCGTGATCTACAAGGCCGCCGACCTCAAAGTGGGCCTGTTCAAACAGGACGACGCGCAGGCGCCGACGAGCGCCTGAGCGCCGGAACGGCCCCGGCTGAACTCTGGGCTGTTTGCCCTTGCGCGGTTGCCTCGGGCGGGCCAAATGTGCCCCAGTTATCGACAATCCCGCGGCTTGAGTGAGGAAATTTGGCCATGAGACGAGTCGTCGTCACCGGGATGGGGATCGTCTCATCCATCGGCAACAATACGCAGGAAGTTCTCGCCAGCCTGCGCGAGGCCAAGTCCGGCATCACCTTCGCCCCCGAATTCGCCGAGCATGGCTTCAAGTGCCAGGTCTACGGCAAGCCGACGCTCGATCCGTCGGGCATGGTCGACCGCCGCGCCATGCGCTTCCTCAGCCAGGCCTCGGCCTGGAATCATGTCGCGATGGACCAGGCGATCCGCGATTCCGGCGTCGAGGAAAACGACATCGTCAATCCGCGCACCGGCATCATCATGGGCGCCGGCGGCCCGTCGACCGAGACGATCGTCGAGGCCGCCGATATCACGCGCAAGAACGGTTCGCCCAAACGCATCGGCCCTTTCGCCGTGCCGAAGGCGATGTCGTCGAGCCCGTCGGCGACGCTCGCCACCTGGTTCAAGATCAAGGGCGTCAACTATACGATTTCGTCGGCCTGCGCGACGTCGGCGCATTGCGTCGGCAACGCCGCGGAAATGATCCAGTGGGGCAAACAGGACATGGTGTTCGCCGGCGGCTCGGAAGATCTGAGCTGGACCATGTCGAACCTGTTCGACGCCATGGGCGCGATGTCGTCGAAGTACAACGACACGCCGGCCACCGCCTCGCGCGCTTATGATGTCAGCCGCGACGGCTTCGTCATTGCCGGCGGCGCCGGCGTGCTGGTGCTTGAGGAGCTGGAGCACGCCAAGGCGCGCGGCGCGAAGATCTATGCCGAAGTCGCGGGCTACGGCGCGACCTCCGATGGCTACGACATGGTGGCGCCGTCGGGCGAAGGCGCGCAGCGCTGCATGAAACTCGCACTCGAAACCTGCAAGGTGCCGATCGACTACATCAATCCGCACGCCACCGCGACGCCGGTCGGCGACGCCAAGGAAATCGAAGGCATCCGCGCCGTGTTCGGTGACAAGTGCCCGGCGATCTCCGGCACCAAGTCGCTCACCGGCCACTCGCTCGGCGCAGCCGGCGTTCAGGAGGCGATCTACACGCTGCTGATGATGCAGAACGGCTTCATGGCCGAGAGCGCGAACATCACCGAACTCGATCCCGCCTTCGCCGATATGCCGATCCTGCGCGAGCGCAAGGACAATGTGCAGATTGGCGCCGCGATGTCGAACTCGTTTGGCTTTGGCGGCACTAACGGGACCCTGGTGTTCAAGCACGTGGATGCGTGATGGCTGCGCGGAACTGAATGTGAAATTGACGATGTCATGGCCGGGCTTGTCCCGGCCATCCACGTCTTGAGACATTGAAAGAAGTAAGTCGTGGATGCCCGGGACAAGCCCGGGCATGACGGCCGAGAGGACGGGGACCAATGCCGGGATTGATGGAAGGCAAACGCGGGCTGATCATGGGGGTCGCCAACGACCACTCGATCGCCTGGGGGATCGCGAAGATGCTGCACCAGCACGGTGCGCAGATCGCCTACACCTATCAGGGCGACGCGCTGCTCAAGCGCGTCAAGCCGCTGGCCGAGCAGACCGGGTCGGACCTCGTCATCCCGTGTGACGTCGAGGATATCGCCTCGGTCGACAAGCTCTGGCAGACGCTCAAGGATAAGTGGGGCACCATCGACTTCTTCGTTCACGCGGTCGGCTTTTCCGACAAGAACGAGCTGAAGGGCCGCTTCGCCGACAACACGCGCGAAAATTTCGTCCGCACCATGGTGATCTCCTGCTTCTCCTTTGCCGAGAGCGCCAAGCGCGCGGCGGAGCTGATGCCCAATGGCGGCTCGCTGCTCACGCTCACGTATAATGGCGGCGACCGCGCCATGCCGAATTACAACGTCATGGGTCTGGCGAAGGCGGCGCTGGAATCCTCGGTGCGCTATCTCGCCGTCGACTTCGGCCATCAGAGGATTCGCGTCAACGCGATCTCGGCCGGGCCGATCCGGACGCTGGCCGGCGCCGGCATCGGCGATGCGCGCTACATGTTCGCCTTCCAGCAAAAATACTCGCCGCTCGGCCGCGGCGTGACGCTGGAAGAACTCGGCGGCGCGGGGCTTTATCTCTGCTCGGATTTGTCGACCGGCGTGACCGGCGAAATCCATTTCGTCGACTCAGGCTACAACGTCATCGCCATGCCGCAGCCGGATGCGCTCAGGGACGCGCAGGGCGCGGTCGAGGGCGGGACGTAGCTTTTTTATCCCTCCCCTTTCAGGGGAGGAATAAGAAAAAAAACGGCCGGGGAAATCCCCGGCCGTTCTTCATTCTTCGCGATGAGGGTCTGGCTTACTTCGCCGCCTCGAGCGCCGGCTGGGCGGACTTCTCGAAGCGGTCGTTGTTCATCACGCGGGTCCAGGCCTTGACGAAGTCCTTGACGAACTTCTCCTTGGAGTCGGCACAGGCATAGACTTCCGCCAGCGCACGCAGCTGCGAGTGCGATCCGAAGATCAGATCGACCCGTGTGCCGGTCCACTTGACCGCCTTGGTCTTGCGATCGCGGCCTTCATACACGCCGTCCGTGCTGCTCTTCTGCCATTCCAGGTTCATGTCGAGCAGGTTGACGAAGAAGTCATTGGTCAGCTTGCCCGGCTGCGTGGTGAACACGCCGTGCTTGGAGTCCGCGGCGTTGGCGCCGAGAACGCGCAGGCCGCCGAGCAGCACCGTCATCTCGGGTGCCGTCAGAGCCAGCAGTTGCGCCCGGTCCACCATCGCCTCTTCCGGCGCCATGAACTGGATCTTCTTCGGGTTGGTGTAGTTGCGGAATGCATCCTGACGCGGCTCCAGCGGCGCGAACGACTCGACGTCGGTCTGCTCCTGCGACGCATCCATGCGGCCGGACGTGAAGGGGACCTTCACGTCGACGCCGGCATCCTTGGCCGCCTTTTCGACAGCGGCATCGCCGCCCAGCACGATCAGGTCGGCGATCGACACCTTCTTGCCGAACTCCTTCTGGATCGCCTCGAGCTTGGCCAGCACCGTCTTTAACTGCGCCGGCTGGTTCACTTCCCAGTCCTTCTGGGGAGCGAGGCGGATACGCGCGCCGTTGGCGCCGCCGCGCTTGTCCGACTTGCGGAAGGTCGAGGCCGACGACCAGGCGGTCGAGACGAGCTGCGGCACCGTGAGACCGGAGGCGAGAATCTTGGCCTTCAGCGCGGCAACGTCCTTGTCGTCGAGCGTATAGTCGGACGCCGGGATCGGGTCCTGCCAGATCAGCGTCTCCTTCGGCACGAGCTTGCCGCGGTAGCGCACGCGCGGTCCCATGTCGCGGTGGGTCAGCTTGAACCAGGCGCGGGCGAAGGCGTCGGCGAACTGGTCCGGGTTCTCGTAGAAGCGCCGCGAGATCTTCTCGTAGGCCGGGTCGAAGCGCAGCGCCAGATCGGACGTCAGCATCGTCGGAAGCTTCTTCTTCGACGGATCGAAAGCGTCCGGGATGTCAGCGGGCGCATTTTTCGCAACCCACTGCTTGGCGCCGGCCGGGCTTTTGGTCAGTTCCCATTCGTACTTGAACAGGTTGTCGAAGAAGTGGTTGCTCCACTTGGTCGGCGTCTGCGTCCAGGTCACTTCCGGGCCGCCGGTGATGGCGTCGGCGCCGAAGCCGGTGCCGTGCTTGCTCTTCCAGCCGAGGCCCTGGTCCTCGATGGCGCCGCCTTCCGGATCCGGACCGAGCAGCGACGGGTCACCCGCGCCATGGGTCTTGCCGAAGGTGTGGCCGCCGGCGATCAGCGCCACGGTCTCTTCGTCGTTCATCGCCATGCGGAAGAAGGTTTCGCGGATGTCGCGCGCCGAGGCGAGCGGATCGGGATTGCCGCCCGGACCTTCCGGGTTGACGTAGATCAGGCCCATCTGCACCGCACCGAGCGGCTCGGAGAGCTGGCGCTCGCCGCTGTAGCGCTCGTCGCCGAGCCAGGTGCCTTCGGGGCCCCAGTACAGTTCTTCAGGCTCCCACACGTCGGCACGGCCGCCGGCGAAGCCGAAGGTTTTGAAGTTCATCGATTCGAGGGCGACGTTGCCCGCCAGGATCATCAGGTCGGCCCATGAAATCTTGCGGCCGTATTTCTGTTTGATGGGCCACAACAGGCGGCGGGCCTTGTCGAGGTTGGCATTGTCCGGCCACGAGTTGAGCGGCGCAAAGCGCTGCTGACCGGCACCGGCGCCGCCGCGGCCGTCGGTGATGCGATAGGTGCCGGCGCTGTGCCAGGCGAGACGGATCATCAGGCCGCCGTAGTGACCGAAGTCGGCCGGCCACCAGTCCTGGCTGTCGGTCATCAAGGCATGCAGATCCTTGATCACGGCATCGAGATCGAGGCTTTCGAATTCCTTGGCGTAGTCGAAGTCCTTGCCCATCGGATCGGCGTCGGGGTGGAGGGCATGGAGCACGCCGATATCCAGCTGCTCCGGCCACCAGTCGCGGTTACGGTGTCCGCTCTTGCGGCCGCCTTGGCCATGATTGACCGGGCATTGGCCCGCGCCCTTGTCGTCAGTCTTTGTGTCCATGGTGTCCTCCGCTGAAACTGCACGCGCCAGCGTATAGCGCGCGCTTGCGTCGCTTGTATGGAAGAGTTCCAATAAGGTCTACTCGTATTGCATCGTCTCCCTAATAAGAATAACTAATCGGTATGATTACCTTGCGGCAGTTGCGCTACCTGACGGCGCTGGCGCGCCACCGCCATTTCGGCCGCGCCGCCGAGGAATGCTCCGTGACCCAGCCGGCCCTGTCGATGCAGGTGCGCGAGCTGGAGCGCGAAATCGGCGCCGAGCTGGTCGAGCGGCGGCCGGGCGATATCACGCTGACCGATACCGGGCGCGAGGTGGTGCAGCGGGCCGAACAAATTCTGATCGCCACCCGCGATCTGGTCGATTTCGCCCGCCACCGCGATCTGCTCAGCGGCCCGCTCAAGCTCGGCATGATCCCGACGCTTGCGCCCTACATTCTGCCGCGCGTGCTGCCGCGCCTGCAACAGCAGTATCCATTGCTGCGGCTGGAAGTGCGCGAGACCCAGACCAAAATGCTGCTCGACGAACTGGCCGCGGGCGGGCTCGACGCGGTGATGCTGGCGCTGCCGGCCGATGCCGCCGATGTCGAGACGCTGACCTTGTTCGAGGACAGGTTTCTGCTGGCCGTACCCGCCGGCGACACGCTGCCGCCGGACGGCCGGGTCGATCTGGAAGATGTCGACCAGCGCCGGCTGATCCTGCTGGAAGAGGGCCACTGCCTGCGCGACCAGACCCTGGCTTTCTGCGCGGCGCCAAAACTTGTCGCGTTAAGGCGCGATGCGGCGGCGAGCCTCGGCGCGACGTCGCTGGCTACGGTGATGCAGATGGTGGCGAACGGCTATGGCGTGACGCTGCTGCCGCAGGTCGCGGCGGACACCGAGGCGCGCGACGACCGCGTGAAACTGCTGCGCTTCAACGACCCGCAGCCGGGCCGCAGCATCGGCCTGGTCTGGCGGCGCACCTCGCCGCGAGGCCGCGATTTCGCGGCCCTGGGAGAGGTTCTGAAGCAGTATAAGTAAGCCGTGCATCACGCCGCCGGGCGGCGCGATGCACGGATGATGGCGGATCAGACGTCCAGTTTGCCGGCCTTGGCGGCGGCGTAGCGTTCGCCGACCTTGGTCCAGTTCACGGTATTCCACCACGCCTTCAGGTAATCCGGCCGGCGGTTCTGGTAGTTGAGATAATAGGCGTGCTCCCAGACGTCGTTGCCGAGCAAGGCGCGCTTGCCGTCCATCATGGGATTGTCCTGGTTTGGCCGGCTCTCGATGGCGAGCTTGCCGTCCTTGGCCACCGTGACGAACACCCAGCCGGAGCCGAAGACGCGGCCGCCGGCGGCATTGAAATCGGTCTGGAATTTTTCCATGCCGCCGAGATCGCGATCGATCGCGGCCAGCACCTCGCCGGACGGCTTGCCGCCGTTCGGACCCATCACCTGCCAGAACATCGTGTGGTTGGCATGACCGCCGAGATTGTTGCGCACCGCGGTGCGGACCGCGTCCGGCAGATCGTTGAGCTTGCCGAGCACGTCAGGCACGGACATTTCCGCGATCTTCGGGTTGTCCTTGGCGAGGTTGTTCAGGTTGGTGATGAACGACTGGTGGTGCCGGCCATGATGCAATTCCATCGTCTTGGCGTCGATGTGCGGCTCCAGCGCCGCGAACGGATAACCGAGCGCGGGCAGTTTGAATGGACCGGCCGGGGCCGGCGCGGCGGCCTGCGCGAACACAAGACGCGGTGCGACGACGGCGGCCGCAAGGCCGGTGGCGGCCATCATGATATGACGGCGGGACAACAATGACATGGGGTTCCTCCTCGGGGGATGACGGGCAGTTTAGCAACTACGCGCCGACCCGGCGCGCGGTTGCACCGGAATTGCATTCGTCGTGCGGCGGAAGCGCACAGTGGTAACCTAATGCCACCGAGGGTCGCAGGGGCGCGTGCGTGTCCGAACGGTCAGCGCTTGATCTTTACGAAAGGCACCGCATTCAACAGCCGGCTCTCCTGCTTGACCAGGTAGCCGCAAGCGCCGTTCTCTTCGAGATACTTCTGCCATTCCGGGTCCTTTGCAAGCGCCGCGCGCCGCGTGGCGCGGTCATTGACGTCCTCATAGGCCCACATGTGGATGTAAGCGTTCACATCGCCGGTCTCGTGGGTGAAGTAGCCGAACGGCTCGCCAAGGTGCTTCTTCTGGATCGCGAAGCCGTTCTTTTCGTAGAACGCCAGTTGCTTGCGGATGGTGCCGGGGCGGCAGGTATAGGTGCGATGTTCGACCAGCATGGCGTTTCCTCGGTTTGTTTATGGACGTTCAATACCACCAATTCGCGCACCAGGTTTTCACCCATAAAAAAAAGGGCGGCCATGACGGCCGCCCTTTCGATTTGCTGCGGGGACGCTTATTCCGCCGCGCCGCTGGCGGGCTGCTGTTCGCTGGCCTGCTTGGCCTCGAGATCTTCGCCGGTGGTCTGATCGACCGCTTTCATCGACAGGCGTACCTTGCCGCGCTCGTCGACGCCCAACAGCTTGACCTTGACCTTGTCGCCTTCCTTGACGACGTCGGTGACCTTGTTGACGCGCGCCGCAGCCAGCTGGCTGATGTGCACGAGGCCGTCCTTGGCGCCGAAGAAGTTGACGAAGGCGCCGAAGTCCATGGTCTTGACCACGGTGCCGTCATAGATCTTGCCCGGCTCCGGATCGGACGCGATCGACTTGATCCAGTTGATCGCCGCCTTGATCGACTCGCCGTCGGCCGAGGCCACCTTCACCGAACCGTCGTCCTCGATGTTGATCTTGGCGCCGGTCTTCTCGACGATCTCGCGGATCACCTTGCCGCCGGTGCCGATCACTTCACGGATCTTGTCGGTGGGGATTTTGAACATCTCGATGCGCGGCGCGTGCTCGCCGATCTCGGCGCGGGCCGAAGTCAGGGCCTTGCCCATTTCGCCGAGGATGTGCAGGCGGCCTTCCTTGGCCTGACCGAGCGCGACCTTCATGATCTCCTCGGTGATGCCGGCGATCTTGATATCCATCTGCAGCGATGTGATGCCCTGATCGGTGCCGGCGACCTTGAAGTCCATGTCGCCGAGATGATCCTCGTCGCCGAGGATGTCGGACAGAACCGCGAAGCGCTTGTCTTCGAGGATCAGGCCCATGGCGATGCCCGCCGCCGGACGCTTGATCGGCACGCCGGCATCCATCAGCGCCAGCGAACCGCCGCAGACGGAGGCCATTGACGACGAACCGTTCGACTCGGTGATCTCCGACACCAGACGGATGGTGTAGGGGAATTCGTCCGCCTTCGGCAGCAGCGGGTGCAGTGCGCGCCAGGCCAGCTTGCCGTGGCCGATCTCGCGCCGCTTGGTGCCGCCCATGCGGCCGGTCTCACCGACCGAGTAGGGGGGGAAGTTGTAGTGCAGCAGGAACGACTCCTTGTAGGAGCCCTGCAGCGCGTCGATCCACTGCTCGTCCTCGCCGGTGCCGAGCGTGGCAACAACCAGCGCCTGGGTTTCGCCGCGGGTGAACAGCGCCGAACCGTGGGTGCGGGGCAGCAGGCCGACTTCGGTGACGATGCTGCGCACGGTCGAGAGATCGCGGCCGTCGATGCGCTTGCTGGTGTCGAGGACGTTCCAGCGGACGATCTTGCCTTCGAGCTCCTTGAACACAGCGCCGACGCGGAGCTTGTCGTATTTCGGCTCGGCACCTTCCGGGAAGAAGTTCGCCATGACGGCCTTCTTCACCGCGGCAACCGCGGCCTGGCGTTCCATCTTCAGCGGGATGGAATAGGCTGCGCGCAGGTCCTTCTCGGCCAGCGCCAGGATTTCCTTTTCGAGCTCGGTATTGTCGACCGTCGTCAGCTCGCGCGGTTCCTTCGCCGCCTTTTCCGCCAGCTTGATGATCGCCTCGATCACCGGCTGGAAATGCCGGTGGCCGAACATCACGGCGCCGAGCATGACGTCTTCGTTGAGTTCCTTGGCTTCCGACTCGACCATCAGCACGGCGTCGGCGGTGCCGGCGACGACGAGGTCCAGCTGGCTCTCGGTCATTTCGTCGATGGTCGGGTTCAGCACGTATTCGTTATTGACGAAGCCGACGCGCGCGGCGCCGATCGGGCCCATGAACGGCGCCCCCGACAGCGTCAGCGCGGCGGAGGCCGCGACCAGCGCCAGGATGTCCGGATCGTTCTCGAGATCGTGCGACAGCGTGGTGACGATCACCTGCGTCTCGCAGCGCCAGCCATCGGCGAACAGCGGACGGATCGGGCGGTCGATCAGGCGGGAAACCAGCGTTTCCTTTTCGGTCGGACGGCCTTCGCGCTTGAAATAGCCGCCCGGAATGCGGCCGGCGGCGTAATATTTTTCCTGGTAGTCCACGGTCAGCGGCAGGAAGTCGACGCCTTCGCGCGGCTGCTTGGCGGCGACGGCGGTGGCGAGCACGGTGGTTTCGCCGTAGGTGGCGAGCACGGCGCCGTCGGCCTGCCGCGCGATGCGGCCGGTCTCCAGGACGAGCTTGCGCCCGCCCCAATCGAGTTCAACTCGATGCATATCGAACATTGCGTTTCTCTCTCATGTTTTCAGGCAACGCGCCGAAAGCCATGAGCAAGACGGCGAGACGCTGTCACGCGCGGCCCGCGCAATGCGGGAAGCGTACAGCGGCCGGCGATCCTGCCATGGCGTTCGAACCTTGCCTCGCAAGAGGCGAACCTTGTCGGCTCTTGCTTGTCGCCGGCAGCGCCTATCGCCGCCGGTCGCACAGCGAATGCGTCAAACGCAGTCGCTTCACAAAACGCGCGCAGCAGGCGAATTCCGCCGCGCGCGGCACAAAATTATCGGCGGATGCCGAGCTTCTCAATCAACGACTTGTAGCTGGCTTCGTTGGTGCGCCGCAGATAGTCGAGCAGCGTACGGCGCTGGCTGACCATCTTGAGCAGGCCGCGGCGGGAATGGTTGTCCTTGCCGTGGGTCCGGAAATGCTCGGTCAGGTTATTGATGCGCTCGGACAGGATCGCGATCTGCACTTCGGGCGAACCGGTATCACCGGACTTGGTGGCGTAGGTCTTGATCACTTCAGCCTTGCGGCTTGCCGTTACCGACATCGGTCATCCTTTCTTCGGTGCGGCTCTGCCCAGCAGGCCGACCAGGTTAAATACGCGCTTGGGGACGATGTCTCCGTGGTCCAGGTCGGCAAGGGCCAGAAGCTGACCCGAAACCGTCACATAGACTGGCCCACTGAAATTGGGTGCGTCCCGTCCGCGCAACAAAACGGCTTGGCCTCTCGTCAGCCTCGCCGCATCCGCCCGACTGATGGCCAGCGCCGGGATGTCGTCCAGCGCGGTCTCAACGGGCATGAGCGCGTCGGCGAGGCTCGCCTCGCCGGCAGCGGCTCTATGGCACAGGGCCTCCAAATCTTCCAGTGGAATCATGGTTTCTTCGGTAAATGGCCCAACCGAGACCCGGCGCAGGGCGCTGACATGGCCGAAACAGCCCAGCGCCCGGCCCAGATCCCGGGCCAGCGAGCGGACGTAGGTGCCCTTGCCGCATTCGGCCTCCAGCACCGCATGGTCGGCGTCCGGCGTCTCCACCAGCTCCAGACGGCCGATATCGACCGTTCTGGCGGCGAGCTCGACGACCTGGCCGTCGCGGGCGAGGTCGTAGGCCCGCTCACCCTCGATTTTGATGGCGGAATAGCGGGGCGGCACCTGCTGGATGGAGCCGATGTACCCCGGTAACAGCGCCCGGATCGCCTCGGCGGACGGCCGCTCGGGGCTGGATTCGATGACCCGGCCTTCGGTGTCGTCGGTGTCCCGCTCCTCGCCCCAGCAGACGGTAAATCGGTACAGTTTGCGGCCATCCATGACAAAGGGGACGGTTTTCGTCGCCTCGCCCAAGGCGATCGGCAGGCAGCCGGAGGCCAGCGGATCGAGCGTGCCGGCGTGGCCGGCGCGGCGGGCGGTGAACAGGCGCTTGATGACGCTGACGGCATGGGTCGAGGTCATGCCGACCGGCTTGTCGAGAACCACCCAGCCGTGGACGTCGCGTTTGTCGCGCTTGAATTGCTTTTTTCTCTCCCTCCCCCCTTGAGGGGGAGACGGCTGGCCGGCTTCCGGAATCCCGGCTTCCCGCTCGGGCTGGACATTGAAAGACGTTTCAGTCGCAGCTTCCAGCTCGACCGGAGCGGCCATGGTCTCAAGAAACTTATTCATCGCCGCTCTCGTCTTTTTGCAGGTCGCGCTTCACTTCCGGCGAGCGCAGCAGTCTGTCGATGCGCTCGGCCTCCTCGAAGCGGTCGTCGATGCGGAACCGCAGATCGGGCGCGAATTTGAGGTTGATGCTGTGCGCGACTTCGCCGCGCAGGAATTTCTTGTTGCGCTCGAACGCCTCGACCACCTCATCGGCGTCGCGGCCGGCCAGCGGCATGATGTAGACGGTGGCGAGCCGCAGATCGGGGCTCATGCGTACTTCCGGCACCGTGATGAGATGGCCCTCGATCACCGGGTCATGCACTTCGCCGCGCACCAGCAGCTCGGCGATGGCGTGGCGCACCAGTTCGCCGACGCGCAGCTGCCGTTGCGAGCCGCCGGGCGAGCCGCTGTCGCGGTGTGATTTTTTGCGTGGCATGGGGTCCAACAATTTCATGGGTCATGGCCGGGCTTGTCCCGGCCATCCCGCTTGGGCATGCGCAATGCCCTCCGAAGCGGGATGCCCGGCACAAGGCCGGGCATGACAGTGGAAAAACGGCAGAGACGTTATGCTGAAGCCGTGAGATTTGGACTCACAGGCTGCGCAGGATCGTCTCCACCCGGTAGCATTCGATCACGTCGCCGGCGCGCATGTCTTGGTAGTCCTCAAAGGCCATGCCGCATTCCATGCCGGACGATACTTCCTTGACGTCGTCCTTGAAGCGCTTGAGCTGAGACAGCTTGCCTTCGTGGATGACGACGTTGTCGCGGATCAGGCGCACATTGGCGCCGCGTTCCACGGTACCGTCGGTGACGCGGCAGCCGGCAATGTTGCCGATCTTGGAGACCTTGAAGATTTCCAGAATCAGCGCATTGCCCAGCATGGTCTCGCGCATGGTCGGCGGCAGCAGCCCCGACATGGCCTTCTTCACGTCGTCGACGAGATCGTAGATGATGTTGTAGTAGCGGATCTCGATGCCGCCGCGCTCGGCCGCACTGCGGGCTTCCTTGTTGGCGCGCACGTTGAAGGCGATGATCGGCACGCCGGAGGCTTCGGCCAGCGTCACGTCGGATTCGGAAATGCCGCCGACGCCCGAGTGCAGCACGCGCGCCGCGACTTCTTCGGTGCCCATCTTGTCGAGCGCGCCGACGATCGCTTCCAGCGAGCCCTGTACGTCCGACTTGATGATCAGCGGGAATTCCTTGCGGCCCGACGTCTTGGCCTGCGCCATCATCTGCTCGAGCGAACCGCGCATGGCTGTGCCGCGGCTGGAATGCTTCTCGCGCTTCTGACGGGCCCGGTAGTCGGTGACTTCGCGGGCGCGGGCTTCGTTCTCGACGACGGCGAGGCGGTCGCCGGCGTCCGGGGTGCCGGAGAAGCCGAGCACTTCCACCGGCGTTGACGGGCCGGCCGTGGCGATGGTTTCGCCGGTGTCCGAGACGAGGGCGCGGACGCGGCCCCATTCGGCGCCGGCGACGACGAGGTCGCCGACCCGCAGCGTGCCGCGCTGAACCAGCACGGTCGCCACCGGGCCGCGGCCGCGGTCCAGCTTGGCTTCGATGACGGTGCCTTCGGCCGGGCGGACCGGATTGGCCTTCAGGTCGAGCAGTTCGGCCTGCAGGCCGAGCATTTCCAGAAGCTTGTCGATGTTGATCTTTTTGGTCGCGGAGACTTCGACGTCAACGACGTCGCCGCCGAGCGATTCGACCTGGATTTCGTGCTGCAGCAGTTCGGTGCGCACGCGATCCGGCTTGGCGTCCGGCTTGTCGATCTTGTTGATGGCGACGATGATCGGCACCTTCGCCGCCTTGGCGTGATGGATCGCTTCCACGGTCTGCGGCATGACGCCGTCATCGGCCGCCACCACCAGCACGACAATGTCGGTGACCTTGGCGCCGCGCGCACGCATCGCCGTGAAGGCGGCGTGGCCGGGCGTATCGATGAAGGTGATCTTGGCGCCGGATGGCGACGTCACCTGGTAGGCGCCGATGTGCTGGGTGATGCCGCCGGCCTCGCCGGACACGACGTCGGCCTGACGGATGGTGTCGAGCAGCGAGGTCTTGCCGTGGTCGACGTGACCCATGACGGTGACGACCGGCGCGCGGGGCTCCAGCTTGTCGTCGTCGTCGGCGACATCGAACAGGCCTTCTTCAACGTCGGCTTCTGCCACGCGGCGGACGGTGTGGCCCATTTCTTCGGCCACCAGCTGTGCGGTGTCGGCGTCGATCACGTCGTTGATCGTCACCATCTGACCTTGCTTCATCAGCAGGCGGATGACGTCGACAGCGCGTTCCGACATGCGGTTGGCGAGATCGGAAATCGTGATCGCCTCGGGGATCGTCACTTCGCGCACGAGCTTTTCCTTCGGCTCGTTCGAGGCGTGACCCTTGAGGCGCTGGGTGCGGCGGCGGAATGAGGCGACCGAGCGTTCGCGCACTTCGTCGGCGCGCAAGGCGGTGACCAGCGTCAGGCGGCCGCGTTCCTTGGCCGGCGCGGCGCGCGGGGCTGCGGGACGGGCAGCGG
>JALHNV010000024.1 GCA_022843325.1 Pseudolabrys sp. | reverse complement strand
TGGTCCGCGGCGTCTGCATGCTGCCGAACGGCTCCGGACGGACCGTGCGCGTGGGCGTGTTCGCCCGTGGCGCCAAGGCGGAAGAAGCCAAGGCGGCCGGCGCCGACGTGGTCGGCGCGGAAGACCTGGTGGAAAAGGTGTCGGCGGGCGAGATCAACTTCGACCGCTGCATCGCCACGCCGGACATGATGCCGCTGGTCGGCCGCCTCGGTAAGGTGCTCGGCCCGCGCGGCATGATGCCGAACCCGAAGGTCGGCACTGTCACCATGGACGTCGCCGGTGCGGTGCAGGGCGCCAAAGGTGGCTCGGTCGAGTTCCGCGTCGAGAAGGCCGGCATCGTGCAGGCCGGTATCGGCAAGGCGTCGTTCACCGAGGAAAAGCTGGTCGAGAACATCAAGGCGTTCGTCGATGCCGTGAACAAGGCCAAGCCCGCGGGCGCCAAGGGTCACTACATCAACCGGGTCGCGGTCTCCTCGACCATGGGTCCGGGCGTCAAGGTGGACACCGCGTCGCTCGCCGCGCCGAAGGCGTAAGACACCGGCGTCGCGCTGAAACGATAAAAGCCCGGGCCGAAAGGTCCGGGCTTTTTTATGAGCTGCTTAGCGCGCCGACGCGTCGAGCCCAAGCAGCCAGCGGTTCACCGCCCAGTACGAGCCGTCGTCCGTCAGCGGTGCGTCGATGGCATCGGCGTACCCGGCCTGCGCGGTTGCCCGCATATCGCTTGGCGACATCCCATAGGCGTCGCGAAACGCGCGGCTGAACACGGAGTCATTGGTGAAGCCGTAGCGGGCGGAAATAGCGCTCACGCGTTCACGCGCGTGGGCCGGATCGCAAATGGTCTGGTAGGCGCGGGTCAGGCGGCGTTGCTGGATATAGTTGCGCACGCCGCCCAGCGGCTCAAACATGCGATAGAGCTTGGCGCGCGAAACGCCCAATTGACGGGCGAGAAAATCCGGTCCGAGAATTGGATCGGCGATGCAAGTCTCGATCGTTCGGCGGGCCGCCTGCAAAGAGGCGGCGGCGATGGCTTGTGCTGCTCTCTTGTGGCCATTGGCTGAGGACCCGGCAAAAGCCGCGATCAACGCCGCCGTGCCCTGCGCCGCGGAGCGGCCGTCACCATTGCGAAGTGACGGGGCTTCCGAATAGAGCGCACGCAAATGCCCGGCCAGCAAGGTGTTGAGCGATGTTCCGCGCGGCAGCACCATGCCGTGCAGCAGGTCGAGGTTCGGCAGCAGCGGCTCAAGCATGGCGCGCGGCAATACGATGGAGAGCTGTGTGTAGTCGGGCGTCCGAAGGCGGCTGCGGCGCGTCATGTCGAGAATGCAGATGTCCCCGGCTGTGACCTCGATTTCACGGCCTTCGACATCCAGACTGAAGCCGCCGGCGAGATACAACAGCACGGCGATCGTATCGATGCCGCTGCGCGCGATGGTCGCGTTGGTCCGTTCGTATTGCGTCGCCGACGACGTCACAGAGGCGAGCGCGACGTCGGCGAATTGATAACTGGTCGCGCTCAACGTGAAGGCGGCGCGTGCGGCACGGTCGCGCGCGTCCATGGCGAACATGGGCGAGACGCCCCAACGCCAGAGCTCGAAGTCATGCTTGTTGCCGCGCGTCACGCCCAATGACAGCTTGAACGGCGCGGGAGGCTTGGTCGGAACGTCTGTCGGCATGCGCATATCGAGAAACAAGATCGCGCCCGCGAGATTGCTTCGGCGACAGCCACTTTGCAAGACGTCTCATCGTGCGCGCCCCTGTGCGCTGGCGCGCGGCATTGCCCGTTGGCGTCGAGGCCAGGCAGCCAGCGGTTGAGCGTCGCAGATGCTTCGCCGGCCGGCTCGTCGCAAAACCGGTTTGGGCCGCCGCGCGCACGCCGCCTGGAGTCATGCGATCGCGTGCGCGGCTGACGGCAGCGGCAGCGATTGTTCGCCCACCGTCTCAATCTTTTGACGCCACGTCTCAATCTGCACGGCAGCCATTCTGGCCGCCGGGAGCGACTTTATACAGTCGATGCGGCTGTCGTTCGGCCTTGGGCCGGCGTCAGGGAAGTCGAAGCGGCAATCCGACGGCTTTGGGGGTTTGGGGTGCAATGCTGAAGGTTGGAATGGCGGGTTCGTCCGGGGCGCGCGGCATTGTATTTGCTGTCCTGGTTGTTGCCAATTTGGTGCTTGCGGTGCCGTCACGCGCGCAAACCGTGGGAGGCAACGGCGGCTACGACGGATCAGGCTTTGGGATCGGTGGACCCGGCGGCGGCGGTTATCTCGGGATGCGTGGATCTGACGGTGCATCGCCAGGCTTTGGCACCGAATTCGGTGGCGGTGGCGGGGGCGGTGGTTCTGCCGGGGGCGGACTTGGCGGCAATGGCGGCAACGGCGCCGAGTGTTGCAGCCAATTCGCCGCAGGAGGTAGCGGGGGGGCTTCGGCAGGGGCAAACGGACTGCCTGGCGGGAGCCATCCCTTCCTGGGCGGTGCCGGTGGCGGCGGCGGTGCCGGCGGCGCGAACGGTTTTTCCGGGGCTGCGTTGACGGGAGCGCATTCGACCGGCGGCGATGGCGGCGCGGGCGGTGCCGGCGGAAATGGAACCCTCTTTCGCGCCGGCGGTGGTGGCGGTGGTGGCGGCGCTGGCGGCTATGGCGCCATCGTCCCCGGCGGCGGTGTGCATGCGAACGGCGCGACGATTGCTGCCGGCAGGGGTGGCGCCGGCGGCAACGGCGGAATATCCACTAACGGTCAAGGCGGCCGCGGTGGCGACGGCGGCGAGGGTGGAATTGGCCTGTATTTCTTGGCGCCGGGAGGCGCCACCTTGACCAACACCGGTTCGATCGTTGGCGGGGCGGGCGGCGCCGGTGGCAGCGGTGGCGGTGGGTCTACTGCAGGATCGGCCGCCGCCGGCGGTGCGGGTATCGTCGGCGGGAACCTGACGGTCATCAACGGCGGTACGATTACCGGTGGCCTTGCCGGCGACAACATGACGCGTGCCAATGCCATCACCTTCACCGGCGGCACAAACATTTTGGAATTGCATGCCGGCTCCAGCATCACCGGCAATGTGGCCGGCACCGGCGCCAGCGTCTTCCGGCTCGGCGGCAGCACAGACAGTTCGTTCGACGTGTCGACCCTTGGCGCGGGCCAGCAATATCGGGGCTTCTCCAGCCTCGCGAAAACCGGCACGTCGACCTGGACATTGACCGGCACGGCGACCGCGACGACGTCATGGACGATCGACGCTGGCACCTTGGCGGTGAACGGCTCGACGGCGGCGTCGACGTTGACGACGGTAAACAGTGGCGGCACGCTCGGCGGCACCGGCACGGTCGGCGCCACCACGATCGCCAGCGGCGGCACACTGGCGCCCGGCAACTCGATTGGCACAATCACTGTCAACGGTCCGCTGACCTTCAATGCCGGATCGAATTACAACATCGAAGTATCACCATCGGCCGCGGACCGCACCAATGTCATCGGCGCGGCCTCGCTCAACGGCACTGTGAATGCGTCATACGCGCCCGGCAGCTACGTCGCCAGGCAATACACGATCCTCAATGCCACCACTGGCGTGAGTGGCACCTTCAGCGCGCTTCATAATACCAGTCTGCCATCCACCGTCAGCGCGGCGCTGAGCTACGACGCCAACAATGTCTATCTGAATCTCACGCTCAACTACATGACGCCGGGCGGTCGTCTCGATATCAATCAGCAAAACGTTTCGAACGCACTGGAGAATCATTTCAATACGACCGGCGGCATTCCCGCCGCTTTTGCTTCGCTGTCGGCGAATGGCCTGTCGCAGGCCTCCGGCGAGGCCGGTGGCGGCGCGCAGCAGTCGGCGCTGACCAGCGCCGGCCTGTTCATGGGCAATGTGTTCGACAATGCCTTCGGCAATCCAAATGCGGGCGGGCAGGGCGCCGCGCCGCTCGGCTACGCTCCGCAGCGCGGCGCATCATCTGCCGCGCAGCAAGCTTATGCCGCGGTCACGCCGCGTGATCGCCAGACATCCTCGATTGCACCGTTCGAACGCCGCTGGTCGCTGTGGGCGTCCGGTTACGGCGGTAATGCCCGCGTATCAGGCGACAGCGCCGCAGGCTCGCATGACACGACCAGCCGCGTGTATGGCGTGGCTATTGGCGCGACCAGGCGCGTGTCGGCTGATACGCAACTCGGCTTCGCGCTCGGTGGTGCTGGCTCCAGCTTCAGCCTTGCCGAAGGATTTGGTTCCGGCAAAGCGGACTCGTTCAACGCCGCGCTCTATGCGCGCCATGCTTTTGGTCCGGCCTATGTCGCCGCCGCGCTCGGCTATTCGTGGCAGGACGCCTCGACCGACCGCACCGTGTCGGCCGGCGGTGTCACCGAAGTGCTGCACGCCTCGTTCCGCCCGCAGGCGCTGACCACGCGTTTTGAAGGTGGCCGTCGCTTTACCTCGGCCGCGTTCGGCGTCACGCCATTCGCCGCTATACAGACGACCACGCTCTTCCTGCCGTCTTATGGCGAGGCGGCAACCTCCGGTACCGGCACCTTCGCGCTGTCCTATGGCTCGCGTTCATTCACGGCGACCCGCGGCGAACTCGGTGCGCGCTTCGACAAGACCGTCATGCTGGGCGACAAGCCGCTCGCGCTGAAGGCCAAGGCCGCTTGGGCGCACGACTGGAATAACGACCGCATCGCCACCGCGACCTTCCAGCAACTGCCCGGCGCGACCTTCACGGTGAGCGGGGCGAAGCCGGCGGCGGATGCGGCGCTGCTGTCGTTCGGCGCCGATCTGGCCATCGGCCGCGGTTGGTCCGTGGGCGCAGGGTTCGATGGCGAGTTCTCGCGGACCGCAGCGAGCTATTCGGGAAAAGGCAGCGTCCGCTACGCGTGGTGAGGTGCTGCGGGCCGCATTGTGTCTTGGCGAGATTCCACCAAAGGCGTGCCGCAAGGCCCCGAGATCGCTGATGGCGTTCTGAATTGTTTCTGAAATTCGTTAAGCGACTGAATTTGCCGGTTAAAACGCCAAAGTTGAGGGGATAAAACTCTCGCGCCGAGTTTCCATTCTGGCTCGGGCATGCCAAAATCGCGCACGGGTAACAGCGTCCGTCGGCCGGCGCCGGCGTAATTAAAGAGTGGGGCGGCGTTCGGTGCGGGGGCGTTCTGACAAGCGGTGCGACGGCATGCGCGGGGCAATTGTGCGGTCGTTGCGCGCCCCGCTTTTGGCCTCCACGGCGATCCTGCTGACCGCACTGCCGGCGGCGGCGCAAAGCGTCGCCCAGACGTGGAACGGCAGCACCAGCACCGACTGGTTTGATGGCAACAACTGGGACAGTACGACCGTCCCCGCACCGATTGACAGCGCGACGCTCGATACGATCACGCCCAATCCCGCGATCGCCAGCGTATCGGCCGTCACTATCGCGGACCTGAATGTCGGCTTCACCGGCACCGGCGCGCTGACGGTCAACACCGGCGCCGACTTCACCGTCACCAATCTCGCCGTCATCGGCGGCGCGATGTCCGGCCCGGCCACCTCTGCGGACGGTGCGGTCGTCGTCGACGGCTTGAACACAACGTTCAACGTCAGCGGCGGCACGATCGTGGTCGGCGCGACCGGCACCGGCACGTTCACGGTGCAGAACGAAGCGGTGACCACCACCGTCGATAGCTATGTCGGCCACCTGCAGGGCGCGAACGGCACCGTGACGGTGTCCGGCGCGGGCAGCCAGTGGAATAACAGCGGCGACAGCTTTGTCGGCAATTTCGGCACCGGCGTTTTCAATGTGACGGGCGGCGGAGCCGTCGCCGTCACGGGCAGCACGTTTGTCGGGGTCGAGACAGGCGGCGCCGGCACCCTCAACATTTCCGGCTCAGGCTCAAGCTGGACGACAACACTCGTCACGGCGCTCGGCGGGAGCGTGCTGTCGACCAATGGCGGCTCGGGTACCGTCAACGTCTCGAATGGCGGCACTTATGTTGCGAACAACGAGACGGTGATCGGCTTCAAGCCGGGCGGCTCCGGCGTTTTCAACGTCTCCAGCGGTGCCAGCGTCCAGGTCAACAACAACGCCGGCGTTTATCTCGGCTTTAGCGCCGGTTCGACCGGTTCGCTGACCATTGACAACGCGACATGGGACGGCGGCGCGGCCGGCGACATGATCATCGGCGGCAACACCGGCGGCGGTGCCGGCGCCGGCGGCACCGGCATCGTCACTGTCCGCAACGGCAGCGCCCTGACGATGCAGGGCGCCATGTATCTCGGCCGCGGTGCGTCGGGCGGCGATGGCACGCTGAACGTGAGTGGTCCGGGATCGACCGTCACGCTGACAACATCGGTGGATTCGCTGTTCGTCGGTCACACCGGCAGCGGTGTGATGAACATCACCAACGGCGCGAGCGTCACCAATGCCGGCTTCGCCTATCTCGGCAATTTCGCGGGTGCACTCGGTGTCGTGAATATTGACGGTTCGTTTTCGACCTGGACCTCGAACGGCCCGGTCGTCGTGATCGGCGGCAATCAGTCGGCATTGGATCCCGGCGGCACAGGCATCGTGAATGTGCGCAACGGCGGCACGTTCAATACCAACGACGCGACGCTTGGTTTCGACGCGACAGGCAATGCCACGGGTATCGTCAACGTCACGGGGCCGGGCTCGACCTGGAACGCGGCCGAAATTTTCGTCGGCGATTTTTCCATCGGCTTTGTGAATATCACCAATGGCGGCCGGGTCAATGCCGCATCGATGTTTCTGGGCGAGTGTAATTGCTCAAGCGGCACGGTGAATATCAGCGGTGGATCGACCCTCAACCTGACCGACGATCTGGTTGTCGGTAACTCCGGCACCGGCACCATGACCGTGAGCGGTCCCGGGACGACCGTCAGCGCGGGTGGCATGCTGGTCGTCGGCGTCGCGGCGACCGGTTCGCTGACCATCGCGAACGGCGCATCGGTGACCGCGAACGGCGTCCTTCTCGCATTCAACCCCGGCTTCTCGTCGGGCGCGATCAATGTCACCGGAGCAGGATCGACGTTGACCTCCACCGGCGCCATCGGCATCGGCAGTCCCGATGGCGCCTTGAACGTTCTCGATGGCGGCCGTGTCGATGCCGCCACCGTCATCATCAGCGAGGGCCGCATCACCATCGGCGGCGGCAGCTCCCTCAACGGCGCGGGCCTGCTGCTGACGGGCACAGCGACGACGACCTTCGGGTTGCGCGGATCGCTGACAAACCAGATCAATGTCGGCGCCAATCCGGCGACGCTCGACGGCGCGCTGGTGATCACCGGCCGCAATGTCGGACGCACGACCTACACGCTGGTGCGTAGCGGCGATCTCACAGGGTCCACTTTCAGCAGCGTCAGTTTCGATCCTTTGCTGCGCAATCCGGTTCTCTCCTACACGACCGGCGATGTGCTGCTGACGGTCGATCCGTTCCTGCTGACGTCTCTGTTGCCGGGCACCGTCAACACCAACCAGCGCAATGTCGCACAGGCGATCGATAATGCGCTCGCGGGCGGCGCTCAGCCGTCTATGGCTTTCGAGAACATCTTCTTTCTGCCGGGGCCAGAGCTGCTCAATACGCTGAGCCAGCTTTCGGGCGAGCCTGGTGCCGGCGTGCAGCAATCGGTGCTGACGGGCGCCGGCATGTTCATGGGCAGCGTATTTGACCATGCGTTCGGCAGTCCGGCGGGTGGTGCGGGGGCGGGCGGCGCGCCGCTCGGCTACGCGCCGCAACGCCAGGTCTCGCGCCAAGCCGCGCAAGCCTACGCCGCGGTGACGCCGAAAGATCGCCCGGTGAGCTTTGAGGGGCGGTGGAGCGTCTGGGCGGCCGGTTACGGCGGCAGTTCGCGCATCTCGGGTGACAACGCCGCCGGTTCGCACGACACGACCAGCCGGGTCTATGGCGTGACGGGCGGCGCCACCTATCGCGCATCGGCCGATTCCCAGCTCGGCTTTGCGCTCGGCGGTGCCGGCTCGAGCTTTGGGATCGCCGATGGTCTTGGCTCCGGCACCTCCGATTCGTTTAACGCCGCGCTTTACGGGCACCACGCTTTTGGCCCGGCCTACATGGCCGCCGCGCTCGGCTATTCATGGCAAGACGCTTCGACCGACCGAACCGTCACCGCCGGAGGTACGACTGAGGTGTTGCGGGCTTCGTTCCGCCCGCAGGCGCTGGTGGCACGGTTGGAAGGCGGCCGGCGTTTCGAGATGCCGGTGTTCAGCGTAACGCCTTATGCCGCAGTGCAAACGACGACGCTCTTCATGCCGGCTTACGCTGAATTCGCCGCATCGGGCCCCGGTCTCTTTGCGCTGTCTTACGACTCGAGCCGCGCCACCACGACGCGTGGTGAACTCGGCGCGCGCTTCGACACGATGGCAGCGCTCGGCGACCGGCCGCTGATGCTGCGGGCAAAAGCCGCCTGGGCGCATGACTGGAACAACGACCGCACCGTGACGGCGACATTTCAACAGTTGCCCGGCGCCACCTTTACAGTGAATGGCGCCACGCCCGCGGCGAATGCCGCGCTGCTGTCCTTCGGCGCCGATCTCGCGCTCGGCCCAGGCTGGACCGTGGGCGCGGGGTTCGATGGCGAGTTCTCCCGCACGAACGCCAGCTATGCCGGCAAGGGAAACCTTCGTTATTCTTGGTAAGCCCTGCCCCGCGAGGCGCCCGGGACGGTGAGGGCGGGTCAGCTCCGCGGTCGCCCCGGGCCGAACGATTCCTCAAATTTGAGCAAAAGTGCCGCGAAATTGCCACTTGGCAACGGCAGCGAGACCGTCTAAATGACCGCATCGGGCGTGCCGTCCCCTTTTGTCGGCACGCCTTTGCGCGTCTCTAAAACAAGGTGTTCGGAACTCATCTCTTTTGGATATCCCGGCGGGAACTCTGAAAGGGAGGAAAACCGTATTTCCACGTTTTGAAGGCACGCAAGGCCGCATCGGGCAACCGATACGGCCGACCTGTCCAAGACTGCCGGCGCCAAGGCTTTCGGGCCGAAGCTTAATCCCGCGAGGGGCCAGCACAGACGGGGACCAGACCGGATTTGCGCGGCTTCACCGCTGCGCCAAGTCGGTTCGAACCTCGGAGACCCGGCGGCGGCTTAGGCCATCGATCGGGGGGCAGGCTAACTCGAGCGTCGTTCTGCCCCGGTTTCGCTGCGCGTGCACGAAAAGGCAGGACGGCTGGTAGCAACCCGGCGGCTCCTGCGACACGCAGGCAAGCCGTCATAACCGGAAAGAGCTTGCAGTGGATCGAGCGGGCAAAGCGGAGTCAATCACCGAACTGGGCGAGGTCTTCAAGACCTCGAACGTGGTGGTGGTGGCTCACTATTCCGGCCTCACGGTCGCCCAGATGCAGACTCTGCGTCAGCAGATGAAGCAGGCGGGCGGGCACGTGAAGGTCGCGAAAAACCGTCTCGCCAAGATTGCGCTCAAGGACACCGACGTTGCCTCCATCGCGTCCCTGCTCAAGGGACCGACCGTGCTCGCCTATTCAGGCGACCCGGTGGCGGCACCGAAGGTAGCCGTCGATTTCGCCAAGGCGAACGAACAGTTCGTCATTCTCGGCGGGTCGATGGGCAAAACGGCACTGGATCCGAACGGCGTCAAGGCACTCGCCTCGCTGCCGTCTCTGGATGAACTGCGCGCGAAGATCGTCGGCCTCCTGGTGGCGCCGGCGACCAAGATTGCGCAGCTCACCAACGCTCCCGCGGCCAAGGTCGCGCGCGTGATCAGTGCCTATGCATCCAAGGACGCTGCGGCCTGACGGCTCAAGCAATCTCTCGAAACTGGTTCGAACCTATAAACAGGAACTGAGACAATGGCTGACCTGCAGAAGATCGTTGACGAACTCTCGACCCTGACCGTGCTGGAAGCAGCCGATCTGGCCAAGATGCTCGAAGAGAAGTGGGGCGTTTCGGCTGCTGCCGCGGTTGCGGTTGCCGGCCCGGCCGCCGGTGGCGGCGCTGCCGCCGCTGAAGAAAAGACCGAATTCACCGTGGTCCTCGCCTCTGCCGGCGAGAAGAAGATCGAGGTGATCAAGGAAGTGCGTGCTCTCACCGGTCTTGGCCTCAAGGAAGCCAAGGACCTGGTCGAAGGCGCGCCGAAGCCGGTCAAGGAAGGCGTCAACAAGGAAGAAGCCGACAAGATCAAGGCTACCCTGGAAAAGGTCGGCGCCAAGGTTGAGCTTAAGTAGGTCCGTACCTACTTAAGGGAGCCGGCTGCGCCGCGGCGCCCGGATCCCGCGACATAACGACTACCCCCGGAGGCGAAAGCCCCCGGGGGTCTCGGATTGAAGAAGCGGGGTGGCGGAATACCAGCCACCGAAGTGACCGGCCTAAAGGCGCGGTCATCTGAATTGTGAAGCGTGAGACGGTTCGGGCAGACCCCGAATCACATAAAACCGGACAGCCCCGACGCCTGTCCCGATGGTCGCGATGGATTGCGGCTGTTAGGAGAGGCGCCCGCGCTGCCGCTACAATCGAATCGAGAGAGAAACGATGGCGCAGACGTTTACCGGTCGCAAGCGCGTAAGAAAATTTTTCGGGTCCATCAAAGAAGTTGCGGAGATGCCGAACCTCATTGAGGTTCAGAAGGCGTCGTACGACCAGTTCCTGCTGGTTAAAGAGCCGGATGGCGGCCGCCCCGACGAGGGCCTGCAGGCGGTTTTCAAGTCGGTATTCCCGATTTCCGATTTCTCCAATTCCTCGATGCTCGAGTTCGTCAAATACGAATTCGAACCGCCGAAGTATGACGTCGACGAGTGCCGCCAGCGCGGCATGACCTATGCCGCGCCGCTGAAGGTGACGCTGCGGCTGATCGTGTTCGACATCGACGAAGAGACGGGCGCCCGTTCGGTCAAGGACATCAAGGAGCAGGACGTCTACATGGGCGACATCCCGCTCATGACGATGAACGGCACCTTCGTGGTCAACGGCACCGAGCGCGTGATCGTTTCGCAGATGCATCGTTCGCCCGGCGTGTTCTTCGATCACGACAAGGGCAAGACCCATTCGTCCGGCAAGCTTTTGTTCGCCGCCCGTATCATTCCGTATCGCGGCTCCTGGCTCGACATCGAGTTCGACGCCAAGGACATCGTGTTCGCGCGTATCGACCGCCGCCGCAAGATTCCGGTGACGTCGCTGCTGTTCGCGCTCGGTCTCGACGGCGAGGAAATTCTCCGCACCTTCTACAAGCACGTCACCTACAAGCGTGCCAAGGAAGGCTGGCGCGTGCCGTTCGATGCCAACCGCCTCAAGGGCTACAAGGCCATCAACGACCTGATTGACGCCGACACCGGCAAGGTCGTGGTCGAAGCCGGCAAGAAGCTCAGCGTCCGTCAGGCCCGCCAGTTGCAGGAGAAGGGCCTCAAGCACCTGCGCATGGCCGACGAGGAGTTGATCGGCCACTACATCGCCGAGGATCTCACCAACCCCAAGACCGGCGAAATCTACGTCGAGGCGGGCGAGGAGATCACCGAGAAGAACCTCAAGGTGATGATCGAGGCCGGCTACAAGGAACTGCCGCTGCTCGACATCGACCACGTCAACGTCGGCGCCTACATCCGCAACACGCTGGTCGCCGACAAGAACATGACGCGTGAAGACGCGCTGTTCGACATCTACCGCGTCATGCGCCCCGGCGAACCGCCGACCGTGGACACCGCCGAGGCGATGTTCCGTTCGCTGTTCTTCGATTCGGAGCGCTACGACCTCTCGGCGGTCGGCCGCGTGAAGATGAACATGCGTCTCGAACTCGACGCGCCGGACACCATGCGCGTGCTGCGCAAGGAAGACATCGTGTCGGTCATCCGCACGCTGGTCGACCTGCGCGACGGCAAGGGCGAGATCGACGATATCGATCATCTCGGCAACCGCCGCGTTCGCTCGGTCGGCGAGCTGATGGAGAACCAGTACCGCATCGGTCTGTTGCGCATGGAGCGCGCGATCAAGGAGCGCATGTCGTCGGTCGATATCGACACCGTCATGCCGCAGGACCTGATCAACGCCAAGCCGGCGGCCGCCGCGGTGCGCGAGTTCTTCGGCTCGTCGCAGCTGTCGCAGTTCATGGATCAGACCAATCCGCTGTCGGAAATCACCCACAAGCGCCGTCTCTCGGCGCTTGGGCCTGGCGGTCTGACGCGCGAGCGCGCCGGCTTCGAGGTGCGCGACGTGCACCCGACGCATTACGGCCGCATCTGCCCGATCGAGACGCCGGAAGGCCCGAACATCGGTTTGATCAACTCGCTCGCGACCTTCGCGCGCGTCAACAAGTACGGCTTCGTCGAGACGCCGTACCGCAAGGTCAAGGACGGCCGCGTCACCGACGAGGTGGTCTACCTCTCGGCGATGGAAGAAAGCCGCAACGCGGTGGCGCAGGCCAACGCGGCAATGGATGCGCGCGGCCGCTTCACCGAGGACCTGATCATCTGCCGCCAGGCCGGTGACGTGCACCTCGTGCCGCGCGACAAGGTCGACTACATGGACGTGTCGCCGAAGCAGCTCGTTTCGGTGGCGGCGGCGCTCATCCCGTTCCTCGAGAACGACGACGCCAACCGTGCGCTGATGGGCTCGAACATGCAGCGCCAGGCGGTGCCGCTGGTTCGCGCCGAGGCGCCGTTCGTCGGCACCGGCATGGAAGGCGTGGTCGCCCGCGACTCCGGCGCTTCGATCGCCGCGCGCCGTACCGGCATCATCGATCAGGTCGATGCGACGCGTATCGTCGTGCGCGCCACCGGCGAAACCGACCCGACCAAGCCCGGCGTCGATATCTACCGGTTGATGAAGTACCAGCGCTCGAACCAGAACACCTGCATCAACCAGCGTCCGCTGGTGAAGGTGGGTGACAGCGTCATGAAGGGCGACATCATCGCCGACGGTCCGTCGACCGATCTCGGTGAACTCGCGCTCGGCCGCAACGTCCTGGTCGCGTTCATGCCGTGGAATGGCTACAACTTCGAGGACTCGATCCTGCTCTCTGAGCGGATCGTGAAGGACGACGTGTTCACCTCCATTCACATCGAAGAGTTCGAGGTGATGGCGCGCGACACCAAGCTCGGCCCCGAGGAAATCACCCGCGATATTCCGAACGTCTCGGAAGAGGCGCTCAAGAACCTCGACGAAGCGGGCATCGTCTATATCGGCGCGGAAGTTCACGCCGGCGATATCCTGGTCGGCAAGATCACCCCGAAGGGCGAAAGCCCGATGACGCCGGAAGAAAAGCTTCTGCGCGCCATCTTCGGCGAGAAGGCCTCGGACGTGCGCGACACCTCGTTGCGGGTGCCGCCGGGCGTGCAGGGTACCGTGGTCGAAGTGCGGGTGTTCAACCGTCACGGCGTCGAGAAGGACGAGCGCGCGCTCGCCATCGAGCGTGAGGAAATCGAACGCCTTGCCAAGGACCGCGACGACGAACAGGCGATCCTCGACCGTAACGTCTACGGCCGTCTGGCCGAGCTGCTCGAAGGCCGTCAGGGTATTGCCGGTCCGAAAGGCTTCAAGAAGGACTCGAAGATCACCCGGGCGACCCTGGATGAGTACCCGCGGTCGCAGTGGTGGCTGTTTGCCTCGCCGAACGACAAGCTGATGGCCGAGATCGAGGCGATCCGGAAGCAGTATGACGAGTCGAAGAAACTGCTCGAGCAGCGCTTCCTCGACAAGGTCGAGAAGCTGCAGCGCGGCGACGAACTTCCGCCCGGCGTGATGAAGATGGTCAAGGTCTTCGTCGCGGTGAAGCGCAAGATCCAGCCGGGCGACAAGATGGCCGGCCGTCACGGCAACAAGGGCGTTGTCTCGCGCATCGTCCCGATCGAGGACATGCCGTTCCTCGAGGACGGCACGCATGCCGACATCGTGCTCAATCCGCTGGGCGTGCCGTCGCGCATGAACGTCGGTCAGATTCTTGAGACCCATCTCGGCTGGGCTTGCGCCGGCCTGGGCATCAAGATCGGGCAGGCGGTCGATGCGTACAACTCGGCCACCGGCAAGCACGACTCCAAGCCGCTCAAGGAGATGCTGAAGAAGGTCTATGGCGACGACGAGACCATCAAGTCGCTCAGCGAAGACGAACTGATCGAGCTCGGCGGCAACCTTCGGCACGGCGTGCCGATCGCGACGCCGGTGTTCGACGGCGCCAAGGAAAAAGACATCGAAACGATGCTCGACCTGGCCGGTCTTCACAAGTCGGGACAGTCGTCGGTCTATGACGGCCGCACCGGCGAGAAGTTCGATCGTCAGGTTACCGTCGGCTACATCTACATGCTGAAGCTGCACCATCTGGTGGACGACAAGATCCATGCCCGTTCGATCGGCCCGTACTCGCTGGTCACCCAGCAGCCGCTCGGCGGCAAGGCCCAGTTCGGCGGACAGCGGTTCGGCGAAATGGAGGTGTGGGCGCTCGAGGCTTACGGCGCGGCTTACACCTTGCAGGAAATGCTCACCGTGAAGTCGGACGACGTCGCCGGCCGTACCAAGGTGTACGAGGCGATCGTACGCGGCGACGACACGTTCGAAGCGGGCATTCCGGAAAGCTTCAACGTGCTGGTCAAGGAAATGCGCTCGCTCGGCCTCAACGTCGACCTGCACAATTCCAAGCAGCAGCGGCCCGGTCCGGAAACGGCGGAAGCGGCCGAATAACAAGCGTCCTGGCCGGCCCCTCGGGGGCCGGCCGTTTGCGCCCTTGTTTAGAAATTATGCGGCCGGTGGCATGCCGGCAAAGCGGAGATGGCAATGAATCAAGAGATCATGAATCTTTTCAGCCCGCAGGCGCCGGCTCAGGTCTTCGACCAGATCCGGATTTCGATCGCGAGCCCTGAGAAGATTCTGTCCTGGTCGTACGGCGAGATCAAGAAGCCCGAGACCATCAACTACCGGACCTTCAAGCCGGAGCGCGACGGCCTGTTCTGCGCCCGCATCTTCGGGCCGATCAAGGATTACGAGTGCTTGTGCGGCAAGTACAAGCGCATGAAGTACAAGGGCATCATCTGCGAAAAGTGCTCGGTCGAGGTGACGCTCAGCCGCGTGCGGCGCGAGCGCATGGGTCACATCGAACTGGCCGCGCCGGTGGCGCACATCTGGTTCCTGAAGTCGCTGCCGAGCCGCATCGGTATGCTGCTCGACATGACGCTCAAGGATCTCGAGCGCATCCTGTATTTCGAATATTACGTCGTGCTTGAGCCGGGCCTGACCCCGCTGAAGGACCGTCAGCTGCTGTCCGAAGACGAGTATCTCAAGGCGCAGGAGGAGTTCGGCGCCGACAGCTTCACCGCCACCATCGGCGCGGAAGCGATCCGCGAGATGCTCAAGGGCCTCGACCTCGACAAGATGCAGTCCGACCTGCGCGTCGAGCTGGGCGAGACCGACAGCGACATCAAAAAGAAGAAGTACGCCAAGCGGCTCAAGCTGATCGAGGCCTTCATCGCCTCCGGCAACAAGCCGGAATGGATGATCCTGACCGTCGTGCCGGTGATCCCGCCGGACCTGCGTCCGCTGGTGCCGCTCGATGGCGGCCGCTTCGCCACGTCCGATCTGAACGATCTTTACCGCCGCGTCATCAACCGCAACAACCGTCTGAAGCGGCTGATCGAACTGCGCGCGCCGGACATCATCATCCGCAACGAAAAGCGCATGCTGCAGGAAGCTGTGGACGCGCTGTTCGATAACGGCCGCCGCGGCCGCGTCATCACCGGCGCCAACAAGCGTCCGCTGAAGTCGCTGGCCGACATGCTCAAGGGCAAGCAGGGCCGGTTCCGTCAGAACCTGCTCGGCAAGCGCGTCGACTATTCCGGCCGTTCGGTGATCGTGGTCGGTCCGGAGCTGAAGCTGCACCAGTGCGGCCTGCCGAAGAAGATGGCGCTCGAGCTGTTCAAGCCGTTCATCTATTCGCGGCTCGACGCCAAGGGTCTGTCGACCACGGTGAAGCAGGCCAAGAAGCTCGTTGAAAAGGAGAAGCCGGAAGTCTGGGATATCCTGGATGAGGTCATCCGCGAGCATCCGGTGCTCTTGAACCGCGCGCCGACGCTGCATCGTCTGGGCATCCAGGCGTTCGAGCCGGTGCTGATCGAAGGCAAGGCGATCCAGCTTCATCCGCTGGTCTGCGCGGCCTTCAACGCCGACTTCGACGGCGACCAGATGGCCGTGCACGTGCCGCTGTCGCTCGAAGCGCAGCTGGAAGCGCGCGTGCTGATGATGTCGACCAACAACATCCTGCACCCGGCTAACGGTCAGCCGATCATCGTGCCGTCGCAGGACATCGTGCTCGGTCTGTACTATCTGTCGCTGGTTCGTGAAGGCGATGTCGGCGAAGGCAAGTCCTTTGGCGACATGGCGATGATCGAGCATGCCCTGGCCGAGAAGGTCATCAGCCTGCACACCAAGATCCGCTATCGCTGGGAAGGCATCGACGACAAGGGCAAGCCGTACCTGAAATGGTACGACACCACGCCGGGACGCGTCATTCTCGGTAGTGTTCTGCCGCAGAACGTCAAGGCGCCGTTCGACATCGTCAACAAGCTGATGACGAAGCGCGAAGTCTCCGGGATGATCGACACCGTGTACCGCCACTGCGGTCAGAAGGAGACGGTCATCTTCTGCGATCGCATCATGGCGCTCGGCTTCTATCACGCGTTCAAGGCCGGCATTTCGTTCGGCAAGGACGACATGGTGGTGCCGGGGTCGAAGTGGAAGATCGTCGAGACCACGCGCGAACTCGCCAAGGAGTTCGAGCAGCAGTACAACGACGGCCTGATTACGCAGGGCGAGAAGTACAACAAGGTGGTCGATGCCTGGTCGAAGTCGACCGACAAGATCGCCGAAGAGATGATGCGCGAAATTTCGTCCGTGAAGAAGGATACCAGCGGCCGCGATGAGCAGATCAACTCGATTTACATGATGGCGCACTCCGGCGCGCGTGGCTCGCCGGCGCAGATGCGTCAGCTCGCCGGCATGCGCGGTCTGATGGCCAAGCCGTCGGGCGAGATCATCGAAACGCCGATCATCTCGAACTTCAAGGAAGGTCTGTCGGTTCTCGAATACTTCAACTCGACGCACGGCGCCCGCAAGGGTCTGGCCGATACGGCCTTGAAGACGGCGAACTCGGGCTATCTGACGCGGCGTCTGGTCGACGTGGCGCAGGACAGCATCATCACGATCCCGGATTGCGGCTCCAACGGCGGCATCAAGGTGCGGGCTGTTATCGACGCCGGCACCGTTGTGGCGTCGCTGGCGATCCGTATCCTCGGCCGCACCACGGCGGAGGACGTCAAGGACCCGGCCAGCGGCAAGCTGGTCGTCAAGCGCGGCACCCTGCTGACGGAACCGGAGGTCGATCAGATCACCAGCGCCGGCGTGCAGGAGATGAAGATCCGTTCGGTGCTCACCTGTGAGGCCAAGAACGGCGTCTGCGGCGCGTGCTACGGGCGCGATCTGGCGCGCGGCACCCCGGTCAACATGGGCGAGGCGGTCGGCGTGATCGCGGCCCAGTCGATCGGCGAGCCGGGCACTCAGCTCACCATGCGCACGTTCCACATCGGCGGCGCGGCGCAGATCTCCGAGCAGTCGTTCATCGAGTCGAACTTCGACGGCAAGATCAAGATCAAGAGCCGGAACATCGCCAAGAACACCGAAGGCGAATCTGTCGCCATGGTGCGCAACATGGTGGTGGCCGTGGTCGATCCCGACGGCACCGAGCGGGCGCATCACCGTATTCCCTACGGTGCGCGCATGCGCGTTGACGAAGGCGATGACATCAAGCGCGGCCACCGTATCGCCGAGTGGGATCCCTATACCCGGCCGATGCTGACCGAAGTCGATGGCGAAGTCGCCTTCGAGGATCTGGTCGACGGGCTGTCGATGTCGGAACAGCTCGACGAATCGACCGGCATCGCCAAGCGCGTGGTCATCGACTGGCGGACGGGTTCGTCCCGCAACCAGGCCGACCTGCGTCCGGCGATGGTGATCAAGGGCAAGGACGGCAAGATCCTCAAGCTCGCCCGCGGCGGCGAGGCCCGTTATCTGCTCGCGGTCGATGCCGTTATCTCGATCGATCCGGGCGGGACCGTGAAGGCGGGCGACGTCATCGCGCGTATCCCGACCGAAAGCGCCAAGACCCGCGACATCACCGGCGGTCTGCCGCGGGTGGCGGAGCTGTTCGAAGCGCGCAAGCCGAAGGATGCGGCGATCATCGCCGAAATCGGCGGCATCGTGCGGTTCGGCAAGGACTACAAGAACAAGCGCCGGCTCACGATCGAGCCGACCGCCAAGGACGAAGAGGCGCGCGAGTACCTCATCCCCAAGGGCAAGCACATCCATCTGCAGGACGGCGACGTGCTGGAGAAGGGCGATTATATCGTCGAAGGCAATCCCGCCCCGCACGACATTCTCGCCATCAAGGGTGTCGAGGAACTGGCGGCCTACCTGGTCAACGAAATCCAGGAGGTCTACCGGCTGCAGGGCGTTATGATCAACGACAAGCACATCGAGGTGATCGTTCGCCAGATGCTGCAAAAGGTCGAGATCGACGACGCCGGGGAGACGGAACTCCTGGCCAGCGAGCAGATCGACCGGTCGGAGATGGACGAGATCAACGCCCGCGCGGTTGCCGAAGGCAAAAAGCCTGCCTCCGGCCACCCCGTGTTGCTCGGCATCACCAAGGCAAGCTTGCAGACCCGGTCGTTCATTTCGGCGGCTTCGTTCCAGGAGACCACCCGCGTCCTCACCGAAGCTGCGGTTAACGGCAAGGCGGATACGCTGGACGGCCTCAAGGAGAACGTCATCGTCGGCCGCCTGATCCCGGCGGGAACCGGCGCCATGATGAACGAGCTGCGCGAGATCGCCATCAAGCGCGACGCCTTGATCCTGGAAGAGCGGGAAAAGGACGCCGCCAAGGCCGCTGCCGCGGCCGAAGCGATGGCGGCGCCGGCACTGCCGGCCGCCGAGTAGGCCACTGGCCACCCCGAATCGAAAAGGCCGCCTCCGGGCGGCCTTTTCATTGGCGGGGCAGGGTGGCGTACCGGGCCCGGCCGGAGACGCCGGAAACGGCCTAAACATGCGATTTTTCGGCCTTTTTTCGCCTTGACTTGGGTCCCCCCGGCCGATACATACGCGGCACTTAACGGCAGGCGGTGAGCTTCGCCTGCTTCGGAACGGCCGCCCGGCTAAATCTCTGAGAATACTCAAGTTTCTCAAAGACAGGCTGGCGCAATCGCCTCGACGCATGAAGCTCAGACGCTGCCGCTGACAGCCACTGTCAGGTTACAAGGCTAACGGCTGCACGGTCGGACCAACGACTTTGCGGTTGTCAGGACTGGAAAGAGCGCCCCCGCAATTGATGCGGATGGCGCGATTTCGTTTTGCGTGCCGGGTCGGCACGCAACAAGAACGCTTAAGGGGCCGCAAGGTCCGTCAATTCCGGGCGCAAGCCCTTAATTCCGGGCGAATGCCCAACAGGTAACGAAGGCGAACGATGCCGACGATCAACCAGCTGATTGCCAATCCGCGCTCCCCGCTGAAGGTGCGCAACAAGGTGCCGGCGCTGCAGGCCAGCCCGCAGAAGCGCGGCGTTTGCACGCGCGTCTATACGACGACCCCGAAGAAGCCGAACTCGGCGCTGCGTAAGGTCGCCAAGGTGCGCCTGACCAACGGCTTCGAAGTCATCGGTTACATCCCGGGCGAGGGCCACAATCTGCAAGAGCACTCGGTGGTCATGATCCGCGGCGGCCGCGTCAAGGATCTGCCCGGCGTGCGCTACCACATCCTGCGCGGCGTCCTCGATACCCAGGGCGTCAAGAACCGCAAGCAGCGCCGTTCGAAGTACGGCGCCAAGCGTCCGAAATAATCGTTCCAATAACCGGAAGCTGATCCATGTCCCGTCGTCACGCTGCAGAAAAGCGCGAAATTATCCCGGACCCGAAGTTCGGCAATATCGTCGTCAGCAAGTTCATGAACGCGATCATGTACGACGGCAAGAAGTCGGTCGCCGAAGGCATCGTTTACGGTGCGCTGGAGACGATCGAGGGCAAGACCAAGGCCAACCCGCTGACCGTGTTTCAGCAGGCGCTCGATAACGTGATGCCGTCGATCGAAGTGCGGTCGCGCCGCGTCGGTGGCGCCACCTACCAGGTGCCGGTCGAAGTGCGCACCTCGCGCCGTCAGGCGCTCGGCATTCGCTGGATCATCACGGCGGCGCGCGATCGCAACGAGCGCACGATGACGGAGCGGCTGTCGGCCGAACTGCTCGACGCCTCGAACAACCGCGGCAACGCGGTCAAGAAGCGCGAAGACACCCACAAGATGGCGGAAGCCAACCGGGCCTTCTCGCATTACCGCTGGTAGCGGCGAACTTATTCAGGAAGCGGATTAGCTATGCCCCGTCTTAACGCCATTGAGGACTACCGCAACTTCGGCGTCATGGCTCACATTGATGCCGGAAAAACCACGACCACGGAGCGGATCCTCTATTATACCGGCAAGAGCCACAAAATCGGCGAGGTGCACGAAGGCGCCGCGACGATGGACTGGATGGAGCAGGAGCAGGAGCGCGGCATCACCATCACGTCGGCCGCGACGACCGCGTTCTGGAACGGCAAGCGTCTCAACATCATCGACACCCCCGGCCACGTCGACTTCACCATTGAAGTGGAGCGTTCGCTGCGCGTGCTCGACGGCGCCGTCGTCGTGCTCGACGGCAACCAGGGCGTCGAGCCGCAGACCGAGACCGTCTGGCGCCAGGGCGACAAGTACAAAGTGCCGCGCATCGTCTTCGCCAACAAGATGGACAAGATCGGCGCCGACTTCTTCAAGTGCATCGATGACATCAAGACCCGCCTCGGCGCCAAGCCGGTCGCGATCCAGCTGCCGATCGGCGCGGAAAGCGGCTTCAAGGGCGTGATCGACCTCGTCCGCATGAAGGGCGTGGTCTGGGAAGACGAGGCGCTCGGCGCCAACTTCAAGGACATCGATATCCCGGCGGACCTCGCCGACCAGGCGCAGAAGTATCGCGAGCTGCTGGTCGAGGCCGTGTGCGAGCTCGACGACGATGCGGCGACCGCCTACCTCGAAGGCACGATGCCCGACGAGGCGACCATCAAGAAGCTGATCCGCAAGGCCGTCATCTCCGGCGCCTTCTTCCCGGTGATGTGCGGCTCCGCGTTCAAGAACAAGGGCGTGCAGCCGCTGCTCGACGCCGTCGTCGATTATCTGCCGTCGCCGCTGGACGTGCCGCCGATCGTCGGCATCAACCCGGACACTGGCGAAGAAGTCGTTCGCAAGCCCGGCGACAACGAGCCCCTGGCGCTGCTCGGCTTCAAGATCATGGACGACCCCTTCGTCGGCACCATCACCTTCTGCCGCATCTACTCGGGCACGCTCACCAGCGGCACCGGCCTGGTCAACTCGACCAAGGAGCGCAAAGAGCGCATCGGCCGCATGTTGCTGATGCACGCGAACAACCGCGAAGACATCAAGGAAGCCTATGCCGGCGACATCGTCGCGCTGGCCGGCCTCAAGGAAGTCCGCACCGGCGACACGCTGTGCGATCCGAAGTATCCGGTCATCCTTGAAAAGATGGAATTCCCGGAGCCGGTGATCGAAATCGCCATCGAGCCGAAGTCGAAGGCCGACCAGGAAAAGCTCGGCGTCGCTCTGGCCAAGCTGGTGGCGGAAGATCCGTCATTCCGCGTCCACACCGATACCGAGTCGGGTCAGACCATTCTCAAGGGCATGGGCGAACTGCACCTCGACATCAAGGTCGACATCCTCAAGCGCACCTACAAGGTCGACGCCAATATCGGCGCGCCGCAGGTGGCTTACCGTGAGCGCATCACCAAGCCGGTCACGGTCGACTATCAGCACAAGAAGCAGACCGGCGGTACCGGCCAGTTCGCGCAGATCAAGATCAACGTCGAACCGCTTCCGGCGGGCTCGGGCTTTGTGTTCGAGAACGAAGTCGTCGGCGGCGCCGTGCCGAAGGAATTCATCCCGGGTGTCGAGAAGGGCCTTGAGTCCGTGCTCGGCGCCGGCCTGCTGGCCGGCTTCCCGGTGGTCGATCTGAAGGTGACGCTGATCGACGGCCGCTACCACGAAGTGGACTCGTCGGCGCTCGCCTTCGAAATCTGCGCCCGTGGCGCATTGCGCGAGGCGCTGCAGAAGGGTGGCTCGGTGCTGCTCGAGCCGATCATGAAGGTCGAAGTGGTGACCGTGGCCGAATATACCGGCTCGGTGATCGGCGATCTGAACTCGCGGCGCGGCCAGATCCAGGGCCAGGACGTGCGCGGCAACGCCAACGTCATCACCGCCATGGTGCCGCTCGCGAATATGTTCTCGTACGTCAACAACCTGCGCTCCATGTCTCAGGGGCGCGCCACGTTCACCATGCAATTCGATCACTACGAAGAAGTCCCGCGCAACGTCGCGCTCGAGGTTCAGGCGAAGTACGCCTGATCTTCAAACGCGAAATCATTCACCGGCACCGTTAGAGACCCGACAGGGAGAGTTTAGATGGCCAAAGAGAAATTCAACCGCAATAAGCCGCACTGCAACATCGGCACCATCGGTCACGTCGACCATGGCAAGACCTCGCTGACAGCGGCGATCACGAAGGTGCTGGCCGAGACCGGCGGTGCGACCTTTACCGCCTACGATCAGATCGACAAGGCGCCGGAAGAGAAGGCGCGCGGCATCACGATCTCGACCGCGCACGTCGAATACGAGACCACGAACCGGCACTATGCCCACGTCGACTGCCCGGGCCACGCCGACTACGTGAAGAACATGATCACCGGCGCCGCGCAGATGGACGGCGCGATCCTGGTGGTGTCCGCCGCCGACGGTCCGATGCCGCAGACCCGCGAGCACATCCTGCTCGCCCGTCAGGTCGGCGTGCCGGCACTGGTGGTGTTCATGAACAAGGTCGACATGGTCGACGATCCGGAGCTGCTGGAGCTGGTCGAGCTCGAAGTTCGCGAGCTCCTGTCCAAGTACAACTACCCGGGCGACAAGATTCCGATCATCAAGGGCTCGGCGCTGATGGCGCTGAACGACAAGGAGCCGAAGATCGGCCACGACGCCATCCTCGAGCTGATGAAGGCTGTCGACGAGTTCATCCCGCAGCCGGAGCGTCCGATCGATCTGCCGTTCCTGATGCCGGTGGAAGACGTGTTCTCGATCTCGGGCCGCGGCACCGTGTGCACCGGTCGCGTCGAGCGCGGCATCGTCAAGGTCGGCGAGGAAATCGAGATCGTCGGCATCAAGCCGACCGTCAAGACCACCGTCACCGGCGTCGAAATGTTCCGCAAGCTGCTCGATCAGGGCCAGGCCGGCGACAACATCGGCGCGCTGCTGCGCGGCACCAAGCGTGAAGACGTCGAGCGTGGCCAGGTTCTCTGCAAGCCGGGCTCCGTGAAGCCGCACACCAAGTTCAAGGCCGAGGCTTACATCCTCACCAAGGAAGAGGGTGGCCGTCATACGCCGTTCTTCACCAACTATCGTCCGCAGTTCTACTTCCGCACCACCGACGTGACCGGTGTCGTGCACCTGCCGGCCGGTACCGAGATGGTGATGCCTGGCGACAACATTGCGATGGAAGTGCACCTGATCGTGCCGATCGCCATGGAAGAAAAGCTTCGTTTCGCCATTCGCGAAGGCGGCCGTACCGTCGGCGCCGGCGTGGTGGCGAGCATCATCGAGTAACAAATTGCTGGTGTGCCCCGCGCAAGCGGGGCACCCGGTACCCCGCGGGTCGCGGGTAAACGGTCGCTAGCGATTACTGGATCGTCCGCTGTCGCGGGCGATGACAGTCGAGAAGAGAAACGAATATGAACGGCCAGAATATCCGGATCCGGCTCAAGGCGTTCGATCACCGCATCCTCGATGCGTCGACGCGCGAGATCGTGAACACCGCCAAGCGCACGGGTGCGCAGGTGCGTGGCCCGATTCCGCTGCCGACCAGGATCGAGAAGTTCACGGTGAACCGCTCGCCCCACGTCGACAAGAAGAGCCGCGAACAGTTCGAAATGCGCACGCACAAGCGCCTTTTGGACATCGTCGACCCGACGCCGCAGACCGTGGACGCGCTGATGAAGCTCGACCTGGCCGCCGGTGTCGACGTCGAGATCAAGCTTTAAGCCGCGAGGACGGGAAAATGCGTTCGGGAGTTGTCGCGCAGAAGATTGGGATGAGCCGGGTGTTCACCGAGTCGGGTGAGCACGTGCCGGTGACCGTGCTGCGCCTATTGCAGTGCACGGTGATCGCTCATCGTACCAAGGACAAGAACGGTTACGTGGCGCTGCAGCTGGGCTCCGGCCCGCGCCGCACCGGTAACATGAGCAAGGCCGACCGCGGCTACTTCGCCAAGGCCAATGTCGAGCCGAAGCGCAAGCTTGCGGAATTCCGTGTCAGCGACGATGCGCTGATCCCGGTCGGCGCCGAGATCACCGCCGATCACTTCGCCACCGGCCAGTTCGTCGACGTCTGCGGCATCTCGATCGGTAAGGGTTTTGCCGGCGGCATGAAGCGCTGGAATTTCGGCGGTCTTCGCGCCTCGCACGGCGTGTCGGTGTCGCACCGTTCGATCGGTTCGACCGGCGGCCGTCAGGATCCGGGCAAGACCTTCAAGAACAAGAAGATGCCCGGTCACATGGGCGTCGATCGCGTCACCACGCTGAACCTCAAGGTCGTGCAGACCGATGTCGAGCGCGGCCTGATCCTGGTCGAGGGCGCCGTTCCCGGCGCCAAGGGCGGCTGGATCACCGTGCGCGATGCGGTCAAGAAGAAGGCGCACAAGGACACGCCGAAGCCCGGCAAGTTCCGCGTCGCCAAGTCCGACGAGGCCGCGCCGGCGCAAGCCCCCGCGGCGGATGCCCCCGAGAAGGAGGGCGCATAACATGGACATGAAGATCACCACGCTGGAAGGCAAGGAAGCCGGTTCGGTCAGCCTGTCGGATGCGATTTTCGGCCTCGAGCCGCGTGTCGATATCGTGCAGCGCTGCGTCAACTGGCAGCTCGCCAAGCGTCAGCGCGGCACGCACAAGACCAAGGATCGCTCCGAGATCTGGCGTACCGGCAAGAAGATGTACGCGCAGAAGGGCACCGGCGGCGCCCGTCACGGTTCGGCCCGCGTGCCGCAGTTCCGCGGCGGCGGTCGTGCCTTCGGTCCGGTCGTGCGCAGCCATGCCATCGGCCTGCCGAAGAAGGTGCGGGCTTTGGCGCTCAAGCATGCGCTCTCGTCCAAGGCCAAGGACGGCGGCATCGTCGTGCTCGACAACGTGGCGCTGAAGGAAGCCAAGACCAAGGCGCTGCTCGCCCAGTTCGGCAAGCTCGGTCTGGCCAACGCGCTGATCATCGACGGCGCCGAGGTGGACGCGAACTTCAGCGCCGCCGCGCGCAATATTCCGAACATCGACGTGCTGCCGATCCAGGGCATCAACGTCTACGACATCATGCGACGCAAGACTTTGGTGCTCACCAAGGCCGCGCTCGATGCGCTGGAGGCGCGTTTCAAATGAGCACCAGTAATCCGCGCCACTACGACGTTATCCTGTCGCCGGTGATCACCGAAAAGGCGACCATGGCGTCCGAGCACAACAAGGTCATGTTCAAGGTGGCGCGCACCGCCACCAAGCCGCAGATCAAGGAAGCGATCGAGAAGCTGTTCGACGTCAAGGTCAAGAACGTCAACACGCTGATCCGCCGCGGCAAGGTCAAGATGTTCAAGAACAAGGTCGGTCAGCAATCCGATGTGAAGCGCGCGATCGTGACCCTCGAAGAGGGCCACCGGATCGACGTGACCACCGGATTGTAAGGGAGCGGTTCGATGGCGTTAAAAACCTACAATCCGACCACACCGAGCCAGCGTCAGCTGGTCAATATCGATCGGTCGTCGCTGTACAAAGGTCCGCCGCTCAAGGCGTTGACCGAAGGTCAGCACTCGACCGGCGGCCGCAACAACAACGGCCGGATCACCTCGCGCTTCCGCGGCGGCGGACACAAGCAGGCGTATCGCCGGATCGATTTCCGGCGCACCAAGCTTGATATGCCGGCGACCGTCGAGCGTATTGAGTACGATCCGAACCGCACCGCGTTCATCGCGCTGATCAAGTACCAGGACGGCGAGCTCGCCTACATCCTGGCGCCGCAGCGTCTCGGACCTGGCGACAGCGTGATCGCGGCCGAACGCGCCGACGTGAAGCCGGGCAACGCCATGCCGCTCGGCAACATTCCGGTCGGCACCATCGTGCACAACGTCGAGCTGAAGATCGGCAAGGGCGGCCAGATCGCCCGTTCCGCCGGCAGCTACGTCCAGATCGTCGGCCGCGACGGCGATTACGTCATCCTGCGTCTGTCGACCACCGAGCAGCGCCTGGTTCACGGCCGCTGCATGGCGACGGTCGGTGCCGTGTCCAACCCGGACAACATGAACACGACGATCGGCAAGGCCGGCCGTCAGCGCTGGAAGGGCCGTATGCCGCATAACCGCGGCATCACCATGAACCCGGTCGATCACCCGCACGGCGGTCGTACCAAAGGCGGCGGACACTGGGTCACGCCGTGGGGCTTCCCGACCAAGGGCAAGAAGACCCGCAAGAACAAGCGCACCACCCGTTTCATCGTGGTCAGCCGCCACGAGCGCAAGAAGCAGAAGTAGGAATAGAGATATGACGCGTTCTGCATGGAAGGGCCCGTTCGTTGACGGTTATCTGTTGCGCAAGGCGGAAGCCTCGCGCGCGTCCGGCCGTCACGAGGTCATCAAGATCTGGAGCCGCCGCTCGACCATTCTGCCGCAGTTCGTCGGTCTGAACTTCGGGGTCTACAACGGCCAGAAGCACATCCCGGTGACGGTGACCGAAGAGATGGTCGGTCACAAGTTCGGCGAGTTCTCGCCGACCCGCATTTTCTACGGCCATACCGCCGACCGCAAAGCCAAGCGCGCCTAGGTCAAGTTGAGGAATTAGAGAACAGTCATGGGCAAGCCGAAACGCGAGCGGACTCTTCCGGAGAACGAGGCGAAAGCCATCAGCAAGATGCTGCGTATTTCGCCGCAGAAGCTGAACCTGGTTGCGCAGCTGATCCGCGGCAAGAAGGTTGCGAGCGCGCTCGCCGACCTCGAGTTTTCGCGCAAGCGCATCTCCACTGAAGTGCGCAAGTGCCTGGAATCGGCGATCGCTAATGCCGAAAACAATCACGATCTGGACGTCGACGATCTCGTCGTCGCCGAGGCTCATGTCGGCAAGGCGCTGGTCATCAAGCGCTTCAGCCCGCGCGGCCGCGGCCGGGTCGGTCAAATTCTCAAGCCGTTCTCCCACCTGACGATCATCGTTCGCCAGGTTGAAGCGGCCGAAGCGAAAGCCTGAGGAGGATTCTAGTGGGTCAAAAAGTCAATCCGATTGGGCTGCGTCTCGGGATCAACCGCACCTGGGATTCGCGCTGGTTCGCCGGCAAGGCCGAGTACGGCACGCTGCTGCATGAAGACATCAAGATTCGCGCCGAGCTGATGAAGCAGCTCAAGCAGGCGGCGGTCTCGAAGATCATCATCGAGCGCCCGCACAAGAAGTGCCGCGTCACCGTTCATTCGGCCCGTCCGGGCGTGGTGATCGGCAAGAAGGGCGCCGACATCGAGAAGCTGCGCAAGTCGGTCGCCAAGCTGACCGACAGCGACGTGGTCATCAACATCATCGAAATCCGCAAGCCGGAGCTCGACGCGCAGCTGGTCGCCGAGTCGATCTCGCAGCAGCTCGAGCGGCGCGTTGCCTTCCGCCGCGCCATGAAGCGCGCCGTGCAGTCGGCCATGCGCCTGGGCGCCGAAGGCATCCGGATCAACTGCTCGGGCCGCCTCGGCGGCTCGGAAATTGCTCGCATGGAATGGTACCGCGAAGGTCGCGTGCCGCTGCATACCCTGCGTGCCGACGTCGACTACGGCGTCTCGACCGCTTTCACCACCTACGGCACTTGCGGCGTCAAGGTCTGGATCTTCAAGGGTGAAATCCTTGAGCACGATCCGATGGCGCAGGACAAGAAGCTTGCCGAAGGCGACGCCGGCCGCCCGCGCCGCGAAAACGCCTAAGAGGACGCAGAGTTAGTCATGCTGCAGCCAAAGAAAACCAAGTTCCGCAAGGCCTTCAAGGGCCGCATCACCGGCGTAGCCTCGAGCGGCGCCACGCTCGCCTTTGGTCAATACGGCCTCAAGGCGCTCGAGCCGGAGCGCGTTACCGCGCGCCAGATCGAAGCCGCGCGTCGCGCGCTGACTCGCTTCATGAAGCGGGCCGGGCGGGTGTGGATCCGTGTCTTCCCGGACGTCCCGGTGTCGAAGAAGCCGATCGAAGTCCGCATGGGCAAAGGCAAGGGCACGCCCGAGCTTTGGGTCGTGCGCGTCAAGCCAGGCCGCATCCTGTTCGAAGTCGACGGCATTCCGATCGCCGTCGCCAAGGAGGCGCTGACGCTCGCCGCCGCCAAACTGCCGGTCAAGACCCGCTTCATTGAACGTATTGCCGAGTAATGGACATGAAAACCGCAGACGCCAGAGCGCTGACGCTCGACCAGCTGGACGACGAAGTCCTCAAGCTGAAGAAGGAGCAGTTCAACCTGCGCTTCCAGCGCGCCACCGGGCAGCTGGAGAACACCTCGCGCGTGCGCGTCATTCGCCGCGATATCGCCCGTATCAAGACGGTCGCCGCCCAGAAGCGCGCCGCCGACACGCCGAAGATTGTCGCCACCAAGTCGCCCTCCGCCAAGCGCGAGGCGACGCCAAAGGCGAAGTCGCGCGCCAAGGCGAACAAGCCGAACAAGTCCAAGAAGGTGAGGGATTAAGATGCCGAAGCGCACGCTGCAGGGCGTCGTCGTCAGCGACAAGCAGGCCAAGACCGTGGTTGTGCGTGTCGATCGGCGCTTTGCCCACGCCACCATGAAGAAGACCATTCGCCGGTCGAAGAAGTATCACGCCCATGACGAGACCAACGCTTATGCGGTTGGCGACAAGGTGTGGATCGAAGAACGCAGGCCGCTGTCCAAGCTCAAGTGCTGGGAAGTGATCCGCGGCGAGAAGAAGCAGACAGTTCAATAAGCGCAATGTCCTTCAGGTATTTGCGCGTAATTACACTTTGCGCTGAGCGCACAACGAGAATGAGAGCCGCATCATGATCCAGATGCAAACCAACCTCGACGTGGCGGACAATTCCGGCGCGCGCCGTGTCATGTGCATCAAGGTGCTGGGCGGCTCGAAGCGGAAATACGCCACCATCGGCGACGTCATCGTCGTTTCGGTGAAGGAAGCGATCCCGCGCGGCCGCGTCAAAAAAGGCGACGTGATGAAGGCCGTGGTGGTCCGCATCTCCAAGGACATCAAGCGCGCCGACGGTTCGGTCATCCGCTTCGACCGCAACGCCGCCGTGCTGATCAACCCGCAGATGGAGCCGGTCGGCACCCGTATCTTCGGGCCGGTGCCGCGCGAACTGCGCGCCAAGAACCACATGAAGATCATTTCGCTCGCCCCGGAGGTGCTGTGATGGCCGCAAAAATCCGCAAAGGCGACAAGGTGATCGTGCTGACCGGCCGCGACAAGGGTCGCACCGGTGAAGTGATCGAAGTGCGTCCGGCTGAAGACCGCGCTCTGGTGCGCGGCATCAACATGGTCAAGCGCCACCAGCGCCAGACCGCGCAGCAGGAAGGCGGGATCATCTCCAAGGAGGGCGCGATCCACCTGTCCAACCTGGCGCTGGCTGACCCCAACGACAGCAAGCCGACCCGCGTCGGCTTCAAGATTATCGGCGAAGGCGAAGACCGCAAAAAAGTGCGCGTCGCCAAGCGTTCCGGAGCAGAAATCGATGGCTGATACGCAGCAGAATACCGAGCCGAAGAAGGCCAAGAAGCCGCCGGCGGCCAAGGACGACGCGCCGAAGGTCAAGAAGGCCCGCGTGGCGTCGGACTACAAGGCGCGCCTGCGCACTCAGTTCGACGAGGTCATTCGGCCCGAGCTGACCAAGCAGTTCGGCTACAAGAATCACATGCAGGTGCCGATGATCACCAAAGTGGTGCTCAACATGGGCATCGGCGAAGGCGTCGCCGACCGCAAGAAGGTCGACCAAGCCGCGGCCGATCTGTCGCTGATCGCCGGCCAGAAGTGCGTGATCACCAAGTCGCGCAAGTCGATCGCGAACTACAAGCTGCGCGACGGCCAGGCCATCGGCTGTAAGGTCACGCTGCGTAAGACGCGCATGTACGACTTCCTCGACCGTCTGGTGAACATCGCGCTGCCGCGTATCCGCGACTTCCGCGGTCTCAACCCGAAGAGCTTCGATGGCCGCGGCAACTACAGCCTGGGCATCAAGGAATACACCGTGTTCCCGGAAATCGACTTCGACAAGGTCGTCGACACCTGGGGCATGGACATCACCGTTTGCACGACCGCGCGCACCGACGAAGAAGCCCGCGCGCTGCTGGCTGCATTCAACTTCCCGTTCCGGCAGTGAGGGACGTTTCCGTCACCTCAAACGCGGAAATAAGGAGCTAAGGCATGGCGAAGAAGAGTTCGATCGAGAAGAACAATCGGCGGCGGAAGATGACGAAGCAATTCGCCAACCGCCGCAGCAAGCTGAAAGCGATCGCCTACGACAAGACGCTGCCGATGGAAGAGCGCTTCGCCGCCACGCTGAAGCTCGCCGAGCTGCCGCGCAATTCGTCGGCCACCCGGATTCGCAACCGTTGCGAACTGACCGGCAGGCCGCGCGCTTTCTATCGCAAGCACAAGCTGAGCCGTATCGCGCTGCGCGACCTCGGCAACAAGGGCCTGATTCCCGGCCTCGTGAAGTCGAGCTGGTAAGGGGCCCGCCATGGTGAACGATCCGATCGGCGATATGATTACCCGCATCCGCAATGCGCAGATGCGTGCCAAATCCAAGGTTTCGATGCCCGGCTCCAAGCAGCGCGAGCGCGTTGCCGAGGTGCTCAAGACCGAAGGCTATATCCGCGGCTACGCCAGCGTGGCGCATGCCAGCGGCCGCAGCGAGCTCGAGATCGAGCTGAAGTATTTCGACGGCGAGCCCGTCATCCGCGAGATCGCGCGGGTGTCGAAGCCTGGCCGGCGCGTTTACGCCTCGGTCAAGGCGCTGCCGCGCATCAACAATGGCCTCGGTGTCGCCATCCTGTCGACGCCGAAGGGCGTGATGGCTGATCACGCAGCCCGCGACGCCAATGTCGGCGGCGAAATCATCTGCACGGTGTTTTAATGTCGCGAATTGGCAAAAAACCAGTCCTCGTCCCCTCTGGCGTCACCGCCAGCGTGGAAGGCCAGACCGTCAAGGTGAAGGGGCCCAAGGGCGCCATGCAGTTCATTGTCGACGACGATGTCGTCGTGAAAATGGACAAAGGCGGGGTCAAGCTCGATCCCCGCGACGCTTCCAAGCGGGCCCGCTCGCTGTGGGGCACGTCGCGCACGTTGGTGTCGAATCTGATGAACGGCGTTACCAAGGGCTTCGAAGAGAAGCTCGAGATCGTCGGCGTCGGCTATCGCGCCGCGGTCCAGGGCAAGCAGCTCAACCTGCAGCTCGGCTTCAGCCATGACGTCAGCTTCCCGATCCCGGAAGGCATCGCCATCGCCACGCCGAAGCCGACCGAAATCGTCATCACCGGCATCGACAAGCAGAAAGTCGGCCACGTTGCCGCCGAGATCCGCGCTTTCCGCCCGCCTGAGCCCTACAAGGGCAAGGGCGTGAAGTACGCGGGCGAGTACATCTTCCGTAAGGAAGGCAAGAAGAAGTAGAGGGCCAGAGAGCCATGACCAAATTACGAGATCGAACGGCCCGGCGGACGGCCACGGTGCGGCGCAAGGTGAAGCTTGCGGCGGGCACCAGCGGGCGCGCGCGCCTGTCGGTGTTCCGGTCCTCGGAGCACATCTACGCCCAGCTGATCGACGACGAGAAGGGACTGACGCTGGTCTCCGCCTCGACGATCGAAAAGCCGATGCGCGAAGGCAAGAAGACCGGCGCCAACATCGATGCTGCCAAGGCGGTCGGCAAGCTGATTGCCGAACGCGCCAAGGAGAAGGGCATCAAGGACGTCGTGTTCGACCGCGGCGGCTATCTCTACCACGGACGCATCAAGGCGCTGGCCGACGCCGCGCGCGAAGGCGGACTGAACTTCTAATGACGCAATTGCACAGCTCGAACGGATTGGTTTGAAGATGGCACAAGAACCTCGACGAGACCGCCCGCGTGGCGGCCCAGGCGGCCGCGAAGAGCGCGACAGCGAGTTCACCGACAAGTTGGTCCACATCAACCGTGTGGCCAAGGTGGTGAAAGGCGGCAAGCGCTTCGGTTTTGCAGCGCTGGTGGTCATCGGCGACCAGAAGGGCCGCGTCGGCTTCGGTCACGGTAAGGCGCGCGAAGTGCCGGAAGCGATCCGTAAGGCGACGGAAGCCGCCAAGCGCTCGCTCACCCGCGTCGCACTGCGCGAAGGCCGCACGCTGCATCACGACGTGTTCGGCCGCCACGGCGCCGGCAAGGTCTATCTGCGCGCGGCGCCTCCCGGCACCGGCATCATCGCCGGCGGCCCGATGCGTGCGGTGTTCGAAACGCTCGGCATGCAGGACATCGTTGCCAAGTCGATCGGCTCGTCCAACCCGTACAACGTCGTGCGCGCCACGTTCGACGCGCTGAAGCACCAGGATTCGCCGCGCTCGGTTGCGGCCCGCCGCAACCTCAAGGTTTCGGCATTGCAGTCGCGCCGCCGCGAAGGCGGCGATTCCGAACAGGCGGCTGACTAAGGAACGCGATGATGGCCAAGGCACAGAAAACGATGAAGGTCGAGCAGGTCGCCAGCGCGGCGCGCCGTCACCATGACCAGCGCGAGACGCTGATCGGGCTCGGTTTGAACAAGATCGGCCGCTCGCGCGATCTGCCGGATACCCCGGCGACGCGCGGCATGATCAACAAAGTGCGCCATCTGGTGCGCGTGGTTGACGACGCCAAGTAGGACTCAAAGGACCGCTCCAATGAAACTCAACCAGATCGCCGACAATCCGGGCGCCCGCAAGAACCGTATGCGTATCGGTCGCGGCATCGGCTCCGGCATGGGCAAGACCGGCGGCCGCGGCGGCAAGGGCCAGACCGCGCGTTCGGGCGTGCGCATCAAGGGCTTCGAGGGCGGTCAGATGCCGCTGCATCGGCGCCTGCCGAAGCGCGGCTTCCGCAACACCTCGTTCCAGGTCAAGCTCAACGAGATCAACCTCGGCAAGCTGCAGGCGGCGATCGACGCCGGTCTGCTCGACACCAAGGCGCCGATCGACGTGGCGGCCATGGTCAAGGCCGGGCTGATGCGCCGCGCCAAGGGTGGCGTCAAGCTGCTCAGCCATGGCGATTTCAAGGCGAAGGCCGACTTCGCCGTCTATGGCGCGTCGAAGTCCGCGCTCGAAACCATCGAGAAGGCCGGCGGATCGGTCAAGATCCTGAAGCCGAAGGTCGAAGAAGACGACGTGCCGCGCGGCAAGAACAAGCGCAAGGCGATGGAAGCGGCCGGTGCCGACAAGAAGCCCGCCAAGGGCAAGAAGGCTGCGCCGAAGGCCGAAGGCGAAGAATAGACCCGCTCTACCGGTTTGGATGGGCGAGCCTATCTAATGCGGTGCGGGGCAGGGCGCGGCGGCAGGAGTGACTGATGGTTTCGGCGGCAGAACAACTGGCAGCCAATCTCAACTTCGGCGCGCTTGCGAAGTCCGAAGAGCTGAAGAAGCGTATCTGGTTCACCATCGGTGCGCTGCTGGTCTACCGCGTCGGCACCTATATCCCGCTGCCCGGTATCGACCCCGCCGCCTGGGAGCAGATCTTCCGCAGCCAGGCCGGCGGCATTCTCGGCATGTTCAATATGTTCTCCGGTGGTGGCATCAACCGGATGGCCATCTTTGCGCTGAACATCATGCCGTATATTTCGGCCTCGATCATCATTCAGCTGATGACGACCGTATCGCCGCGGCTCGAAGCCCTGAAGAAGGAAGGCGAGTCCGGCCGCAAGGTCATGAACCAGTACACCCGGTATCTGACCGTGGTGCTGGCGACATTCCAGGCTTACGGCATTGCGATCGGTCTTGAGGGCGCGGGCAACGCGGTGACCGAGCCGGGCTGGTTCTTCCGCATCTCGACCACGATTTCGCTGACCGGCGGCACCATGTTCCTGATGTGGCTGGGCGAGCAGATCACGGCCCGTGGCATCGGCAACGGTATTTCGCTGATCATCATGGCCGGCATTGTTGCCGAATTGCCGTCGGCGATTGCGGGCATGCTTGAACTCGGCCGCCAGGGCGCGCTGTCGACTGCGCTCATCCTCGTCATCATCCTGATGTCGGTTGTGGTCATCGCCTTCATCGTCTTCATGGAGCGGGCGCAACGCCGGCTGCTGATCCAGTATCCAAAGCGGCAGGTCGGCAATCGTATGTTCGAGGGCCAGTCCTCGCATCTGCCGCTCAAGCTCAACACCGCCGGCGTGATCCCGCCGATCTTCGCCTCGTCGCTGCTGCTGTTGCCGACCACGGTCGCCAGCTTCAATGCGAGCGGCGGCGGCTCGGGCTGGCTCACCACGGTGACAGCGCTGCTAGGCCATGGCCAGCCGCTGTTCCTGATCTTGTATATTACGCTGATTATCTTCTTTGCCTTCTTCTACACCGCGATCGTGTTCAACCCGACCGAGACCGCGGATAACCTGAAGAAGCACGGCGGCTTCGTACCGGGTATCCGGCCGGGCGAGCGCACCGCCGAATACATCGACTATGTGCTGACGCGAATCACGGTGGTCGGCGCCATCTATCTCGCCATCGTCTGTCTGATTCCCGAGATCCTGATTTCCTACGCCGCCGTGCCGTTTTATTTCGGCGGCACCTCGCTGCTGATCGTGGTCAGCGTGACCATGGATACGGTGGCCCAGGTGCAGGGCTATCTGCTGGCGCATCAATACGAAGGCCTGATCAAGCGTTCGAAGCTGCGGGGGCGGCAGAGATGAGATTGATCCTGCTCGGCCCGCCGGGGGCGGGGAAGGGCACGCAAGCGCAGCGCCTGGTCTCGAAGCACGGCATCGTGCAGCTTTCGACCGGTGACATGTTGCGCGCTGCGGTCAAGGCCGGTTCGCCGGTCGGTCTGCGTGCCAAGGCGATCATGGAGCGCGGCGAGCTGGTGCCGGACGAGGTTGTGGTCGCGATTATCGCCGACCGGATCGGCCAGGCGGACGCCAAAAGCGGCTTTGTGCTGGACGGTTTTCCGCGCACCGGCCCGCAGGCCGAGGCCTTGGACAAGCTTTTGGCCGAGCGTGGCCTCCAGCTGGACGCGGTCATCGAGCTCAAGGTCGATGAAGGCATCCTGCTCAAGCGAATCGAAACCCGGGTGGCGGAAACCGCCGCCCGCGGCGAGACGGTCCGGGCCGACGACAAGCCGGAGGTCCTGAAGGGCCGGCTTGACACGTACCGGACGCAAACGGCTCCCTTGATCGACTATTACGGGAAAAAGGGAACTTTAAAGTCCGTGGACGGCATGGCCCCGATCGACGAGGTCACCGCCGCCCTGGACCGGATCCTCAGCCCTGCCGGAGCTGGCAGCCCGAAAGGCGGAGGTTGACGAAGGCGCGATGAATCCCTTAATAAGCTGCGTATTCAGAAGTTTGACGCGATGCCGGGCCCCAGATAGGCGGGGACAGGTGTCGTGTTACGCTTTGCGCTATCCCCTTCATGGGACACAAGAATTCGGCGCGTCGAACGCGGCCGACCGATAACAGGAGAGCATTCGTGGCTCGTATTGCAGGTGTCAATCTACCTACCAACAAGCGCGTCGTGATCGCGCTTCAGTACATCCATGGCGTCGGCCAGAAGATTGCTGGGGAAATCATGGAAAAGGTTAACCTGCCAGCCGAGCGGCGGGTGTCGCAGCTGACCGACTCCGAGGTCCTGCAAATCCGCGAACTGCTCGACCGCGACTACATGGTTGAAGGCGACCTGCGCCGCGAAGTCACGATGAACATCAAGCGCCTGATGGATCTGGGCTGCTACCGGGGCCTGCGCCACCGCAAGGGCCTGCCGGTCCGCGGCCAGCGCACGCACACCAATGCGCGCACGCGCAAGGGACCTGCCAAGACCATCGCCGGCAAGAAAAAGACCACGACCTGAACGCTTTACCGCATGGACTGGCCTGCTGCGCATTGGGCGCGCCGGCCGCGAAAGGACTTAAGTAATGGGCAAGGAAGCCACCCGCGTCCGCCGGCGCGAACGCAAGAACATCGCCTCCGGCGTGGCGCATGTAAACGCATCGTTCAACAACACCATGGTCACCATCACCGACGCGCAGGGCAACACCATTGCCTGGTCGTCGGCCGGCACCATGGGATTCAAGGGTTCGCGAAAGTCGACGCCCTATGCCGCTCAGATGGCCGCCGAAGACGCCGCCAAGAAGGCGCAGGATCACGGCATGCGCACGCTGGAAGTCGAAGTGTCCGGTCCGGGATCGGGCCGTGAGTCGGCGCTGCGCGCATTGCAGGCAGCCGGCTTCACCGTGACCTCGATCCGCGACGTGACCACGATCCCGCATAACGGTTGCCGGCCGCGCAAGCGCCGTCGCGTATGACATTTCCATCGAGCGGACCGGTTACGGAATCCGCTACCGCTGAACTTCCCCCCACAACGGCGGGTGGGGTGCGCGGGCCCGGCTCGCGCCGCTCAATAGGTGAAGACGTGATCCAAAAGAACTGGCAGGAACTGATCAGGCCGAACAAGCTTCAGGTGACCGCCGGGTCCGACCCCGCACGGATCGCCACGGTCGTCGCGGAGCCGCTGGAGCGCGGCTTTGGCGTGACGCTCGGCAACGCGCTGCGCCGCATTCTGCTGTCGTCGCTGCAGGGCGCTGCGGTGCAGTCGGTGCACATCGACGGCGTGCTGCATGAATTCTCCTCGATCGCCGGCGTGCGCGAGGACGTCACCGACATGGTCCTCAACATCAAGGACATCGCCATCAAGATGCAGGGCGAAGGCCCGAAGCGCATGGTGGTGAAGAAGCAGGGTCCCGGCACCGTCACCGCTGGCGACATCCAGACCGTCGGCGACGTGGTGGTGCTCAATCCCGATCTCGTGCTCTGCACCCTCGACGAGGGCGCCGAAATCCGCATGGAATTCACCGTCAACACCGGCAAGGGCTACGTGCCGGCCGAGCGCAACCGTCCGGAAGACGCGCCGATCGGCCTGATCCCGGTCGACTCGCTGTATTCGCCGGTGCGCAAGGTCTCGTACAAGGTCGAGAACACCCGCGAGGGTCAGATCCTCGACTACGACAAGCTGACCATGACGATCGAGACCAACGGCGCGGTGACGCCTGACGATACGCTCGCTTATGCGGCGCGCATCCTGCAGGATCAGCTCAACGTGTTCGTGAACTTCGAAGAGCCCCGCAAGGAGCAGGCCGCCGAGACCATTCCGGACCTGGCCTTCAACCCGGCCTTCCTCAAGAAGGTCGACGAGCTCGAGCTGTCGGTGCGTTCGGCCAACTGTCTGAAGAACGACAACATCGTCTACATCGGCGATCTGGTTCAGAAGACCGAAGCCGAGATGCTGCGGACGCCGAACTTCGGCCGCAAGTCGCTCAACGAGATCAAGGAAGTGCTGGCACAGATGGGCCTGCATCTCGGCATGGAAGTGCCGGGCTGGCCGCCTGAGAACATCGAAGAGCTCGCCAAGCGTTTCGAAGACCACTACTAGGCCGCCTTCCGCGGCGTGCCGGGGATTGTCCCGGGCATAAACAGGACAGAGGCAGGGAGTACGCGATGCGTCACGGTAAAGTATATCGGAAGTTGGGGCGGCATTCGTCGCATCGTATGAGCATGTTCGCCAACATGGCGGCCTCTCTGATCAAGCACGAGCAGATCGTGACCACCTTGCCGAAGGCGAAGGAGCTTCGCCCGATCGTCGAGAAGCTGGTCACCATCGGCAAGAAGGGCGATCTCGCGGCGCGCCGCCAGGCGATCTCCGAGCTGCGCGACGTCGCCATGGTCAAGAAGCTCTTTGACGTGATCGCGCCGCGTTACAAGGATCGCCAGGGTGGCTATACCCGCATCATGAAGGCGGGCTTCCGGCACGGCGACAACGCTGCGGTCGCGGTGATCGAGTTTGTCGACCGCGACGTCGATGCCAAGGGCCTCGACTCCGGCCCCGTGCAGGCCCGCAAGGCCGACGAGCAGGAAAACGCGATGGCCTAAGGCCATGGGCGACCAGACGAATTCAAGGGCGGCCTGCGGGCCGCCCTTTTTTGTGGCCGGACGGTAGCGGCGTATTGTCGCTGCGGTATAATTCTCCCGGGAATCGGGGGAAATATCCATGCTCAGGGTTGTGGCGCTTTGTTTTGCGCTGGCGGGCGCATTGGTCGACGGCGCCAGTGCGCAGTCGCCGCTGCTGCAGCGCGGCGACTATCTGGTCAACACCATTCTGGCCTGCGGCAATTGCCATTCGCCGAAGGGACCGCCGGCGGCGATCGCCGGCAAGGAGTTCTCCGGCGGCAACGTCGTGTTCGACGAGCCGCCTTTCACGGTGACTGCGTCCAACATCACCATGGACAAGGAGACCGGTCTCGGCGGCTGGACCGACGCGCAGATCAAGACGCTGATGCGCACCGGCGTGCGTCCCAATGGCGTTCAGATCGCGGGCATCATGCCGACGGCGTTCTACGGCATCCTGACCGAGCGCGACATGGACGCGGTCGTCACCTATCTGCGCACGCTCAAGCCGATCAAGAACCAGGTGCCGGATCCGGTCTACAAGATCGCGCTGCCGCACGAGTCGTTTCCGGGCGGCGAGAAGCCCTATACCGAGGCCATGCTGACCGACAAGGTGAAGAAGGGCTTCTATCTCGCCACCATCGGCCACTGCATGGAATGCCACACGCCGATGGGTCCGCGGGGCCGCGACTTCGTCGGCAAGCTCGGTATCGGCGGGTTTGAGTTCAAGGGCCCCTGGGGCGTGTCGGTGGCGCGCAACATTACCCAGAGCAAGACCAGCGGCATCGGGGACTGGACCGACGCCGAGATCAAGCGCGCGATCACCGAGGGCAAGCGCAAGGACGGCAGCCCGCTCAAGCCGCCGATGGCCTATCCGCTCTATGCCAAAATGACGGGCGACGATCTCGACGCCATCGTCGCCTATCTGCGCACCGTCCCGGCCCGGGATTGAGGGCCTGGCGCAGGCCCCGGCGTTTGACGGGTGGCCTTCATTTGGTCCCAGCGGCGGCCTATATCTCGGGTCTCTCGCCGGGATTCGAATAATGCGCCCTCTGACCAGCCTGACTGCCGCCCTTTCTGCGTCCCTCGTTATGGCGGTGTTGGTGGACGCCGCACCGGCGCAGGAGCGGCGGGTGGTGCCGACGCTGCCCGACCTGCGCATGTCCTATTCCCCTGTGGTGCAGCGGGTCGCCCCGGCAGTCGTCAATGTCTACGCCGCCAAGATGGTGCAGAACCGCAACCCGCTGCTCGACGATCCGATGTTCCGCCGTTTCTTCGGCGTGCCGGGTGAGGGCGGCGGCGGCCAGTTGCAGCGCTCGCTCGGCTCCGGGGTGATCGTCGATGAATCGGGCCTGATCGTCACCAACAACCACGTCATCGAAGGCGCCGACGAGGTCAGGGTGTCGCTCGCCGACAAGCGCGAGTTCGAGGCGACACTGGTGCTCAAGGACCAGCGCACCGACCTGGCCGTGCTGCGGATCAAGGACCCGCGCGAGCGTTTTCCCTCGCTCGACTTTGCCAATTCCGATGCGCTCGAGGTTGGCGACGTGGTGCTCGCGGTCGGCAACCCGTTCGGCGTCGGGCAGACGGTGACCAGCGGCATTGTCTCGGCGCTGGCGCGCACCCAGGTCGGCATCACCGACTACCAGTTTTTTATCCAGACCGATGCCGCCATCAATCCGGGCAACTCCGGCGGCGCGCTGGTCGATCTCGCCGGCCGTCTGGTCGGCATCAATACAGCGATCTTCTCGCGCTCCGGCGGGTCGCAGGGCATCGGCTTTGCCATCCCCGCCAACATGGTGCGCGTGGTGGTGGCGTCGGCGCGCAGCGGCGGCAGCGTGGTGAAGCGGCCCTGGCTTGGCGCCAAATTGCAGGCGGTGACGCCGGACATCGCCGACAGCATGAACCTCAAGCGTCCGGCCGGCGCCCTGGTCGCCAGCGTGGCGGCATCCAGCCCGGCCTCGGAAGCGGGTCTCCGGCCCGGCGATCTGATCGTCTCGGTCGACGGGCAGCCGGTCGACGATCCGAATGCCTTCGACTACCGCTTCGTCACCCAGCCGCTCGGCGGCAGCGCCAAGCTTGGCGTGGTGCGGGCCGGACGAGACTTCACGGCCGCAGTCGCGTTGCGGACCGCACCCGATTTGCCGCGCGATGAGATCGTTATCCGCACCCGCTCGCCGTTCTCCGGCGCCAGGGTCGCCAACCTGTCGCCGGCGCTGGCGGACGAATTGCGATTGCAGAACGTCGACAGCGGCGTCGTCGTGCTCGACGTCGACAACGGCTCCTATGCCAGCAATCTCGGCTTTCGCCGGGGCGATATCATCCAGGAGGTGAACGGCGCCGGCGTCGCCAAGACCGGCGACCTGCAACGCATCACGGCGGTGCAGAACCGCATCTGGCGTGTGCTGATCGTGCGCGGCGGGCAGAAGATTTCCGCGGTCTTCGGCGGATGAGCCGCGCGCCCAAAAATGCCGGTCCCAGCCTGTTCGCCGCCGCGGGGCTGGACCGCGATGCGCCGCGTCCGCTCGCCGACAAGCTGCGCCCGCAGAAGCTGGACGAGGTGGTCGGGCAGGACCATCTGCTCGGGCCTGACGGTGCGCTGACCCGGATGCTGGCGACGCGCTCGCTCGGCTCGATGGTGTTCTGGGGCCCGCCCGGCACCGGCAAGACCACGGTGGCGCGCCTGCTGGCGCAGGAAACCGATCTGCACTTCGAGCAAATCTCGGCGATCTTTACCGGCGTCGCCGATCTGAAGAAGGCGTTCGAGGCGGCGCGGGCGCGCCGCGAGGGCGGGCAGGGCACGCTGCTGTTCGTTGACGAGATTCATCGCTTCAACCGGGCGCAGCAGGACTCGTTTCTACCGGTGATGGAAGACGGCACCATCGTGCTGGTCGGCGCCACCACCGAGAACCCGTCGTTCGAGCTCAATGCGCCGTTGCTGTCGCGCGCGCGGGTTTTGGTATTTCGCTCGCTCGATGCGGCGGCGATCGAGAAGCTGCTGGCCCGCGCCGAGCAACTGGAAGGCAAGGCGCTGCCGCTCGATGCGCAGGCCCGCGAGGCGCTGGTCGGCATGGCGGACGGCGACGGCCGTGCCTCGCTGACGCTGACCGAGGAAATCTGGCGCGCCGCACGCGCCGGTGAGGTGTTCGATTCCGCCAAGCTTCAGGAGATCGTGCAGCGCCGCGCGCCGATCTACGACAAGGCGCAGGATGGCCACTACAATCTGATCAGCGCGCTGCACAAGTCGGTGCGCGGCTCCGATCCGGACGCGGCGCTCTATTATTTGTGCCGCATGCTGGACGCCGGCGAGCCGCCGCTCTATGTCGCGCGCCGCGTGGTGCGGATGGCGATCGAGGATATCGGGCTGGCCGATCCGCAGGCGCTGGTGATCGCCAATGCCGCCAAGGAAGCCTACGACTTTCTCGGCAGCCCGGAGGGTGAACTGGCGATCGCGCAGGCGGTGATCTATCTGGCGACGGCGCCGAAATCGAATGCCGGCTATGCCGCCTATGGCGCTGCGATGCGCGCGGCTAAACAAGGCGGCTCGCTGCTGCCGCCCAAGCACATTCTGAATGCGCCGACCAAGCTGATGCAGTCGGAAGGCTATGGCCGCGGCTATGCCTATGACCACGATACCGACGAGGCGTTTTCCGGTCAGAACTACTTCCCCGACGCGCTGCCGCGGCAGCAGTTCTACAATCCGCCCGAGCGCGGCTTCGAGCGCGAGATCCGCAAGCGCCTGGATTACTGGGCCAAGCTCCGGAAGGAGCGGGACGGGTCATGAGGCGGGGTGGCCGCGCCGTCGTGGCGGCAGTTGCGGCAATCTTGGGCGCAGCGCCGCTGGAGGCCGCGGAAACGATCCACGGCCGCTGGGCGGCCGATCCGGCGCGCTGCTGGGGCGATGGCGCGACGCCGGCCCTGTCGCCGCTGGTCGTAACCAGCTATGCCGTGCGCTGGCTGGGCGATACGTGCCGGGTCGGACGCATGTATAAGACCGGCGACACGGTCCATATCCAGGCGTTTTGCTGGGGTACGGGCGGCGAACGCGCCATTCCGGTGTCGATGCAGCCGGTGCGCGGCAGGCTCCAGGTGACCTGGAACCGGGCGACGCGGGGCGATCTGCGGCGATGCCCCTGACGAGGAACGTCGATTTTTCGAGCCGAATTTGCTAGAGTCGGTCCGCGCGAGGACCGCAACGATGAATAAACGGCTCGATGAGGCCCTGACCAAGGTCAGAGCCCTTCCGGACGAAGAGCAGCAGGAGGCTGCGCGTCTCCTCATAGATTATGTGGACGCCCTGGAAACAGGGACATGGCTGACGCCGGCTCAGGTGGCGGAAGTCGAAAAGGCGCTGGACGACGATGATGTTGCGAGCGACGAAGAGGTTGAGGCGTTCTTTGCCAAGTTCAAGAAATGAAGTTGGTGTACTCACGCCGTTCGCTTCGGCATTTGCAGGCCATTCGCGACTATATAGCAGAGGATAATCCGCAAGCCGCAGACGGAACGGTGTGGCGGATTCGGGCGGCGGTTGATCGCCTCGCCACACTTCCGCGGTCGGGCCGCCAAGGGCCGCGACAGACGCGGATCCTGTCGGTGCCTGACCTGCCTTACATTGTCGTTCATCGGATCGGTGACGGCGTCGTTAGGATTTTGGCGGTATTTCACACCTCGCGGAATCGCCGCGGGTGAATGTTTCGACGGCTTCCGGGCCGCAATGGATGAACTGACATGAGAATGCGCAAAGGCGGTTTTGGCGGCGGCAAGCCGGGCTCGAAAGCACGCACCGGCAGCCGCAAGGACCGGCAGCGTTCGGCCGACGAAGGCCGGGGAGCGGCTGCGCGTCCGGGCGGTCGCGGCAAGGCGCCGGCGCGCGC
>JALHNV010000023.1 GCA_022843325.1 Pseudolabrys sp. | reverse complement strand
GACGCCGGCGTGCTGAATGACCAGGTTCAGGCCGAGCGCGATGGCCGTGATCAGGATGGCATTGCCGAGCGTGCTGCCGGCCACCGTGATCAACCCGGCGCGCACCCCGCGCGTCGCCGCGGTCGAGATCACCAGCGTCACGATTGGCCCCGGCGTCAGCACCAGGATGACGGTCAAAAGCACGAAGGCGGAGAACAGTTCGAGGTTCATGGGTTCTCCTTCGCCCCTCCCCGCAAGGCGGGGCGAGGGAAGAAACTACTCCGTCTCATCCTCGCTGAGCCGTTCGACCGACACCACGCGTTCGTCATCCGCGGTGTCCAGCACAATCACGCCCTGCGTCGAGCGCCCGGCGATGCGGATGCCGGCGACCGGCGTGCGGATCAGCTTGCCGGCGTCGGTGACCAGCATGACCTGGTCGTCTTCTTCGATCGGGAACGAGGCGACCAGCCGGCCGATTTTCGGCTTGAGCTTGAAGGTGCCGCCGGACTTCTCCCAGATATCCATGGCGACGATGCCTTTGCCGCCGCGGCCGGTGATCCGGTATTCGTAGGACGACGACCGCTTGCCGTAGCCGCGTTCCGACAGCGTCAGCACGAACTGCTCGGCTTCCGACATTTCGACATAACGCTGCTCGCCGAGTTCGATATTGGCGACGTCGGCGGTGTCCGGCGCCTCCTCGGCCTCGGGCAGCGCCGATGCTTCGAGTTCGGCCCCGGTGCCGCGCCGGATGGCGCTGGCACGCTTGAGATAGGCCGCGCGCTCTTCCGACGTGGCGTCGGTGTGGCGGAGTATCGTCATCGAGATGAGCCGGTCGTCGCTGTCGAGCGCGATGCCGCGCACGCCCATCGAGGTGCGTCCGGTGAAGACGCGCACGTCGGTCACGGGGAAGCGGATGCACTGGCCGCCGTTCGAGGTCAGCAGCACGTCGTCCTTCTCGGTGCAGATCTGCACGCCGACAATGCCTTCGCCTTCCGCCAGCTTCATGGCGATGATGCCGGAGCGGCGCACGTCGACGAAATCCGACAGCTTGTTGCGGCGGACCGTGCCCTTGGTCGAGGCGAACATGACGTCGAGATTGGCCCAGCTCGTCTCGTCCTCGGGCAGCGGCATGATCGAGGTTATGGTCTCGCCGGGATCGAGCGGCAGGATGTTGATCATCGCCTTGCCGCGTGCCTGCGGCGCCGCCAGCGGCAGCCGCCAGACTTTTTCCTTGTAGACCTGTCCCGCCGACGAGAAGAACAGCACCGGCGTGTGGGTCGAGGCGACGAACAGCCGCGACACGAAATCGGCGTCACGCGTCTGCATGCCGGAGCGGCCTTTGCCGCCGCGGCGCTGCGCCCGGTACGTCGACAGCGGCACGCGCTTGACGTAGCCGAGATGCGAGACGGTCACGACCATGTCTTCGCGCTGGATCAGGTCCTCGTCGTCGAGGTCGCCGATCGCCTCGGCGATTTCGGTCCGCCGCGGCGTGGCGAACTGTTCCTTCAGCTTGCTCAGTTCGTCCTTGATGATGGTCTGGATGCGCGCGCGCGAGCGCAGGATTTCCAGGTAATCGGCGATCTCGGCGGCCAGCTTGTCCAGCTCTTCCTTGATCTCGTCGCGGCCGAGCGCGGTCAGGCGCTGCAGCCGCAGATCGAGGATCGCCTGCGCCTGCTCGGCCGACAGCCGGGTATTGCCTTCCGGCGACACCTTGTGCCGCGGATCGTCGATCAGCAGCACCATGTTGATCATGTCCTTGGCCGGCCAGTCGCGCGCCATCAAGGCCTCGCGCGCCTCCTTGGCGTCGGCCGAGGCGCGGATCAGCTTGATCACTTCGTCGATATTGGCGACGGCGATCGCCAGACCCACCAACACGTGAGCGCGGTCACGCGCCTTGTTGAGCAGGAATTTGGTGCGCCGCGACACCACTTCCTCGCGGAAGGCGACGAAGGCGACCAGCAGGTCCTTCAGCGTCATGACCAGCGGGCGGCCGCCGTCGAGCGCCACGGTGTTGACGCCGAAGCTCGATTGCAGCGGCGTGAAACGGTAAAGCTGATTCAGCACGACGTCGCGTTCGGCATCGCGCTTCAGCTCGATCACGACGCGGTAACCGTCGCGGTCGCTCTCGTCGCGCAGGTCGGAAATGCCGTCGATCTTCTTGTCGCGCACCAGTTCGGCGATCCGCTCGACCATGGTGGCCTTGTTCACCTGGTACGGAATCTCGCTGACGATGATCGCTTCGCGTTCCTTGCGGATGGTCTCGAAGGCGACCTTGCCGCGCATGATCACCGAACCGCGGCCGGTGTGGTAGGCGCTGTGAATGCCGGCGCGGCCGAGGATGATGCCGCCGGTCGGGAAGTCCGGTCCCGGTACGATCTTGATCAGATCGTCGGTGCTGATGGCGGGATCGTCGATGACCGCCATGCAGGCGTCGATGACTTCGCCGAGATTGTGCGGCGGAATATTGGTCGCCATGCCGACGGCGATGCCGCCGGCGCCGTTGACGAGAAGATTGGGATACCGCGCCGGCAGCACGGCCGGCTCATGCTCGCTGCCGTCGTAGTTTTCCTGGAAGTCGACGGTGTCCTTGTCGATGTCGTCGAGCAGCGCCATCGCCGGCTTCGCCAGACGGCACTCGGTGTAACGCATCGCCGCCGCCGGATCGCCGTCAACCGAGCCGAAATTGCCCTGCCCGTCGATCAACTGCAGGCGCATGGAGAAGTCCTGCGCCATGCGCACCAGCGCGTCATAGATCGCGCTGTCGCCGTGCGGGTGATATTTGCCCATCACGTCGCCGACGACGCGCGCCGACTTGACGTATTTCTTGTCGGGCGTGTGGCCCTGTTCGTGCATCGAATAGAGAATGCGCCGGTGCACGGGCTTGAGGCCGTCACGCACATCCGGCAGCGCGCGCGACACGATCACGCTCATGGCGTAATCGAGATAGCTGCGCTTCATTTCGTCGGTGATAGAGACCGGACGCACGTCCGAGGGACTTCCGTCCCCGGATTTGGGAGTATCAGTGTCGGCCAAGATGGGGATCCCGAAAAACGGTTCGAAGCTGGCGGTTTGTAACTGATTCAAGACCGCTTTGCTACCGCAAAGCCCTGCTGAAACAGGCTTATTTCATTCGATAAAACAATCAGTTATAGGGAGGTGTCCGGGACTGGCGCGAACCATGGGCTGCATCCCCCGGCGGCATGATTTTCGCCCCGCCTGCGCCCCGGAAACGAGGAGCGTAAGATCGCCTTATGCCGTTCGAATTCATCATCTCCGCGCTGGTCACGCTGCTGGTCGTGGTCGATCCGCTCGGCCTGGTACCGGCCTTCCTCGGCATTACCAGCGATCTGCCGGCGAAGACCCGCCGCAATGTTGCGCTGCGCGCCTGCCTGATCGCAGCCGCCATTCTGGCCGGCAGCGCGCTGATCGGCGACTGGCTGTTGCGCACGCTGTCGATCTCGCTGCCGGCGTTTCGCATTGCCGGCGGCCTGCTGCTATTTTCGATCGCCTCGGAGATGGTGTTCGGCGTGCGCACCGAACGCCAGTCGCGTCAGGCCGAGGAAGCGGTCGAGGAGCACGTGCGCAACATCGCCGCCTTCCCGCTTGCCATTCCGCTGATGGCGGGCCCCGGCGCCATTACGGCCACCGTGTTGCTGGCCGGCCGCGACGCCGGAGACCCGGCGCGGCTGGGCCTGCTGCTCGGCGTCATCGCCATGGTGCTGATGGTGTGCTTTATCGTCTTTGTGCTGGCGACCCCGATCGCGCGGATGCTCGGCAATACTGCCAATATCGTGCTGTCGCGGCTGTTTGGGGTACTGCTCGCAGCGCTGGCGGTGCAATTCGTCATCGACGGCGTGCGCGCGGCGATGTCCGCCTAACGGAACAAAGGTCAGATGGTCTATATCGAAATTCTCGCCGTCGCCGCGCTGATCGTGATCAACGGTCTGCTCGCCATGTCGGAACTGGCGATCGTTTCGTCGCGGCAGGCGCGCCTGAAGACGCTGATCGACCGTAACGTCTACGGCTCGCGGCGCGCACTGGCGCTGGCCGAAAATCCCGGCCGGTTTCTGTCGACGGTCCAGATCGGCATCACGCTGGTCGGGGTCGTGTCGGGCGCCGTATCGGGCGTGACCCTCGGCGTTCGCATGACTGAGGTTCTGGCCGGTCTCGGCGTACCGCGCTTTGTTGCGGAGCCCGCCGGCGTCGGCATTGTCGTGGCGCTGATCACCTACGCCTCGCTGATCGTCGGCGAACTCGTCCCCAAGCAGATCGCCTTGCGCAATCCGGAACGCGTCGCCGCGCGCGTGGCGCCGGCCATGACGGTGCTGGCGCGGATCGGCAAACCGCTGGTCTGGCTGCTCGACGTTTCCGGCCGGGCGCTGCTCAAGTTGTTGCGTCAGGACAAGCCATCGGACGGCGGCGTCAGCGACGAGGAAATCAGGACCATCATCGCCGAAGCCGAAACCGCCGGCGTCATCGAGTCCGACGAGCGCAAGATGATCACCGCCGTGATGCGGCTCAGCGACCGCACCGTCGCCGGCGTCTTGACGCCGCGCACCGATGTCGACTGGATCGACCTCACCGCCAGCGACAAGGTCATCCGCGACAAGCTGAGGAAGACCCAGCATTCGCGGCTGCCGGCCGGCGAGTCGGTCGACACCCTGCTTGGTGTCGTGCAGACGCGCGAACTGCTGGCGACCGCGCTGTCGCGCAAGCCGCTCGACGTCCGCGCCCATGTCCGGCCCGCGCCGGTCGTGCTCGACGCCGCAGACGCGCTCGATGTGCTGTCGGTGCTGCGCAATGCCGACGTGCCGATGGCGCTGGTCTACGACGAGTACGGCCACTTCGAAGGCATCATCACGCCGGCCGACATGCTGGAAGCGATCGTCGGCGTGTTCAAGGCCGACGCCGGCGGCGACGATCCGGAGGCGTTCCAGCGCCCCGATGGCTCATGGCTGCTGGCCGGCGCGCTGCCGGCCGACGAGATGGCCGAACACCTCGGCCTGACGCTGCCGCCGCGCCGCGATTACGAGACGCTGGCCGGTTTCATCCTGGCTCATATCGGCCACCTGCCGAAAACCGGCGAGGTCATCAACGCCTATGGCTGGCGCTTCGAGGTGATAGATCTCGACGGCCGCCGCATCGACAAGGTGCTGGCGACGCGGCTGCGCGCCATGCACCGCGAGGCACGCGTCAAACCGGCCAAGTGACGTCCCGTCAGAACGGGATCTCGTCGTCCATGTCGTCGCGCTTGCCGGCGCCGGCCATCGCCGGCTTGCGCTCGCGCGACACGCTCGGGCCGCTGGAGCCGAAATCGTCGTCGCCACCGGCCGAACTTCCCGCACCGCCGCCGCGGCCGTCGAGCATGGTCAGCACCGAGTTGAAGCCCTGCAGCACGACTTCGGTCGAATAGCGGTCCTGGCCGTCCTTGTCCTGCCATTTGCGGGTCTGCAGCGCGCCTTCGATGTAGAGCTTCGAGCCCTTCTTCACGTACTGCTCGACGACCTTGCACAGGCCCTCATTGAAGATGACGACGCGGTGCCACTCGGTCTTTTCCTTGCGCTCGCCGGTGTTCTTGTCGCGCCAGCTTTCCGAGGTCGCGATGCGCAGATTGGCGATCGGCCGGCCGTCCTGCGTGCGGCGGATTTCCGGATCGGCGCCGAGATTGCCGATCAGGATGACTTTATTGACGCTACCAGCCATGTTGCTCTCCAGATGGCGATGCGCGGTGACTGTCAGCCGTCCGCGCCGCTCGCCGTTGCGGGGCCGCCGCCGTGCGCGGCCCACAGAATTAACCTGTCACCCTAGTCCCCGGCCTTGCTGCGGCAACCCCGATTGCCCCTAATCCACAGGGCCGTCCGATCTATCTGCGCCCCGGAGAGCGGCCTCGCGCTCGTCGTTCTCTTTATGTTCTAGTCGCGATCCGGTGCTTTTACAAGCCCATTCGTGCCTGCCGGGCCGACGGTGTTGCATGGCACAGCAGCGGCCCGATCCGGCGCGCTGAACGGTTAGGTCAGTGGCGCCAGCGGATCGTGTGTGATCAGTCCGAGAATCTCGTTGCTGGCGAAGCCCAACGCCATCGGGCGTGTCACGCCGGGAATGACGGCGAGGTCGTAGAGTTCGCTCACCGCGCCGTCGAGGCGGAACCAGTGCACACAGGCCCCGCTCTTGAGGTCGATCACCTGCACGCCGCACCATGGCTCGGAGTCGGCCTCCGTGAGCGTCCGATCGAGCGCGAGGCCCTCGAAGCGCTCGTAACGCGGCTTCGACAATCCGACGAAGGCATGATTGCCGTGGAAGGCGAGCCCGCGCAGAAAGCCGGGGCAGAACGCGAGCGCGTGGAATTTGGCCGCGCCGCCGCCGGAGCCCGGCTCGACCCAGCCGAGCTCGCCCGTCCCTGAGTTCAGCAGCCAGAGACGGCCGCGATACATCCGCGGCGAATGCGGCATCGACAGCCCGCCGGCGACAATCTCGCCCGACTGCACATCGACGACGATGCCGCCGTCGGCACGCCGGTCGCGCCAGCCGTCGATGGTGTCGGACTTGCTGACGGCGGTGACGTAGCGCGGCACGCCGTCGGCCATGGCGAGGCCGTTGAGGTGGCAGCGGTCCTCCTTGACGATTCTTGAGATGAACGGCGGCTTCCACAACGGCGTGAAACTGTGGCGTTCGGACGGTGTGGCGAGACAATTGTACAGCGTGTTGACGAACACCACGCGGCCGTCTTTGAGAACGCCGAGATCGTGCGCGTCGAGCTCCCCGGTGACGGACATTGCGCGTGGCACATAGCAGGCGTCGAACAGGTCGTTGATGCGTTGCTCCGGTTCCAGCACGTTCTTGAACCGCACGATCTGAAACAGCGTCGCCAGCAGGAGGGTGTCCTTGTCGGGAACGCAAATCCCCATGGCCTTGCGGAAGAAGCGCTCATTCACCATGAGCCCGCCATCGACGTTCTGCCCCAACAGATAGAACTTGCCCGACTGATAAGACGAGACCGCGAGCGCGATGCGCTGCGCGCCGAGGAAGCCGGACAGGCCCGGTGACATGGAATAGGTGACGCGCTGCGCGGCCGGAATCGTCTGCGGCTCGGCAGGCTTTGTCTCCTGTCCGGCCGGCGCGATCTCCGCGCCCGCCTGCGCCGGTTCCGCGGTTTCATCCCCGCGCGGTGCGGATGACGGTTCCCGGCCACGCTTGCTCATCTCCTTTTCCCCATCGGTCATAAAGCTTTCCGAGCCAACTCAATATGTTTCGGGAACGCGAATCTGTTTTTGGAACCGCTGTGAGGGAACTCGGCCCACTTACGCCTTTAGGTTGACCCCGCAACCGGCTACCGCATAATATCTACCGGCTGGGACAGCGGGTATTCCGTGCCTGGGGGGATTATGTCACCGGGCGCGTTGCGTCGGCAAATGTTGCTGTCAGGCACCATGCTCATGGCGGTGGCCGTGGGCTATGGCCGGCGCGCGTACGGGGCATGCGATCCCGTTGGTAGCGGGGCCTACCAGTGTTCGGGGCACCGAGACCACCACGCAGACGATCAATGCCAACAACGCCGACGTCTCGACCCTTCTCGGTTTCAGCGTCAACGCCGCCGCGGGCAATGGCATAACGATTACCGGCGATGGCGCGCTGTCCTACACCGACACCAACGCCTCGCCGCTCACCGCTGCCAACGTGGCGCTCTATGTCAGATCCGGCGGCGACGTTGGCGGCACGCCCGGCAGCGTCACCATCGACACCAACGGTGTGCTGACCGGCGGCAGCTACGGCATTTTCGCGCGTAACTTCGGCACCGGCGCGGTCACCGTCACCGCCAATGGCAATGGCAATGTCACCGGTACCAGTAACGATGGAATCTATGCGCGCAACTACGGCACCGATCTCAGCGTGACCACCGGCGCCGGCACGATGGTGAGCGGTGGCGACAGGGGCATTATTGCGAACAACGACGGTACCGGCGCACTGACCATCACCGCCAACGGCGATGTCGCCGGCACCTCGCGAAGTGGCATCTACGCGCGGAATTCCGGCACCAATCTCAGCGTGACCGCCGCCGGCACGGTCAGCGGCACCTTCGGCATTGCTGCGCGCAACTACGGCAGCGAGGCACTGACCATCGCCGCCAACGGCGCTGTCACCGGCGCCGGTGGTTTCGGCATTTTCGCCCGCAATAATGCCGCGGGCACCGATCTCAGCGTGACCACCGCCACCGGCACGGTGCGCGGCGCTACCGACGGCATTTATGCGCGCAACTTGGGCAGGGGCGCGCTGACCATCACCGCCAACGGCGATGTCACCGGCACCACCAGTAGCGGCATTTTCGCAAACAATTCCGTCACGGGCACCGATCTCGGCGTGACCACCGGCGCCGGCACGACAGTCAGCGGCACCTCCGGCATTCTGGCGCGCAACTACGGCACGGGCGCGCTGACTGTCACCGCCAACGGCGTCACCGGCACAACTGGTTACGGCATCTTCGCGCGGAACTTCAACGGCACCGATCTCAGCGTGACCACCGGCGCCGGCACGACGGTCAGCGGCAACAGCAACGGCATTTACGCACGCAATTCGGGCGCGGGCGCGCTGACTATCACCGCCAACGGCGATGTTACCGGCACCACCAGTCGCGGCATCGACGCGCGGAACGACGCCGGCACCGCTCTCAGCGTGACCACCGGCACGACGGTCAGCGGCACCGTCGGCATTGATGCGCGCAACGCCGGCACGGGCGCGCTGACCATCACCGCCAACGGCGATGTCACCGGAACCAGTAGTAACGGCATCTACGCAAGAAACATCAACGGCACCGGTCTCAGCGTGACCACCGGCGCCGGCACGACGGTCAGCGGCACTGTCGGCATTAATGCGCGCAATTTCGGCACGGGCGCGCTGACAGTGACCGCCAACGGCGGTGTCACCGGCACCAGTACTAGCGGCATCTACGCGCGAAACGCCACCGGCACCGATCTCAGCGTGACCACCGGCGCCGGCGGGACGGTCAGCGGCAGCTACGGCATTTTTGCGCGCAACTTAGGCACCGGCGCGACCACCGTCACCGCCAACGGCGATGTCACCGGCACCTCTGATGTCGGCATTGTCGCCCGCAATGCCGCCACGGGCACCGATCTTAGCGTGACTACCGCCGCCGGCAAGATGGTTAGCGGAGCCACTTACGGCATTCAGGTGAGCACCTACGGTACGGGTGCGACCACCATCACCGCCAACGGCACCGTGACCGGCGCGACTGGCATCAACATTACGAACGCGGCTTCGACGGTTACGGTCGGCGCGGCCGGTGTTGTCACCGGCAGCGGCGGCACGGCGATCCGGTTCGCGAATGCCACCAATCGCCTCGAACTGGTGATCGGCGCCGCCGTCAACGGCAACGTGCTCGGCGGCACGGGCACCGATACGCTGGGCCTGAGCGGCACGGGGCCGGGCAGCTTCAATGTCGCCCAGCTCTCCTCGTTCGAGGCCGGCCAGAAGACCGGCACCGGCGCCTGGACGCTTACGGGCACGAACGCAGGGATCACGGCATTCTCTGTCGGCGGCGGCACGCTGGCGGTCAACGGCAGCTTGAGCAACGCAGCTTTCACCGTGAACGGCGGCACGCTCAGTGGCACCGGCACGGTCGGCAACACGACGATTGCGTCGGGCGGCACTTTGGCGCCTGGCAATTCCATCGGCACGCTGACGGTTAATGGCAATCTGACGTTCAATGCCGGATCGAGCTACAACATCGAGGTCGATCCATCGTCCTCCGACCGGACCAATGTGACGGGCGTGGCGGCCCTTGCGGGCACGGTGAATGCAAGTTTCGCGGCCGGCAGCTATGTCGCCAGGCAATATACGATCCTCAATGCGACCGCCGGCGTGACCGGCACCTTCGGTGCGCAGGTCAATACCAACCTGCCGTCCGGCTTTAGTTCAAGCCTGAGCTACGACGGCAATAATGCGTATTTGAACCTTACGCTCAGTTTCGTCGCGCCGCCCGGCACCGGCCTCAACGCCAACCAGAACAATGTCGGCAACGCGCTGATCCATTACTTCAACACCAATGGCAGCATCCCCATGGTGTATGGCGGCCTCACCGCCAACGGCCTGTCGCAAGCGGCCGGCCAGCCGGGCGCGGCCACGGCACAATCGGGCATCACGGCCACCGGACAGTTCGTCAACGCGATCTTCGATAGCGCGTTTGACGACGGACCCGACCAAGGTGGCGCCATCGGTTTCGCGCAGAGCGATGCCGACGAAGCGAGCGCCTATGCGCCGAAAAAGAAGACAAAAGTCGCGCGCGAAGCCGCCGATGCTTTCGCCAAAGCGATGCCGGTGAAGGCTGTCACGCCGTCCTTCGCCGCGCGGTGGAACGTTTGGGCCTCAGTCTACGGCGGCAACGCCCGCGTCAACGGCGACGCCGGCGCCGGCACCAGCGCGACCACGAGCCGCATTTTCGGCATGGCCGTGGGTGCGACCTATCGTTTCACGCCAGACACCCAAGCCGGGTTTGCGCTGGGCGGCGCCGGCTCGCGTTTCGATCTCGAGGGCGGCCTCGGCGGCGGCAGGGCCGATATCTTCAATGCCGCGGTCTATGCCAGACACACGATGGGCGCGGCCTATGTCGCCGGCCTGCTCGGTTATTCGTGGCAGGATACGACGACCGATCGCAATGTCCTCACCGATCAATTGCGCGGCTCGTTCAACGCTCAGGCCTTGGCTGCGCGGCTCGAAGGCGGCTGGCGTTATGCCACGCCGATGGTCGGCGTCACGCCTTACGCCGCCGTGCAGACGACGACGTTCTATCTGCCGTCCTATGGCGAAACGGTGGTTTCGGGGCCCGGCACCTTTGCACTGAATTACGCAGCGAACACCGTCACGGCGACACGCGGCGAGCTCGGCGTCAAATTCGACAAAGCCATGCTGGTGCAGGGCGGCGTGTTCACGCTCAAGGCCAGGACCGCCTGGGCGCACGACTGGAATACAGACCGCAGCGCCATCGCGACCTTCCAGGCCTTGCCCGGCGCGACCTTCACGGTGAACGGCGCGCAGCCGTCGGCGAACGCCGCGCTGGCGTCGCTCGGCGCTGAGATGAAATGGCACAATGGCTGGTCGCTGGCCGGTTCGTTCGACGGCGAGTTCTCGCGCACCACCGCAAGCTATTCCGGCAAGGGCAGCCTCCGCTACGCGTGGTGATGCGGCATCGGTCGCATACGTCTCATGCGATGGCAGGCGACGCCGCCGCAACCAAAACGAGAAATCCATTCCGGCGCCCTGTTTGGCGGGCTTTTGTCGCCTTGCGACCGGCGCACCATGCCGTGGCTGTTATCCCCGCTGCACACATTTGACCGCGCGCCGGGACTAGCGAAACGGCGCTGTTCTACCTACGTTCCCATGCGACAGACAAGCCGCCGCCGGTCCCCAAGGAACCGGTCGGCGCTTTATTGCGTGGCCCTTTCAAAAACCGTGGGTGCAATGACCGACATTTCCAGCAAACGGGCCCAAGACGCGCGCCAGATCACCATCCGCGGCGCCCGCGAACACAATCTCAAGAACGTCGACGTCATCCTGCCGCGCGACCAGCTCGTCGTGTTCACCGGCCTGTCCGGTTCCGGCAAATCGTCGCTCGCCTTCGACACCATCTATGCCGAGGGCCAGCGCCGCTACGTCGAGTCCCTGTCGGCCTATGCCCGCCAGTTCCTCGAGATGATGCAGAAGCCGGACGTCGATCAGATCGACGGCCTGTCGCCCGCCATTTCGATCGAGCAGAAGACCACGTCCAAGAATCCGCGCTCGACGGTCGGCACCGTCACCGAGATCTACGACTACATGCGCCTGCTGTGGGCGCGCGTCGGCATTCCCTATTCGCCGGCCACCGGCCTGCCGATCGAGAGCCAGACCGTCTCGCAGATGGTCGACCGCGTGCTGGCGCTGCCCGACGGCACCCGCATTTATGTGCTGGCCCCGGTCGTGCGCGGCCGCAAGGGCGAGTACAAGAAGGAACTGGCCGACTTCCTGCGCAAGGGCTACCAGCGCGTCAAGATCGACGGCGCCTTCCACGAGATCGGCGAGGTCAAGCCGCTCGACAAGAAGTTCACCCACGACATCGATGTGGTGGTCGACCGGCTGGTGGTGAAATCCGACATCGGCCAGCGGCTGGCGGACTCGCTCGAGCAGTGCCTCAAGCTCGCCGACGGCATGGCGGTGATCGAACTGGCGGACACCAAGGCGTCCGGCGCCAAGGCCAACAAGGGCCGCAACGAAAACGCCGAGCGGCTGATCTTCTCCGAGAAATTCGCCTGCCCCGTCTCGGGCTTCACGCTGCCGGAAATCGAGCCCAGACTCTTTTCGTTCAACAACCCGTTCGGCGCCTGCCCGGCCTGCGGCGGCCTCGGCGTCGAGCAGCACATCGACGCCGACCTGGTCATCCCGGACCGCGACGCCAAGGTCGGCAAGGGCGCCATCGCGCCGTGGGCGAAATCGTCGTCGCCTTATTACGTGCAGACGCTGGACGCGCTCGGCAAGCACTACCGCTTCACGCTCGACACCAAATGGAAGGACCTGCCGAAGAAAACGCAGGACGCCATCCTCTACGGCTCCGGCGACGATGACATCAAGTTTGTCTACGACGACGGCCTGCGCGGCTACACCACCAAGAAGCCGTTCGAAGGCGTCATCACCAATCTTGAGCGCCGCTTCAAGGAAACCGAATCCGAGTGGGCGCGCGAGGATCTGCAGAAGTATTTCACCAATGTGCCCTGCGCCGAATGCCACGGCGCCCGCCTGAAGCCGGAGGCGCTGTCGGTCAAGATCGCCGGCAAGCACATCGGCGAGATTTCCGAGCTGTCGATCAAGAAGGCCGGCGAATGGGTCACCGACCTGCCGCAGCACCTGACCGCCAAGCAGAACGAGATCGCCGTCCGCATCCTCAAGGAGATCCGCGACCGGCTGCGCTTCCTGGTCGACGTCGGCCTCGATTACCTGACGCTGGCGCGCGCCTCCGGCACGCTGTCCGGCGGCGAGAGCCAGCGCATCCGCCTCGCCTCGCAGATCGGCTCCGGCCTCACCGGCGTGCTCTACGTGCTGGACGAGCCCTCGATCGGCCTGCACCAGCGCGACAACGAACGCCTGCTGGTGACGCTGAAACGCCTCCGCGACCTCGGCAACACCGTGATCGTGGTCGAGCACGACGAGGACGCCATCCGCACCGCCGACCATGTGCTCGACATCGGTCCGGGCGCCGGCATTCACGGCGGCCATATCATCGCCCAGGGCACCATGGACGACCTGATCGCGGCGCCCGAGTCATGGACCGGCAAATATCTGTCCGGCGAACTGACCGTGCCGATCCCGGAGCGGCGGCAGCCCAACAAGCGCCGCGCCATCAAGGTCGTCAACGCGCGCGGCAACAACCTCAAGAACGTCAGCGCGGAAATTCCGCTCGGCCTGTTCACCGCCATCACCGGCGTCTCCGGCGGCGGCAAGTCGACGCTGCTGATCGACACGCTCTATGCGTCGGTGGCGCGCAAGCTCAACGGCGCGTCGCTGGCGCCGGCGCCGCACGACCGCATCGAGGGCCTCGAGCACATCGACAAGATCATCGACATCGACCAGTCGCCGATCGGCCGCACGCCGCGCAGTAACCCGGCGACCTATACCGGCGCCTTCACGCCGATCCGCGAATGGTTCGCGGCGCTGCCGGAAGCGAAGATGCGCGGCTACGAGCCGGGCCGCTTCTCGTTCAACGTCAAAGGCGGCCGCTGCGAGGCCTGCCAGGGCGACGGCGTCATCAAGATCGAGATGCACTTCCTGCCGGACGTCTACGTCACCTGCGACGTCTGCAAGGGCAAGCGCTACAACCGCGAAACGCTCGAGGTGCTGTTCAAGGGCAAGTCGATCGCCGACGTGCTCGACATGACGGTGGAAGAAGCGCTGGAGTTCTTCAAGGCGGTGCCGCGCGTGCGCGACGTGCTCGCTTTGCTCCATCGCGTCGGCCTCGACTACATCCATGTCGGCCAGCAGGCGACGACGCTGTCCGGCGGCGAGGCGCAGCGCGTCAAGCTGGCGAAGGAGCTGTCGCGGCGCGCGACCGGCCGCACGCTCTATATTCTCGACGAGCCGACCACCGGCCTGCACTTCCATGACGTCGCGAAACTCCTGGAAGTGCTGCACGAGCTGGTCGAGACCGGCAACACGGTGGTCGTCATCGAGCACAATCTCGAGGTCATCAAGACGGCGGACTGGGTGATCGACTTAGGGCCGGAAGGCGGCGACGGCGGCGGCGAGATCGTCGCCCAGGGCACGCCGGAAGACGTGGCCAAGGTGGCGCGGAGCTATACGGGGCGGTTCCTGAAGCCGGTATTGGCGCGGAAAGAGAACAAGCGGAAGAAGGGGCAGCAGGCGGCGGAGTGATCATTCTTTTTCCTTCGCCCCGCTTGCGGGGAGAAGGTGGCGGGCGGCGTTAGCCGCGCGCCGGATGAGGGCGGCCTGCAGCGAGTCGGTGGGGACAACCGGCTTTCAACCTGCGCAATTTATGGTAGTATTATTGTCATGGCCATGGATGTCGAAGCCGAGATTCGCGACCTGAAACGCCGCGTCAGCGAGATCGAGGGCTCGTTCGGGTTTCTGACCGGGCAGGTCAAGGGCGTGCATACTGATTTGCTCCGGTTTGAGGAAAAGACCGACCGGAAATTCCGCGAGCACGACACCCGGTTCGACCGCGTGGACGCAAGACTCGACAGCATCGAGCGAAAGATCGACGTAAGGGTCGATGGCCTGGCAAAGGCCCTCCCCGTCATCGTCGCCGATGTGATGCGCGGAGTGTTGCGCGAACGCGATGGCAAGGCGTGAGCCGAGCCAAGGCAGTGCCGGCATGCACACACGCCAACGACTGGAATTCATCCACGAAGGTAAGTACTGCGCCGAAGTCCCTGTCGAGTTGATCGAGGACGATACGGCGTGGTCGCCCTACCTGACGCCCGCCGATGTGACCAAGCTCGACACCGTCCGCCTCGCACTACGCGCCGGCAACATTGCCGAGGCCGCCAGGCACGGCCGCGTGTTTGAGTTGACGCCTGTAGCGGCGAAGTAGCGCGGCGAGATCGTCGCCCAAGGCACGCCGGAGGATGTGGCCAAGGTGATAGGCGCGCTCTGTCGGAGGGTGGCGCGCATCAGCGCGCCGGGTGGGGTGGAAGGCCGTTCGCGCGGTGAGAAACAGTGACGCAACCTGCAACCTGTGCTACACTGCCGTCCGATGAACGGGGCTGTCCGATGCCGAACAACGTGACCCGCGAGGAATTCGACGCCCGCGTCGGCGTTCTCGAGCGCGAGGTCGACGGCGAGATAATCGTGACGCGTCATATTCTCGAACAAACGCGTCGCAATGGCGAGGACCTTGCCGCCGTCAAGACGCAGCTCGACCGGGTCGAAACGCGGCTGGGTGGCGTCGAAACGAAAGTGGACACGCTCACCCGCGATCTGCCCAAAATCGTTGCCGACGCCATGCGCGATGTTCTGCGCGAACGGGACGATAAAGCGTGAGCCTCCCGTCACGCGCCCGGCGAATGGCACATGACGCGCAAAAGCATCACCTTCATCCACGAAGGCAGGTGCTGCGCCGAGGTCCCGGTCGAGTTGATTGAGGACGACACTGCGTGGTCGCCCTACCTCGCGCCCGCCGATGTGACCAAGCTCGACACCGTCCGCCTCGCACTGCGCGCCGGCAACATTGCCGAGGCCGCCAAGCACCGCCGCGTGTTTGAGTTGACGCCTGGCGGCGAAGTAGCGCGGCGAGATCGTGGCGCAAGGCACGCCGGAGGACATCGGCAAGGTGGCGCGGAGTTATACCGGGCGGTTCCTGAAGCCGGTATTGGCGCGGAAAGAGAACAAGCGGAAGAAGGGCAGCAGGCGGTGGAGTAAGGGCCGTTCTTCGAGAGGACCCTTAAGGACCGTCAAAAATTAATTGTGGCCACAAGGTGTATTTAGATGCTTCAGAACCTGCGGATTGGACAATCGCGATCCTATTTTGACACACAGCATTTAGACTTCTGTCGTCCGAATGGTGCCCCGGGGAGCGGCTATAATGTTTTAGTTGGCAAGAATAACAGCGGAAAAAGTACGCTTCTCAAGCTAATCCGGGACCTGGCATCGTCAGAGCAACGGATGACAATCGGCCAAGAAGCGCGCCACGATCCTGACCGTCCAATTGCACAAATCGAGTGGCTAGTTATTGGGGATAGCGGCAAAACGGCAGTCTCTGACATTTCAATTGATACATCAGGGACCGGCGGGCTTTTTCAAAAGACAGGACAAGCTGCGATTTCGCAGGACAGCTTCCGCTACATCCCCTCTCGCCGTCCGTTCATTTCAGAATTTAACGCTTCGACTTCGCTCAATGCTGGTGCCTACGAGCACAATGATTTTTTGAACCGTCGCAGCAATCAAGGATACTTCGACTCTAATCTCGCCAACTTAATCGCATCGCTGCCGTTAAACTCGGAAAAAGGGACGTGCTTTCTTGAGTTGCTACGTAAGATTGACCCCCGCATTACAAATATCAACGCTGATAATATTAGCGGAAGGGATGTTCTCCGTTTTCAAAGCGCCTCGGGACGCTGGCATCCCATATCAGATACCGGCGATGGACTTATAAACTCAATTCGGATTTCGTACTCCCTTTCTACCTCGGCAGCCAATAGCTGCATCGTGATCGACGAGCCTGAGCTATCGCTTCATCCGCAACTGCAGAAGAATCTCTATAATTTGCTGATTGAACATAGTGGCACAAAGCAAATCTTAGTTGTCACTCACTCGCCGCACTTTATTGCGTGGAAAGACATATGCCGTAACGGACGGCTTATCCGACTATTTCTGGATGACAAAGGCGCATCGCAGATTAGAACCGCCAAGCGAGAAACACTGCGTGCAATTGAACGCCACGCTCACGGTAACATAACGAGCCGAAAATACTTCGATACGGTATGCAAAGAGCTGTTCTTCTCTGACGAAGCCGTTCTCGTCGAAGGGCCAGACGATGTGCAATACATTTCAAATTATTTAGAAACACTGGACCAATCGGCCTTGCCCTTGATGGGATACGGCTGTGGTGGCGCCGGCAATATTTCGTCATGGATCGATTTATGTGTCGAATTGGGCATCAAATGCGCGGCACTATATGATGGCGACAAGAGAGATTTATTCGAGTCCCAACTTGCATTGCGATCGGATCGCCAAGAAGAAATCGCTTTGTATCTGTTGAGACGCGACGATATCAGAGACAAATACAAGCGAGACGAACGAGGTAGAGAAACCGACGTCATTCATGCTAAAGGGATATTCCAGCGAAATGGAGCAATCAGAAAGGCGGAAAAACAGACCTTTGATATTCTAATCGGAAGCATACGTTCATTCATTAATGTTCCCTAGACTGGCGCTCGTCCGCCGGACTCACCCGCTCCTCGATCTCGCCGCGCTTCTCCCGCTCATCCGATGTCATTCTGGCTCTGAAGTCGAGCCAGAACTGCGGGCTGTTGCCGAAGTAACGGCCGAGCCGCACCGGGGTGTCGGGGGCGATTGTCCGCCGTCCATTGAGAATGTCGGTGATACGGCCGGACGGTACGCCGATGTCGAGCGACAGCCGATTGGCGGACAGCTTGCGCGCAACAAGCTCGCGTTTGAGCAGACGGCCCGGCTGGGGGATGGCTCGCTTCATGGCGCAAATAGAGCACGTTCTCCGTCATGCCCGGCCCTGTGCCGGGCATCCACGTCTTCGACCAATCAAAGCAATTAGGCGTGGATGGCCGGGACAAGCCCGGCCATGACGAATTCAGTGCATGGGGCAGAGAAAGACCCGGCCATGACAAATCCTGCCCTCGACGCTATATTCCCGCCATGACCCTCTCAGACCTCGAAAAAGCCGTCTCGAAACTCCCGCCGGAGCAGCTCGCGAAATTCCGCGACTGGTTCGACACGTTCGATGCCGCGCGCTTCGATGAGAAAATCGAGCGAGACGCCGAGTCCGGCAGGCTCGAGCGCCTCGCCGAGCAGGCCCTCGCCGATCACACCCAGGGCCGCAGCCGCGAACTATGAGGCACTTCGCCAGCCCCGCCTTCTGGCAGGCTTATGCGAAACTTCCCGATCCCGTTCGCGCGCTGGCCGACAAGAATTACGCGCTGCTGAAAGAAAATCCTCAGCATCCGTCATTGAGCTCAAGAAAGTCGGACGCTTCTGGTCGGTGCGCGTCGGCCTTCGCCCCGCGCTCTCGCCGTGGAAAAGATGGCGATCTGGTCTGGTTCTGGATCGGCTCCCACGCCGATTACGACTCCCTCATAAACTAGCGGCTCTTCGTATTGCTACCTCTACCCCCCAACACCCCGTCCACAAACCCCGCCGGTGCGGCACAGAACTCCTGCAGGGTGCGGAAGTGCTCGGTGTCCTCCACCCGCACCGGGGTGAGCCCGCCGCGGGTCAGCAGCAGCAGCCGCGCGCCGGGATAGGCCATCAGCAGCGGCGAATGCGTCGCCATGATCACCTGACAGATGCCGGAGCGCTCCATCGCCTGCATCAATTTCAGAAACTCGATCTGCCGCGACGGCGACAGCGCCGACTCCGGCTCGTCGAAAATGAAGATGCCCTGGCGCTGGCAGCGCTCCTGAAAGAACCGCAGGAAGCCTTCGCCGTGCGAATGCGACAGGAAATCGGGCGCCGGCCCGCTCAGAGGCTCAAGCGCAGCCTCGTCGAGATAGCGCGCCACGGTGAAAAAACTCTCGGCGCGGAAGAACCAGCCATTGGTGATCTTCGGCAGCCAGCTCGCGCGCAGCGCCTTCGACAGTTGGCCGCCGGTCTTCTCGAGCGCGCGCGAATGATCAACCGGCCGATAGCCTTTGCCGCCGCCCGCCTCGTCGTAACCGGCGAGCGCGGCGATGCTTTCGAGGAGCGTCGATTTGCCGGTGCCGTTCTCGCCGACGATGATGGTGATCGCGTTGTCGCACGCCAGTTCGAAGCCGTCGCGCAGGAACGGCAGGCAGAACGGGTACACCTCGGGATCGGCGATCCGTTCGGGTTCCAGCCACAGCCGCTTCAGATATGGCGCCGGCAAATTGATCGGACGGGATTTTCTCGCCATGACACACGAGCTCCGAAACGGCGATTTCCAACGCGGGGTTCTGCCGCGGTCGACTTGACTGACCCCTGCGGCCGACCTTTCCGACCCTGTCCCGAAGCGTCTAGGTCAGGCCGGAATAGGACATCACCCATTGCTGGTTGTCGTCGCCATTCCAGCGCCAGCCGACCACCGGCGCGTTCGGCTCCATGCGCGCGCCGGCGACATCCAGCACATATTCGCCCCGATAATTCTTGAGACACAGCAGCGGCCCGCCGAGCGAGTCGAACCAGAGCCCGCGGTTGAGCGCGAACTGGGAATCCATCATGCTTTGGACCGAGTTGCGTTCCTTGATCATCATGCGGCCGCCCGGGCCGCCGTCATCGTAGGGAAACATCAGATAGGCCCCGCTGCGCTCGTGGATCAGACAGAACTCGCTGTCCGGCGGCGGCGGCGCCGGCGGCGTGAAGGTGTCGCCGTTGCGCAGATATAATTTCCAGTAGGCCCCGGCCGGGTCGTTTTCCATTTCGTCGATCACCACGGCCGCGAGGCAGCCCGGCGCCGGCTCGACGCCGCCGCGGCTCGGCATCAGAACCAGGCCGAAGCCGCGCGGTTGCACTTTCGGCGCGATCCACACGCGCCAGGTGTCGTGTCGTTGTTCCGGCATGCGCCCCTCCCCGCCATGTCCGAGCGTTACGTTACCACAGGTTGTACGGGGTGGAACGCCCGGGCGTAATGCCGTCTTCGACGGGCCAGGCGCGACCATGAAAAATCGCGGCTTCAAAGCTGAATTACTCGCGAAATTCAGCGACTGGTCCGAGGCGTTCGATGCTGCGCGCTTCGATGAGAAGATCGAGCGCGACGCCAAAGCTGGCGCGCTCGAGCGCCTCGCCCAACAGGCCCTCGCCGATCACGCCCAGGGCCGTACCCGCAAGCTATGAGGCATGTCGCCAGCCCCGCCTTTTGGCAGGCTTACGCGAAGCTACCCGACGCCATTCGCGCGCTGGCTGACAAGAAGAAAGCCGGGCGCTTCTGGTCGGCGTGCGTCGGCCTTCGCCCCGCGCTCTCGCTGTGGAAAAGATGGCGATCTGGTCTGGTTCTGAATCGGCTCCCACGCCGATTACGACTCCCTCATAAAATAGCGGCTCTCCGTACTGCTCCCTCTCCCTCTCCTCCTCTCCCAACACCCTCCACACACCCCGCCGGAGCCCGTCAGGCAAAGGCGGATGGCGCGCGGGCTGGCCGCTGGCCGCTGGCCATGCCATTGCGCACCAAAGTGCACCGGCATACCTTTATTGCGGCGGCGGCCATAATCTCAGGCAGCGTGCCATGAGGGGGGCGGACTTGGCTCTGTTCAACACGACGTCAACCAAACCGGAAATACCCAGGCTGGTGAGCGAACAGGAATATCCGTATCGCCCCGACGTGAATTTGCTCAACACAATGACGGACCGGCGCATCGAGCATATGCAGCGCTTGCAGAAGGCCTATGTCGACTCGAGTCTCGCGATCGCTATCGATGACGAAATGTGGAACGGCTTGCGGACCAACGACAAGATCGACAATTCCTACCATCGACAGCATTACATGTATGGCGGCCGCTGCGCGCTGAAACTGATGATCAACGCGCTGGTGGCCGCGGATGTCCCTGCACCGAATGCCATCCTGGACTTCCCCAGCGGGCACGGCCGCGTCATGCGGTTTCTTCACACAGCATTTCCGAATGCAGAACTGTTCGCGGGAGACACCAATGAATCGGGAATCGCATTCTGCCAACAGCAGTGGGGAGCAAAGCCCATCCTGTCCAAGCCGGATTTGCGCGAAGTACAATTCGATCGAAAATTCGATCTCATCTGGTGCGGGTCGCTCGCAACGCACCTGGACAGCGCGAAGGTTATCGACCTTCTGGATCTCCTGACGAACGCCTTGAGTGCTGACGGCATCCTCGGCATTACCACCTGCGGCAGAGGCGCCATATGGACTCAGAACAATATGTTCTCCTTCATTGAAGGCGACCGTTTTGATCGGGCCATGAAGCAATACGCCATTTCCGGACTGGGATATGTCGACTATTCCTGGACGCAGGCCTATGGCATGACCTGGATCCATCCCCACTGGATGGTCAACTATATCGCCGGCCGCGACGATCTGACCGTGCTGTCGTTCTCGGAAAAGGGATGGCACGGCGCGCAGGATGTATGGTTTATCATCAAGCGCCCGTTGTCCCATTGGTACGATTTCAATCGCGACTGATGGTCCTGCCGCCTGCCCCGCACTGCCCATCGTCCTTCATGCCCAGGAGCCCCCTATGCCCGTCACCGCCAAGTCCCTCGTCGATGCCGCCAACGCCGTCGTGCCGAAGATCTCCGGCAAGGATGCGATCGAGATGGTCGGCAAAGGTGACGCCGTGCTGATCGACATTCGTGACTCGGCCGAGCTGGCGCAGACCGGCAAGGCCGCGGGCTCCGTGCACATCCCGCGCGGCTCGCTCGAGTTCAAGGCCGACCTCTCGGCGCCGACGGCGGAAAAGTCGCTCAGCCTCGACAAGCCCGTCATCCTGCATTGCGCCTCGGGCGGCCGCGCCGCACTCGCTGGCAAGCTGCTCAAGGATATGGGCTACTCAACGGTCTACAATCTCGGCGGCTTCAAGGACTGGGTCGAGGCCGGCGGCAAGGTCGAGAAGTAGCGCGCAGCCGGTGGGTTGGGTTAGCGCCGCAGGCGCGTAACCCACCGAACAGATCGCAGCATCGTATGGTGGGTTACGGCACGCGCCGCGGCCGGCCGCCGCTTCCAGCATCTCCCCCACGCGCCCTTCGGCCTAGCAGCTGCAACCGAAGCCCTTGCTGACAACGACATGGCCGGCGACCGAGACACTGGCTTCGACACCGCATGGGATGCCCCATTTCGTACAGATGTCGATACAGGCCTGGCACGCCGTCCCATTGGGTATGCCCGAAGGAATAGGCAGACAAACGCTGCCAATCCCCAGCGGGAGATTGAGGCACACCTGGCCGTTCTGGACCGTCACGCTGATGCAGCTTGCCGAAACCTTCAGTGCGCCGTCGTCGAGAGGCGTCTCGTGATTGACGGCCGTGAGCATGCGCGCCTGGCTGTGCCGTTGCGCCGCCTCCAGGGCCTGATTGATCGCGTCGGCGCTGAAGCTCGGATAATTCGCCTGTGGCATAGAACCCCTCCTCCCTTTTTACGTGCATATATCAATAATACCCTCTCTAAATTCATGCAACCTTAACTTGTCCCGCACTGCGGGATGGCCCTTGGGTGTGCGAGCACTATGGTGGCGATGAGCGCGCGAAGGCATTGCGGAAGCAACGGTTCCGCGTTCGGGTCGCGGTGCCGCGCGAGGTGACAAGGCAGCGCCCGGACCTCATATTCAGGCTGCGGCGCGGGACGCCGGGATCAAGGAAGCCGGTTCGCGTGGCCAGAGCCAAATCAGCGCCCAAGACCAAGCCGAAGGCAGAGCCGGTCCCGACGCCGGAGTTGGGCCAGCCCGATCATCCGCTGACCCGCGTCGAGCTATGGAAGCTGGAACTGCGGCGACTCTACGAGGCCGCGACACCGGCCGGCACCCGCTTCCGCTACGCGCTGCTGGCCTTCGATGTCTTCACCGTGGTGTTCATCGTCGCCACCTCGTTCATGCCGCGCTGGCCTGTCATCGGCGTCATCGACGTCATCCTCGGGCTGCTGATCCTGGCCGACTTCAGTGCCCGCCTGTTCATCAGCCGGGCGCCGTGGCGCGACCTGATGCATCCGGTCACCTGGGCGGACATCGCCGCCATCATATCCTTCCTGGCGCCGATCGTCGGCGAGGGCGCAGGCTTCTTGCGCATTTTACGCACGCTGCGGCTGCTGCGCACCTATGCGCTGCTGGTGCGGATGCGTGCCGACAGCCGCTTCTTCCGTCACCACGAGGAAGTCGTCATCGCGGTGTTCAATCTGCTGGTGTTCATTTTCGTGATGACAGGGCTCGTCTACGAGACCCAGCACTTCACCAACCCGCAGGTGAACCATTACGCCGACGCGCTGTATTTCACCGTCACCGCGCTGACCACCACCGGCTTCGGCGACATCGTGCTCACCGGCACGGCGGGCCGGCTGATCTCGGTGGCCATCATGCTGGCCGGCGTAACGCTGTTCTTCAATCTGGCACGCGCGCTGCTTCACCCGTCGAAGGTCCGCTTCCCCTGCCCCGATTGCGGCCTGCAGCGTCACGACGCCGACGCGGTGCACTGCAAGGCCTGCGGCATCGTCTTGAACATCCCTGATGAAGGACGCGTGTAACGCCATGGCCGAGGTTCGCGACAATCCCGCCCTGAACCGTTTCGAGATGGACACCGGCGCCGGCGTGGCCTTCGCCACCTACCGGCGCGCGGACGGCGTACTGACGGTGCTGCATTCCGAAGTGCCCGCGGCGCTGAAGGGCCGCGGCCTCGGCTCGGCGCTGGTGCGCGGCATGCTCGACCTCGCCCGCGCCGAGCGCCTCAAGGTGCGCCCGCTGTGCGGCTTCGTCGCCCGCTATATGACGACGCATCCGGAATACGGAGATTTGCGGCAGTAGACGAGCCGGCCTCGTGCCCCAAGCCTCGACCTCGCGCAGCATTGCTGACGCTTTTCGCCGCGCTGTAACGTCCGCTCAGCGAAGAGCCTCCCCCAATGGCAATTTTGCTCATGCGGCTCCCCGCTGCGTGGTAATTCTCAACGCGCCACCTCAAGCGGTATCTCCCTGCCGCAATGTCCTCCGCCGGAATGATCCGCCATGAAGCCACGCACCGTCATCGTCCGCGACAAGATGCAGTCAGGCTACCACTATACCCTCACCGCCCCGACGGGGCGCGGTTTCGACCCCGAATTCAAGCCGGAGCTGACGCCGGCCGAGATGCTGGCGCTTGGCGTGTTCGGCGGCAAATACATGACGGATTGCCGCAAAGAATTTCCCAAGTCCTGGTTTGCAAAGGCCAAATTGTCCCCGGCGCGGCGCGACCCGGCGCTCAATTGCTTCGGAATCGATGCCAGTCAGCCGTTGTCGGAATGGCGTCGCAAGGGCTGGATCTTCGAGGACGACCCGCGCGGCTGGTTTCAGTGGTACTGCCGCTATTACATGGGCCGCCGCATACCAGACGAGGACAAGCGCCAGATCGGCCGCTGGAAAGCGATGCGCCGGCATATCCGTCAGGTGCAGATGAATTGCGAACGGGGCGATCCGTTCTGCCGCCCGCGGCAGCGGCAGGCGCTCCTGCATTGGGCCTATGACAGCCGCAAAATCTGACAATGATGCGCGCGTCCGCCATCGCATGACGACGAGGTCGCCGCCCGGCGGCGGGGGCAAAGGCCATGTCCGGCCCGGGCGGCGGCGCGCAATATTCCGGCGCGTAACCCCACCGGCCGCTTGCGCGGCCCCCCAGTAGCGCCGACACTTCGTCCCGGTTGGCGGTGAACCGTTTCTCGGGCCAGAGGGGTCGACGATGTCGATGCGGAGAGAGTTCGCCGAGTTCCGGGTGGCCTTCGCGCCGCTGACCTTCTACCAGAAATTCGAACAGGTCTGCGTGCTGATCCTGACCGGCCTGATCGCCGTGATCATCGTGTTCGCGCTGTGGCACCTCGCGCTCAACATCCTCGCCGGCATCTTCACCAGCACCTTCGATCCGACCGACTACGCCGTGTTCCAGCGTGTGTTCGGCATGATCTTCACCGTGATCATCGCGCTCGAGTTCAAACGATCGCTGCTGGTGCTGGCAGAACGTCGCGACGGCGTCGTGCAGGTGCGCACCGTGATACTGATTGCTCTGCTGGCGGTGGTGCGCAAGATCATCATCATCGACCTGTCCGCGACGGATGCCTTGCATTTGCTGGCGCTTGCGGCGTCGATCCTGGCGTTGGGCGCGGTCTACTGGCTGGTACGAAACCAGGAAATCCGGCGCGACCGGCCGGTGAAGGCGTAGGCGGTTACCCTCTACTCCGCCGCGGCGGGTCGCACCCGCGGCCTCACCGTGCGTGCGCGGACGGCATCCACTGCCACGACCACTAATCCTGCCGCCAGCACCTGCCACGCCGGACGGATGCCGACCTCGATATCAAAGGCCGTCTCCAGCACCAGCAGCGGTGATACCCGGAACGCAATCGCTACACCCAACGCTTCGCCGATCAGCGTCAGCAGCGACACGGCAATCGTGAGTGCGAGCAGGCTCAGGGTCGACAACTCGCTTGAGCCTTGCCGCCAGGCGACGAGCCGGTAGCCGATCAGCCACAGGAACAGCCCGGCGGCGAACACCGGCACCGTGAGGTCGGCCTTCGTCTGCTGGAAATAGTGCACCAGCGCCAGCAGCGCGATGACGTAAGTCGCCTGATGCAGCCGCCGCCAGCGCAGGCCGCCGAGGCGCCGGACCATGCCATCGGTCGAGGTAACGGCCAGCACGGCCAGCCCCAGAAATGCGACGCCGCCGACGATGAGATACACGCGCTTGGTGATTTCGGTGACGAACTTGCCGAGGTCATAGCTCTGGTCGGCGAAGAACAGCGCAATGTGCGCGGCGGCGTACAGGAACGTGGCGACGCCGAGCATGCGCCGCACGTCGATCAGGTTGCCGTAGCGAGCGATGCGGCGGAACGGCGTCACCGCCAGCGTGACGCCGAGAAACACCAGCGCCCAGAACCCGGTGCGGTGGATGAGGTCGTTGAGGGGCCGCGCGCCGTTGGCGATGGCGCCGGCGTCGTAAAGCGCCTTGGCCAGCGGCAACAGCAGCAGCGCCAGCACCGCAAGGCGCAGCGGTGACAGCCGGCCACGGCGGTCGCGCCATAACTCCCAGATTCCCGTCATGACGACTTCCGCACTGCGCAGACCATTGTTTCCGCCTCCGGAGTGCGTGGTAGCATTTTTGCCGCTGAGGGTGTCGTCACGATCCGCTCACGCGATCGCGACGTGATACGCGACGACCGGCTATATCCGCGGCAGCGGCCGGCCGCCGCCGGCGTTCGACGGCACCTTGACCCAGGCCTCGCCGTCGAGCACCGCGTCGCCATCGACCGAGCAGGTGCAGGTCAGCCGTGCGCGGAATTTCTCCGGCATCAGTTCGGCGACCGTGACATCGACGTCGATGGTGTCGCCGATCTTCACCGGCGCGCGGAAGTTCAGCGTCTGTGAAATATAGATGGCGCCCGGCCCCGGCAGCCGTGTGCCGAGCACGGCCGAAATCAGGCTGGCAGTATAGAGCCCGTGCGCGATGCGGGTGCCGAACGGCGTCTTGGCGGCAAAGTGTTCGGACAGATGGATCGGATTGCGGTCGCCGGTGACTTCGGCGAACCCGACCACGTCGGACGAGGCAACGGTCTTGGTCAGGCGCTCGCTCATGCCGACCGACAGATCTTCGAAATACAGCGTGCGCAATGTCAGCATGCTCAGGTCCCCGATGCGAGCCGCGCCCGGCAGATCAACCACAGAACGCCGATCAGCACCACATTGATCAGCGCCAGCACCGTCAATACGGCGATGGTCGCATCCGCGCCGCTGACCTGGATCAGCCAGGCGCCGGCCGACGGCGCCGCCGCCTGCACGATCAGGCTGGGGAACGCCAGCTTGCCCATCAGCCGCGGAAACCGCACCGGGCCAAACAGCGCCAGCGGCAGCGTACCGCGGCCGATCCAGGAAATGCCGTAGCCCGCGCCGTAGAGCAAGATGACCAGCAGCAGGAACGGGAAGTAGAAGAGCAGCAACAGAAGACCGATCGCCATCAGCGCGCAGCAGACGATCATGGTCCAGATCGGATGGTAGTGCGTGCCGAACAGTCGCTCGACCACCCGGGCGCCGACCTGGGCAGGACCGAACAAGGCGCCCAGCGCTACTGCCGAGGCGTAGTCCAGGCCCCTCGCCTGCAGGAAGATCATGAAATTGACAATGACGATCGAGCCGATGCCGGCGGCGATCGACAGGATCAGCGCCAGCAGCGCAAAGATCGCGGTCTCGTTGTCGATGCGCGCAGGCGTTGCGGGCGTGCCGTCCGCGTTCGGCGCCGCCACCGTATCGGCATGCGCGGGCGCCTTGCGCACCACCGCCATCTGCAACGGCAGCGCGACGGCGAGATGGATCGCCGCATAGACCAGACAGGCATAACGCCAGCCGATATGTTCAATCATGAAGGCGCTGAGCGGCCAGCAGATGGTGCTGGCGAAGCCGCCGAACAAGGTCAGGTTGGTGATCGACCGGCGCGCTTCGCTGCCATACATCCGGCCCAGCGCGGCAAACACCGCATCATAGAGCCCGGTGCCCATGCCGAGGCCGATCAGCACCCAGCCGATAAGATAGAGGGACAGCGTTGGCGCCAAGCCGGCGACAGCAAGGCCGGCCGTGAACAAGAGCGAACTGGCCAGCAGCACCGGCCGGCCACCGTGGCGTTCGATAATGCGACCGACCTGCGGGGAGATCAGCCCGGCACACAGCAGCGCGATCGAGGTGCCGCTGACCACCCAGGCGAGCGACCAGCCGGTATCGGCGACGATGGCTACGGCAAAAACCGCCGGAAAATAGAACGACGTGCCCCAGGCCAGGATCTGGACGACACCAAGCGCTGCAACGACGGCACGGCGGTCAATTGGGCTTGCAGGCACGGCCAGAAAGTCTCAGCGGCCGCCGCCGGAAAACGGCGCAGGTCGCGGCAGCATCGGCATGAATCGGCCTCCCCTTCGATGACAATCTACACCGGCCAGGGCGAAGCGATAACTCCTGATCCGGCGCGAATTCGAGCCGTTTTCGCCTGAAAATAGCGACCGATGCAGCAGACGCATACTGCGGTGGACCTGAAAATGCGAGAATCCTGCTCTGATGGCACAGTTTCGACCGTTAACGGCTCACCTTCGCCCTTGATCACCGAAATACCTCCGATTTCGGCGGATGAAACAGCGTCGCAGCCTGACTTTTCCGCCGCTGCTGGGCTCGACTTTGCGCTCTCCCGGCGTTTCATCTTTATTAACAGTCAGTTAAGCCATGCATTAAACGCACTGCTGCGCCGCAACAATACCGCTACTCAAGTTCCCAGACGGGACTATTTTGCAACCAACGAGATTCATCGGCGCGAGCCGGTGACATGACCAGAAAGAGAACGACCATGCTGACCTCCCTCATCGGCCTCATCCACTCCTGGAAGCGCTACAACCAGAGCCTGAGCGAACTGTCCCGCCTCGGCGACCGCGAACTCGCCGACATCGGCATCAGCCGCTCGGATATCCCGCGCGTGGCCTGGAACGCCGCCCACCAGGACTAAGCTTACGTAATTGCGGCAATACCTAAAAAACGCCCGCGCGTACTGCGCGGGCGTTTTTTGTTGTCCGCGATGGGCCGTCAGTTGAGCGTCATCCAGCGCGCCAGCGGCATGATTTCCGGCGCCTGCCCGTAGGCTCTCGTCCAGGGATCAACGGTCCAACGCGTGCCTGACGCATTTTCGCTTATGACGGCCGACACATGCACCGGCCTGCCGTCAATCAGCAGACCGCGGGAAACCGGCACCTCGACGCTGTGATGGCGCAACAGCTTGAGCTCGTCGAGCACCAGCAGCAGGCTGGTCATGTTGCGGCTGGAGTCGATGCAGTCGAACTGGCCGGTATCGAACATGTGCCTGATGCCCGCGCGCGCGATATGCCCCTGTGTTCCCGTCGTGCTCCCGATGCGCCGGTCGAACCAGGCACCGGCCCGGCCCAACGCCTGACGCTCTGCCGCCGCCGAGGCCTTGCCGGCGTTCAGCAGTTTCGCCAATGCGGCGCGGTCGGCGTCGGTCAGAGCCACCTCGGCGCGGTAATTGCAATCGAAGCCGTAACACACCACCAGCAAACGCGTGGTTGGCGGCAGCACCGAATAGGTGCTGTAGGTCGCGGCGATGACCTCGGCGCGGCCGGCGGCAAAGGCCGGCACCATGGATTGAACCGCGGCTGCGCCGAGCAACAAAGCCGCCGCAAAAATTTTCGTATGGCAACGCACGTGCGACATCCTTTGCCCATACCCCCCGGAATGGAACCATTGCTGCCGTTGGCCTGACGTCGTATCCATCATCCGATGACAACAGATCAAATTCAACCCGTCCACATCATCGGCGGCGGTCTTGCGGGCTCCGAGGCCGCCTGGCAACTGGCGCAATGCGGCATTCCCGTGACGCTGCACGAGATGCGACCGTTGCGCGAGACCGCGGCTCACAAGACCGACGGCTATGCCGAACTGGTCTGCTCCAATTCATTCCGATCCGACGACAAGGACCACAACGCCGTCGGGCTGCTGCATGCCGAAATGCGGCGGCTGTCGTCGCTGGTGATGCAGACCGCCGACCTGAACCAAGTTCCGGCGGGCGGCGCACTGGCGGTCGACCGTGACGCGTTTTCCGCCGCCGTGTCGGAAAAGCTTGCCGGCCATCCGCTCATCACGCTGGAGCGCGGCGAAGTCGCCGTGCCGCCGGAGGATTGGGATAGCGTCATTATCGCCACCGGGCCGCTGACCTCGCCGGATCTGGCCGCCACCATCCGTAAAATGACCGGCGAAGACGCCCTCGCCTTCTTCGACGCCATCGCGCCGATCGTGCACAAAGACTCCATCGACATGGAGCAGGCCTGGTTTCAGTCGCGCTACGACAAGGCCGGCCCGGGCGGGTCGGGCGCCGATTACATCAACTGCCCGCTGTCGCGCGAGCAGTACGACGCCTTCATCGATGCGCTGCTGTCAGGCGACAAGACGTCTTTCAAGGAGTGGGAAGCCGACACGCCCTATTTCAACGGCTGCCTTCCGATAGAAGTGATGGCCGAGCGTGGCCGCGAGACCTTGCGGCACGGGCCGATGAAGCCGTTCGGCCTGACCAATCCGCGCGCGCCCGATGTGAAGTCTTACGCCGTGGTACAGCTCCGCCAGGACAACAAGCTGGGCACGCTGTTCAACATGGTCGGCTTCCAGACCAAGCTGAAGCACGGCGAGCAGGTGCGCATCTTCCGCACCATCCCGGGCCTCGAACAGGCCGAGTTCGCCCGCCTCGGCGGCCTGCACCGCAACACGTTCCTGAACTCGCCAAAGCTGCTCGACGCAACGCTGCGGCTGAAGACGCGGCCCGCCTGGCGCTTTGCCGGCCAGATCACCGGCTGCGAAGGCTACGTCGAATCCGCCGCCATTGGCCTGCTGGCGGCGCGCTTTGCCGCCGCGGAGCGCCGCGGCGAGACCGTCGTTCCGCCTCCGCCCACGACGGCGCATGGCGCCCTGCTGGCGCACATCACCGGCGGCCATATCGACGCCATCGACGCCGGCCCGTCGTCGTTTCAGCCGATGAATATCAACTTCGGTCTGTTCCCGCCGATCGCGGAGCCGCCAGTCTATGACCGCGAAGGTCGCAAATACGGCCGGGGCTCGGCCAAAAACCTGGCGCGCAAGGCGCAGCTCAGCCAGCGCGCCATGGCCGATCTGGAACGCTGGATCGGCGGCGACTTGCCGGCGGCGGCGGAATAGCTACGCGGCGAATATCCGCCGTGGATCGCGCGCGGCGCGCCACAGCTGCCACTGGCGCCGCCAGGCCGGCAACGGCTCGAAGCGGAACGGATCGGCCCCGGCCATGCGGCGCAGCAGCGGCCCCACCAGCGCAACCGGCAACATGGCGGGCAATCCTTCCGCCGGCGCGGCCGCAAACGTGCTCTGCGCCGCGGCGAGATGGTGCCGGGCAATATCGTGCAGTTCCGCCAGCGCCGCCGAAAGCCCAGCACTCGTCTGACCGGCAAAGATCGTGCTGACATCGACGCCGTGCCGCTCCAGCAGGTCAAGCGGGACGTACAACTGCCGCCGCGCGGCATGCTGGCCGAACCGGCTCAGCACCTGACCGAGCGCATAGGCGATGCTGACATCCAGCGTCGCCAGTTCTTCCACCGGCGTGCCGGCCCGAAGGATCCCGGCCGCTATCGCGAACACGGGCGACTGGGTGCGGATGCCGTATAATTCCAGCGCGCCGGCGCTTGGCATCGGCTCGTCGTAGAGATCGAAGGTATGCGCGTCGATCAGCTCCAGCAGCGGCGCCGCAACAAAGCCGTAGCGAGAGAGCGTATCGAGCAACGATGCCGCCACCGGATGCGCCGCCGCTTCGCCGCCGCGCTCGCCGGCGAGCGCTTCGCGCCACCATTGCAACCGGATCTCGCCCGGCATCGGCTCGCGTGCGACGTCCCGCACCCGCGCGATTTCGACGTTGAAGGCGTAGAGGGCGAAAAGTCCGTTGCGATGCTCGGCAGGCGCAAACAAGGCCGCCAGATAGCGGTCGCGGTCCGCCTCGCGCACCAATGCCGCGCAATATTCGTAATTCGTCTGCATCCGACCGTTATAGCTCAATCGACGGCGATCAGACCGGCGCCGACACGGCGGCCCTCGCCGAGCAGGATATTATAGGTCTGCGCCGCGGCACCCGTCGTCATGCTATCGACCGGCAGGCCGGCGTCGCGAAACCGCTCGCGCAGATGCGCGGGCAGCGGCCAGGGATCGCGGCCGGCACCGATCAGGAAGAGATCCAGCGCCGCGGCGCGCGCCAACGCTGCCGAAAGCGCGGATTCATTCAGCTCGCTTTTGTCGGAAATCGCCCAAGCCCAGATTCCGTCCGGCATGCATAGCAGAGAGCCACGGTGCGACATGCCGCCAAAGCGGAAACCGCCATTGCCATAGGAGTCGATCGGCGCCGGGTTCGGCAGATGCGGGGCATCGGTCCCGCCCGCCATCGCTAAGGCCGGGCCTTCGTCTCGGCGTCGTCGCCTTTGCCGTGCTCGCGGCCATAGCCCACGCCGAGATAGATGAGGATCGGCGCGGCGATGAAGATCGACGTGTAGGTGCCGACCAGAACCACGCCAAACAGCATCGTCGCGGCGAAGCTGTGGATCGCCGTGCCGCCAAACATGTACAGCGCCAGCAGCGCCAGGCTGGTCGTGACGTGGGTGATGATCGAGCGCGACAGCGTCGAATTGATCGACGCATTGAGCATATCCGGCATCGGCATGCGCTTGTAGCGCCGCAGCATTTCGCGGATGCGGTCGTAAATAACCACGGTGTCGTTCAGCGAATAGCCCAGAATGGTCAACAGCGCTGCGATGCTGGTGATGTCGAAGTCGATCTGGAACAGCGCCATGAAGCCGAGCGTCAGCACCAGATCGTGCACGTTGGCGAGCATGGCGCCGAGCGCGAATTGCCACTCGAACCGGAACCACAGGTAGATCAGAATGCCGAAGATCGCCAGACCGAGGCCGATGACGCCGTAGGACAGGAGTTCATTGGATACGCGCGGGCCGACCACCTCGACGCGCCGATAATCGATGCCTTCGCCAAGCGCGGCGCGCACCTTCTGCACCGCCGCCTGTTGTGCGGCGTCGCCGCCCGGCTGCTCGGCGATGCGGATCAGCACATCCGTTGGTCCGCCGAACTGCTGCAACTGCACGTCGCCCAGGTCGAGCGAGGTGAGCGACGCACGCATCTTGGCAAGATCGGCCGGGCCGGAGAGCGAACGCACCTCAAGCAGCGTGCCGCCCTTGAAATCGATTCCGAAGTTCAGGCCTATAAAGAAATACAGCGCAATTGCCGCGATCGACGCCAAAGCCGAAATAGGAAAGCTGATGCGCCTGAAGCGCATGAAGTCGAATTTAGTGTCGTCGGGGACGATGCGAAGCAGGCGCACGGACTAATCCTAAATGGGCACGTGTTTCGGGCGCCGCCAGCGGACCCAGGTGGCAACGATCAGCCGCGTCACGGTGAATGCGGTGAACACCGTGGTCAGAATACCGATGCCGAGCGTCACCGCGAACCCGCGCACCGGTCCGGTGCCGATATAGAAGAGCACCGCGGCGGCGATGAAGGTGGTGATGTTGGAATCGAGAATCGTCGAAAGCGCGCGGCTGAAGCCCGCATCGATGGCGTTGATCGCCGTTCGGCCGGCCCTCACCTCTTCACGGATACGCTCATAGATCAGCACGTTGGAATCGACGGCGATGCCGACGGTCAAAACGATACCCGCGATCCCCGGCAATGTCAGAGTGGCGTTGAGCAACGACAGGACGCCGAATATCATGCAGACATTGATCGCGACGGCGATGTTGGCGAAGACGCCGAACAATCCGTAAGTGGCGATCATGAAGATGACGACCAGCGCGGCGCCGATATAAGACGCCATCTTGCCGCTTTCGATCGAGTCCTGGCCGAGACCCGGGCCGACGGTGCGCTCTTCCATGATGGTCAGCGGCGCCGGCAAGGCGCCGGCTCGCAGCAGAATGGCGAGATCGTTGGCGCTCTGGACGGTAAAGCTGCCCGAAATCTGACCGGAACCGCCAATGATCGGCTCGCGGATGACCGGGGCCGAGATCACTTCGTTGTCCAGCACGATGGCGAACGGCCGCCCGACGTTTTCCTGGGTTGCCTGAGCGAAACGGCGTGCGCCCGCAGAATTGAAACGGAACGAAACGATCGGTTCGTTGGTGCGCTGGTCGAAGCCCGGCTGCGCGTCGGTGAGCTCGCTGCCCGAAACCAGGACGCGCCGTTCGATCACATAGGGAGTTTTCGGCGCGGTCGAGCTGTAAAGGACTTCCGATTCGGCCGAAACGCGGCCCTGCACCGCCTGCTCGGGCGATATTGAAGAATCCACCATGCGGAAGTCCAGCTTGGCGGTCCGGCCGAGCAATTCCTTGAGGCGGGTCGGATCCTGCAAGCCCGGCACCTGCACCAGCACGCGGTCGGCGCCCTGGCGCTGGATCAGCGGCTCGACGGTGCCGAGCTCGTTAACGCGGCGCTCGATGATCTGGATTGACTGTTCGACCGACTGCCGGATCCGATCCTGAATGGCCGCTTCGTTGACAGTCAGGCGGATCAGATTGCCATCCGCAGAGACATCGATATTGCGCTGCGTCGAGCCGGCAAGAATGCCTCCCAGGGGCTGCGACAGTTCGCGCAACTTGACCAGCGCCGGCTCGATGCTGGCGTTTTCGCGGATGCGAACTTCGACTGTATTGCCCCGCACCACCAGGCCGGTATAGCCGATACGCGCTTCGCGCAGCACGCGGCGCACGTCGTCGCGCACATTCTCCACCTGCTCCCGGCGGACGAAATTGCTGTCAACCTCGAGCAGGATGTGCGAGCCGCCCTGCAGATCGAGGCCCAGAACGATGTGGCGCTGCGCCCATTTGGGCCAGCTCTCCACGGTCTTCTCCGGCAGGAGGTTCGGAAACGCGAACATGCACACGACGAATGCCGAGAGCACAATCGCCGCCGCTTTCCACCGCGTGTAATAGAACATGGTATCCTTGATGGCCCGATCGGGGCTCGAATAGAAGCCGGCCTACTTGGCCGCGGCTTCGTCCTTCACCGGCTCACCCTTGGCGCGAACGTCAGTGATCATCTGACGCATCTGGCGAATGCGCACGTCATCCGCAATCTCGACCTCGATATAATCGTCATCGACCACTTTGGTGACCTTGCCGATCATGCCGCCATTGGTGACCACGGTATCGCCGCGCCGGACATTTTTGACCATCTCCTGGTGCGCCTTCACCCGCTTCTGCTGCGGCCGCAGGATCAGGAAATACATGATGACGAAAATCAGCACGAAAGGGAGAAGCGACATCAACACGTTGCCGTCGCCGCCCCCGCCGAATTGCGCATATGCCGGCGTAATAAACATCTCAGCTTCCCTTGGTTTCTCAAAGCGCCGGCCAGCGTCCCCAGACGCGGCCTTGGCGGGCTTAATTTCGCGCGGACTATAGCGGCCGCCGTCCCAATTGCAACGCCGCAACACCCCCAGAAACCGGCCATTTCGGGCGGTTTCCGGGCGCCCCGGCTTGCGGCGGCGGGACGGCCCCGCTAAGAGCAGCGCAATCGTCGAAAGTAGCCCGCATGCGCAAGCCTAAAACGAAGTCCCAGGCCAAATCCAGTTCCAAGGCCCGAACCAAGCCGAACGCCGGAACGCTCCCCGACGCCGCCCTGCTGGAGCGGATCGCCGTCGCACTGGAGCGGCTGACGCCCGCGCAGAAGGCCGCACCCGATCTTGACCGGGCCGATGCCTTTGTCTGGCACCCGGACGGCCGGCTGGCGCCGGTGGCGCGCGTCAACCGCGTCGACATGTCGCTTCTCAAGGGCGTCGACCGGGTGCGCGACCTGCTGCTGGAAAACACAGAGCGTTTCGCCAAGGGGCTGCCGGCCAACAATGCGCTGCTGTGGGGCGCCCGCGGCATGGGCAAGTCATCGCTGGTCAAAGCCTCCCACGCCACGGTCAATGACGACTTTGCGCGCGCCAGCAAGAACGGCCCGCTGAAGCTGATCGAGATCCATCGCGAGGATATCGAAAGCCTGCCCGAACTGATGGCGATCACGCGCGCCTCGCGCTACCGCTTCATCGTGTTCTGCGACGACCTCTCGTTCGACAACGACGACACCACCTACAAGTCGCTGAAGGCAGTGCTGGAAGGCGGCATCGAAGGCCGGCCGGACAACGTGATCTTCTACGCCACCTCGAACCGGCGCCATCTGATGTCGCGCGACATGATCGAGAACGAGCGCTCGACCGGCATCAACCCGGGCGAAGCGGTCGAAGAAAAGGTGTCGCTGTCGGATCGTTTCGGCCTGTGGCTCGGCTTCCACCGCTGCAGCCAGGACGAATACCTCGCCATGGTCGACAGCTATGTCACCCATCACAAGATTCCGGCGGAAGGCGAGCAGCTGCACCGCGATGCACTGGAATGGTCGACGACGCGCGGCTCGCGCTCCGGCCGTGTGGCCTGGCAGTTCGTGCAGGACCTGGCCGGCCGGCTCGGGGTCGAGTTGAAAGCCGGGCATCGCTCCTAGCAGACCGCGCGCCGGCACGGGACAGCGCACGGAGCTGGTGGGCGATGACGGACTCGAACCGCCGACATCCTCCGTGTAAAGGAGGCGCTCTACCAACTGAGCTAATCGCCCGCTGGCGACGGTGTATCGCCTTTCGGCGTAGCGAGGCAAGCTTAGGGTAACAGAGCCGGATCAAACGAAAACGGCGCCCTCGCGGGCGCCGTTTCCTTGTCGGTTCGTCGACAGCCGCCTAGTGCGCGGTGACGCCGTCTTCGTCGATCACCGGAGGCTCGCCGGCGGTGGCGGCGGCGGCCGCCATCTTGGCGCTCGCCTCGTCCCATTCGATCGGCTCCGGCTTGCGCACCAGCGCTTGGGCGATCACTTCGTCCATGCGGCTGACCGGAATGATCTCCAGGTGCTTCTTGATGGTCTCGGAGATTTCCACCAGATCCTTGGCGTTCTCCTCCGGGATCAGCACCGTCTTCATTCCGCCGCGCGCAGCCGCCAGCAGCTTTTCCTTCAACCCGCCGATCGGCAGCACGCGGCCGCGCAGCGTGATCTCGCCGGTCATGGCGACATCGCGGCGCACCGGAATGCCGGTCATCACCGAGACGATGGCGGTGACCATGGCGACACCGGCCGACGGACCATCCTTGGGCGTCGCGCCTTCCGGCACGTGCACGTGGATGTCGCGCCGGTCGAACATCGGCGGCTCGATGCCGAAAGCGACCGCCCGCGAGCGGACGTAAGACGCCGCCGCCGAGATCGACTCCTTCATCACGTCACGCAGGTTGCCCGTGACGGTCATCTTGCCCTTGCCGGGCATCATCGCGCCTTCGATGGTCAGCAACTCGCCGCCCACGTCGGTCCACGCCAGACCAGTGACCATGCCGATCAGATCCTCGGCCTCGATCTCGCCGTAGCGGTACTTCGCCACGCCCAGATAATCGGCCAGGTTGGCGGCGGTGACCGCGATCGACTTCTTCTTCGAGGTCATCAACTCCTTCACCGCCTTGCGGATCAGCGTCGACAGCTCGCGCTCGAGCGAGCGCACGCCGGCCTCCCGCGTATAGCGGCGGACCATCAGAAGCAGGCCCTCATCGTCGATCGACCATTCCTTCGGCTCCAGGCCGTGCTTGGCGATCGCGTGCGGGATCAGATGCTTGCGCGCGATCTCGACCTTCTCATCCTCGGTGTAACCGGCGATGCGAATGATCTCCATGCGGTCCATCAGCGGACCCGGGATGTTGAGCGTGTTGGCGGTGGTGATGAACATCACGCTCGACAGGTCGTAGTCGACCTCCAGATAGTGGTCGGCGAAGGTCGAGTTCTGTTCCGGATCCAGCACCTCAAGCAAAGCCGAGGACGGATCGCCGCGGAAATCGGCGCCCATCTTGTCGATCTCGTCCAGCAGGAACAGCGGGTTCGAGGTCTTGGCCTTGCGCATCGACTGGATGACCTTGCCGGGCATCGAGCCGATATAGGTGCGGCGGTGACCGCGGATCTCGGCCTCATCGCGCACGCCGCCGAGCGACACGCGCACGAACTCACGGCCCGTCGCTTTCGCGATCGACTTTCCGAGCGAGGTTTTGCCGACGCCGGGAGGTCCGACCAGGCACAGGATCGGCCCGGTCAACTTGTTGGCGCGTTGCTGCACGGCGAGATACTCGACGATGCGTTCCTTGACCTTCTCCAGGCCATAGTGGTCGGCATCGAGCACCATCTCGGCGGCGGCGAGGTCCTTCTTGACCTTGCTCTTCTTGCCCCATGGGATCGACAGCAGCCAGTCGAGATAGTTGCGCACCACCGTCGCCTCGGCAGACATCGGCGACATCTGGCGCAGCTTCTTCAGCTCGTGCGTGGCCTTCTCGCGGGCTTCCTTCGACAGCTTGGTCTTCTTGATCTTGTCTTCGAGCTCGGCAAGTTCGTCCTTGCCTTCCTCGTCGCCAAGCTCCTTCTGGATCGCCTTCATCTGTTCGTTGAGGTAGTACTCGCGCTGGGTCTTCTCCATCTGCCGCTTGACGCGGGTCCGGATGCGCTTTTCCACCTGCAGCACCGAGATCTCGCTCTCCATCAGCCCCAGCACCTTCTCCAGGCGCTGGGTGACGACGGCGGTCTCGAGGATTTCCTGCTTGTCGGAAATCTTGACGGCCAGATGCGACGCCACGGTGTCGGCGAGCTTGGCGTAATCCTCGATCTGCTGGATCACGCCGACCACTTCCGGCGACACCTTCTTGTTGAGCTTCACATAGTTTTCGAATTCGGTGACGACCGAACGCGCCATGGCTTCCGCTTCCACGCTGTCGCCGATGTCGTCGGCGAGCGCGGTGGCGTCGGCTTCATAGTAATCCTGGCGGTCGGTGTACTTGAGCACCTTGGCGCGCGTGGCACCTTCGACCAGCACCTTGACGGTGCCATCGGGCAACTTCAGCAGTTGCAAAACGCTCGCCAGCGTACCGGTCTCGAAGATCGACTCGGTCGACGGATCGTCGTCGGAGGCGTTCTTCTGCGTCGCCAGCAGGATGAAGGTGTCGGAGCGCATGACTTCTTCGAGCGCCTTGATCGACTTTTCACGGCCGACAAAAAGCGGAACGATCATGTGCGGAAACACCACGATGTCGCGCAGCGGCAGTACCGGATAGGCCCGCGTATCGCCGGGCTGCAGCGGAGTTCGTGGCTTGAGAGTCATTGGGCCGGTCCTTTTCTGTTGTGCCCCTGCCGCCAGACCCGCCGGTTGCGGCATCGGACAACAGTGCCAGAGAGATGGGCAACGGTAGCGGAACGCCTCTGAGTCGGCTCCACGCTTGTCGGAAGGGTACGCGCCCCTTGCCCAGTCGGAAACTACGATCTTTGGTACGCCAGTCAGTTACGAACGCTATACGTAAGATGACCCCCGAGGGTCCGCAAGTAACCGGCATGTTTCCGGTTAAGATGCTGCGTAAAGGCGTTTCAAGGGCCCAATAGCCGCGATTCGCCGCGGCAAGGCCGGGTTCCCCGCGGCGCGGGGAACCGGAGCGTGCATCAGGCGCTGGCGCTACCCTGCTCGGCGGTGCGGTCGCTGCGGTCGGCGTAGATATAGAGCGGCCGGGCGGTTCCTTCGACGACTTCTTTCGAAATCACCACCTCCTCCACGCCTTCCAGGCTTGGCAGGTCGAACATGGTGTCCAGCAGGATCGTTTCCATGATCGATCGCAGGCCGCGCGCGCCGGTCTTGCGTTCGATCGCCTTGCGGGCGATGGCGCCGAGCGCCTCTTCCGCCAGCGTCAGGTCGATCGACTCCATTTCGAACAGACGCTGGTACTGTTTCACCAGTGCATTTTTCGGCTCGACCAGGATCTTCTTCAGCGAGGCTTCGTCCAGGTCCTCAAGCGTGGCGACCACCGGCAGGCGGCCGACGAACTCCGGGATCAGGCCGTATTTCAGCAGATCTTCAGGTTCGACCTCCCGGAAGATTTCGCCCTGCTTGCGGTCTTCCGGCGCCGCGACGCGGGCGCCGAAGCCGATCGAGGTGGAGCGGCCGCGCGAGGAGATGATCTTGTCCAGCCCCGAGAAGGCGCCGCCGCAGACGAACAGGATGTTGGTGGTATCGACCTGCAGGAATTCCTGCTGCGGATGCTTGCGACCGCCCTGCGGCGGCACCGACGCGACGGTGCCTTCCATGATCTTCAGCAGCGCCTGCTGCACGCCCTCGCCCGACACATCACGGGTGATCGACGGATTATCGGACTTGCGCGAGATCTTGTCGATTTCGTCGATGTAGACGATACCGCGCTGAGCCCGCTCGACATTGTAGTCGGCCGCCTGCAGCAGCTTGAGAATGATGTTCTCCACGTCCTCGCCGACATAGCCGGCTTCGGTCAGCGTGGTGGCGTCGGCCATCGTGAACGGCACGTCGAGAATGCGCGCCAGCGTCTGTGCCAGCAGCGTCTTGCCCGAGCCGGTCGGCCCGATCAGCAGGATGTTCGACTTCGCCAGTTCGACGTCGTTGTGCTTGGTCTGGTGATTGAGGCGCTTGTAGTGGTTGTGCACGGCGACCGAGAGCACGCGCTTGGCATGCATCTGACCGATCACATAATCGTCCAGGACCTTGCAGATTTCCTTCGGCGTCGGAATACCGTCGCGCGACTTCACCAGCGAGGATTTGTTCTCCTCACGGATGATGTCCATGCACAACTCGACGCATTCGTCGCAGATGAACACGGTCGGCCCGGCGATGAGCTTGCGCACCTCGTGCTGGCTCTTGCCGCAGAATGAGCAGTAGAGGGTGTTCTTGGAATCGCTGCCGCCGACTTTGCTCATTCCATTCTCCGTCACAATCGTTCGTCGTCTCCGAGGTCGGCCGGGCTGAAATCCCGCCCTAACGAACGAAGCAAGTTTCGCGCCGGAACACCAGCACGGCGGCCTTTCGCGGGCGGCCTGCCTACCCTACCAAACCCGCAGCATCCTAAGCGAAGCATGCTAACGACGTGATAATCAACATTCTGTTAACGATACCAAGCTCTCCACAACCCCGAAAACGTGGTCTCCGGGGCTTATCCGCGCACCTTTTGGCGTCCGTGAGGCAGCCCGCCAATGCGATCAGCTGACCGGTTTGGGAAGCATTTCCTCCGGCCGCCGGTCGATGACCTTGTCGACGAGGCCGAAGTCGCGCGCCGCTTCGGCGGTGAGGAAGTAGTCACGCTCCAGCGCATCCTCGATCTTCTTCAGCGACTGGCCGGTGTGATGAACATAGATTTCGTTCAGCCGCTTCTTCAGGTTCAGGATTTCCTGCGCGTGCAACATGATGTCGGTCGCCTGGCCCTGGAACCCGCCGGACGGCTGATGCACCATGATGCGGGCGTTCGGCAGCGCGAAGCGCTGGCCCTTGGCGCCGGCAGCAAGCAGCAGCGAACCCATCGAGGCGGCCTGGCCGACGCACAGCGTCGACACCGGCGGACGCACGAACTGCATCGTGTCGTAGATCGCCATGCCCGAAGTCACCACCCCGCCCGGCGAGTTGATGTACATCGAGATTTCTTTCTTCGGATTTTCCGCTTCCAGAAACAGCAACTGAGCGACGATCAACGTCGCCACCCCGTCCTCGATCGGACCGGTGATGAAGATGATCCGCTCTTTCAGGAGCCGCGAGTATATATCGTAGGATCGTTCGCCCCGGTTGGTCTGTTCGACCACCATCGGGACCAGGTAGTTCATATAGGTATCGACGGGATCTCGCATATCGGCTCCTTGACGCGAATCACAAAAGGCCAGGCAAGCTTAGCCTTAAGCGCGCCGGGATGATCTAATTTCGCCAGAGGCCCAGCACAAGGTGCGGTCCGGATCAGGCCGTTTCCGCTTCTTCCTTGTACAACTCCTCGCGGGAGACCTTGCTTTCGGTCACGGTGGCCAGTTCGACCAGGAAGTCGACCACCTTTTCCTCGAACAGCGGCGCCCGCAATTCGGCAACCGCCTGCGGGTTCTGCCGGTAATAGTCCCACACCTTCTGTTCCTGGCCGGCGAACTGGCGGGCCCGGTCCATGACGGCCCGGCTCAATTCGTCCTCGGTGACCGTGATATTGTTCTTCTCGCCGATCTCCGCCAGCAGCAGGCCGAGCCGCACCCGCCGTTCGGCGATGGCACGGTATTCGGCCTTGGCCTTCTCTTCGGTGGTGTTTTCATCGGCGAAGGTCTTCTTCTCGGTCTCCAGCTCGGACAGCACCGTCTTCCAGACGCGCTCGAATTCCTCCTCGACCAGAGTCGGCGGCGGTTCGAACTTGTGCAGCCGGTCGAGTTCGTCGAGCAGCGCCCGCTTCATCTTCTGGCGCGCCATGTTGGCGTGGTCGCGGGTGATGCGGTCCTTGATCGCCTCGCGCAGCTTGGCGAGCGACTCGAGACCCAGCGACTTGGCGAACTCCTCATCGATCGTCACGCTGCCAGGCGACTCGATGGTCTTGGCGGTGACCACGAACTCCGCCGCCTTACCGGCGAGATGCGCGGCCTGGTAGTGCTCCGGAAAGGTCACCTTGAGGGTGCGGGTCTCGCCGGTTTTGATGCCGGTGAGCTGGTCCTCGAAGCCGGGGATGAAGGTGTTGGAGCCGATCAGCACCGTGGCGTCGTCGCCGGTGCCGCCTTCGAACGCGACGCCGTCAATGGTGCCGGCGTAGGAGATCGTGACGCGATCGTCCTTGGCCGCGGCCTCGCCTTCGGGCTTCGCGCTATACGGCTTGTTTTGCTCCGCGATGCGGGCGATGCCCTCCTCGACTTCGCTGTCGGTGACATCGGTCGACAGGCGGGTCAGCTTGACGTTCTTGAAGTCGGCCAGTTCGATCACCGGCACGATCTCGAGCGCCATGGTGTAATCGAGGTCGGTGGCGCCGGCGATCAGCTTCTCGATCGCGGCCTCTTCGCTCGGCAGGGTCACCTTGGGGGTGGCGGCCAGCTTGAAGCCGTTATCGGTCACGATCTGGTTGTTGGCATCGCGCACCGTCGCCTCGATCACCTCGGCCATGGCCGAACGGCCATAGACGCGGCGCAAATGGGCGACCGGCACCTTGCCGGGACGGAAACCGTTGATGCGAACGCGGTCCTTGAGTTCGTCCAGGCGCGCGGTGACTTTGGCGTCGAGCTCGGCGGCCGGAACGACCACCTTGTATTCGCGCTTGAGGCCTTCGGACAAAGTTTCGGTAACTTGCATAATTCACACTTCTTTTTTCTGCGGACACTCACGCTAAGGCGGCCATGGGCCATCGGCAGCGGATGTGTCGGAATTTCTCTCGAGCCTCGGCATGGTGCGGGCGGAGGGACTCGAACCCCCACACCTTGCGGCGGCAGGACCTAAACCTGCTGCGTCTACCAATTCCGCCACGCCCGCAACGGGCAAGTCAGGACGATCCTGGTGCCACAATCCGGCAGGGCTTAACGCGGCAATGCCCGCTTAGGCAAGGTCCATCAAGCCCCGGCAGGCGGCGGCTTATATCATGGCGAACGCAGCCGGCATCACAAAAGGTGCTTTTGCCACACCCCGCCCCTGAATCGCGGTTCCCGCTGGGCTAGACGGACGCCGACAACCGCCGGTAGGCCGCCGGCAGCATTTCGGGGAGGTCCTCGGCGATCAGGCCTGGCCCGAACGCATTGGCCGCCTCGCCATGCAGCCAGACGCCTGCACTGGCCGCCTCGAAGGCCGGCATGCCCTGCGCCAGCAACCCGGCAATGATCCCGGCCAGAACGTCGCCTGAACCAGCGGTGGCGAGGCTCGGCGGCGCGTTAGCGGCGATGGAAGCCCTGCCATCCGGCGCCGCGACGACTGTGTCGGGGCCCTTCAACAGGACAAAAGCATGACTTCTGAGGCTGGCTACACGCGTTATTTCAACTTTAGAATTAAGTTTATTAAATTCAAATATATCATTGAATAAACGTGTAAATTCGCCTTTATGCGGCGTCAGGATGGTGTCGCCCGAGCGGCTTCTCAAGAGCTGGGTTAAAGCCACTGAATCCCCCGCAAAGCTGGTCAGGGCGTCGGCGTCCAGCACCACGGCGGCTGCACTGGCCAGCGCCGCCCTCACCTGATCCTGCATGACCCCGCCGACGCCACCGCCCGGCCCCAGCACGACGGCGTTGCGCCGGGTATCGGCGAGGAACTCGGCCAGCTCGGCCGCGCCGTCGACCGGCCGCACCATGACCGCCAGGTTTGAGGCGGCAGTGACCGCCAGCGCCTCGCGCGGGCTGGCGATGGTGACGAGCCCGGCGCCGGCCCGCAGCG
>JALHNV010000022.1 GCA_022843325.1 Pseudolabrys sp. | reverse complement strand
ACGTGCCGGCGATCGAGGTCAGGATGCAGACGCCGCCAATGGCCAGCGGCAGGGTCATCATGGTCAGCAGATACGGCGTACCGGCAAAGAAGATCGCCGCCAGCACCATGGTCGCGACCAAGGTGACGGCATAGGTCTCGAACAGATCGGCCGCCATGCCGGCGCAGTCGCCGACATTGTCGCCGACGTTGTCGGCGATGGTGGCCGGATTGCGCGGGTCGTCTTCCGGAATGCCGGCTTCGACCTTGCCGACGAGATCGCCGCCGACGTCAGCACCCTTGGTGAAGATGCCGCCGCCGAGACGGGCAAAGATCGAGATCAGCGACGCGCCGAAACCGAGTGCGACCAGCGAGTCGATCACGGTGCGGCTGTTGGCGGCAAACTGCAGCGGTCCGGTGAGGATGATGAAGTAGATCGTCACGCCGAGCAGCGCGAGACCGGCCACCAGCATGCCGGTGATGGCGCCGGCCTTGAAGGCCAGTTCCAGGCCGCCGGACAGCGTCTTGGTGGCGGCCTGCGCGACGCGGACGTTGGCGCGCACCGACACGTTCATGCCGATGAAGCCGGTAGCCCCCGACAGCACGGCGCCGACCAGGAAGCCGATGGCGACCAGCCAGCCGAGCGTCAGCCCGAGGATGACGAAGATCACCACACCGACGATGCCGATGGTGGTGTACTGGCGCTTCAGATAGGCCTGCGCGCCTTCACGCACGGCGGCCGCGATTTCTTGCATTCTTGCGTTGCCGGCGTCGGCCTTGAGCACCGAACCGGTGGCCCAGATGCCGTAGACGATCGCAAGTACGCCACAGGCGACGATCACCCATAAAGTCGTCATGGTGAATTCAACCTCGATGATGATGGTGCTGGCGGAAACGACACGCTCCCGCCCGGCGCCAGGAGCGTCGAGGATGGCCGCCTGTAATGCGCTTCACCCCGACCGGAAAGTGCGCGGATATAGCCAAAATCCGGGCGGCAAGGCAACGCGGAATTGGTTGAAATCACGGCCCGATCGGGGCGGGATGACGGTTACGGTGGAAAAGCCCGTAAAAACGGCCGAGCCAGGCTATCGCCGCCGGATTACCCCCGTTCAGGCCCCGGCCGGCCGGCGCAGGTTGATCCACAGCAGCAGCGACCCGGCCACGATCACGAATGGGATGACGATGCTGTTGAGCGCGATCCAGCCAAAGACCGCCAGCATCTGGCCGGACACGATCGACGCCACCGCCATGCTGCCGAAGATCAGGAAGTCGTTGAACGCCTGCACCTTGTTGCGCTCGGCCGGCCGGTGGCACTGCGTCACCATGGTGGTGGCGCCGATAAAGGACAGATTCCAGCCGAGGCCGAGCAGCACCAGGGCGGTCCAGAAATGCGCGACCGTAATGCCGGCAATGCCGACCACCGCCGACAGCGCGATCAGGCCGAGGCCGATCGCGGTGATGCGGGCCACGCCGAAGCGCACGATCAGGCTGCCGGTGAAGAAGCTCGGCGCATACATTGCCAGCACATGCCACTGCATGCCCAGCGTCGCCTGGGTGACCGAATGGCCGCAATCAACCATGGCCAGCGGCGTCGAGGTCATCACCATGTTCATCATCGCGTAGCTCGCCACGCCGCAGGCGACGGCGACCAGAAAGCGCGGCATCCGCACAAATTCGCTGATCGGACGGCCGGTATCGACCTGTTTGACCGCGACCCGCGGAATCTTGACGAAAATCAGCACCACAGCGGCCAGCACGGCGCAGGCCGACTGGCCGAGATAGCTGGCGGCGAACAAATAAGGCGGCATCAGGTCCTTGGTGAAAATCACCAGTTGCGGACCGATCACGGCGGCAAAGACACCGCCGGCCAGAACCCAGGACACAACCTTGGGCCGGTAGGCTTCGCTGGCGGTGTCGGCGGCGGCGAAACGGTAGGACTGGTGCGCCGCAGCGTAGAGGCCGCCACAGAAGGTGCCGAGAAGCAGCACCCAGAACTGGCCGCTGGTCACCGCGTAAAACGAGATCAGCCCGGACATCATGCCGAACACCGAGCCGACTTGCAGCGCGGCGCGGCGGCCGAAGCGGCGCGACAGCATGCCAACCGGCAGCGAGCCGAGCCACATGCCAATGACCATCGCCGTGATCGGTAATGTCGCCAGCCCTTTGTCGGGGGCCAGTACGGCGCCGGCAATGCTGCCGGTGGAGACGATGACGGTGTTGTTGCCGCCGGCCAGCGCCTGCGCAACGGACAGCACGATGGCGTTGCGACGCGCCAGTTTGTTGTCGAAGGCATGCGGAGTGGGTTCGGCGATGGCCGACATAGAGGCGTTTCCCGGAAAACGAATCCCTCTGTAGCGGCGTTCATAGAACATCGCTACTGCGGGCGGCGCAGGGCTGGGTTGAAATCGATTGCACCGCGGTTGCGGTGCAACAAGTTCCTAAAATTTGATCGCGCCGGGATGCAGCACGGTGGCGAGCCGCGCTGCCGCCGGCGTCAGTGCGCCGATCTGGCCCAGCGCGGAGCGCAACTCATCGATATAGAGCTTGATCAGTTGATCCGGCCCGGCGTCACCGAGCGCGGCCACCGCCCAGAGAAACGATTTGCCGGCGAAGGCGACATCGGCGCCGAGCGCCAGCGACCGCATCACGTCCTGGCCGCTGCGGATGCCGCTGTCGAGGATGACGGTGGCCCTGCCCCCGACCGCCGAGACGATCCCCGGCAGGCAATCGATCGACGGCGGCAACGCCTCGATCTGGCGGCCGCCATGGTTGGAGACCCAGATGCCTTCAATCCCGAGCGCGAGCGCCTTCTCGGCATCTTCGGGGTGCATGATGCCTTTCAGCGCCATCGGTCCTTTCCAGCGGTCGCGGTAGCGCGCAACTTCTTCCCACGAGAACGCGCCGCCCATCTTGCTGCGCGCGAACTTGATCACCTCATTGGTGCTGGCGTTTTCGCCGACGTAAGTGCGGATCGTGGCGAAGCGCGGATAGCCGTTGCGCAACAGCGCCATGAGCCACTTCGGCCGGATCAGCATTTCGTAGATCATGCGCGGCGTCGGTCGGAATTCGCCAGCCAGGCCCGCATAGGTTTCGCGCGAGCGCGTCGTGCGCACCGGCACGTCCAGCGTCAGCGCCAGCACCTTGACGTTGGCACGCGTTGCTCGCTCGATCAGATCGAAGCCGATCTTGTGATCGTCCGGCGCGAAGCGATAGAGCTGCAGCCAGAATACGTCGGGTGCGACTTTCGCGACGTCCTCAATGGTGGCGCCGCCGGCGACGCCGAGCGTGTAGGGCACCCGCGACGCCTGCGCCGCCTTCGCCATCAGGAGATCGGCGCCGGGCCAGACGATCGACGGGCCGCCCATCGGCGCGATGCCGATCGGCGCCGAATAGCGGGTGCCGAACAGCTCGACCTCGGTCGGCGGCAGCGACGGCATCACGCCGTAGCGCGGCACCACCTTGATGGCGTCGAAGGCGGCCCAGTTATGGTCGATGCCGACGTCGTTGCCGGCGCCGGTGTCGCCATATTCATAGGCGAAGCGCGGCACGTTGCCGGGCGCGGCCTTGCGCATCCAGGCCGTGGTCGGATAGCGGCGGTGGTTCTTCTGGTTTTCCAGGCTCTGCCCGATCGGCGATAGCGGAGCGGGCTTGGCGGTGATGTCGTGCATGGCGCGTTTCGGCTCCCGGGCGGCGTGGCTTTTTCGAAACCCTATCAGAAATGGCTGAAGGCGGCGCGCCGGAATGTCAGCGGCTGGCCGTCGTGGATGAACCGGGCCCCCTCGCCCGCCTCGATCGCGCCAATATCGGTCACCGCGACACCGGCCGCCTGAGCCGCGGCCCGGAAGCTGCCGGCCCTGGCGGGCGGCACGGTGCAGAGGATTTCGAAGTCGTCGCCGCCGGTCAGCGCGGTGTCCAGCATCGCCGGGTCCGCGCCAATGGCCGCCTGCGCAGCGCCCGACAGCGGCACGCTGGCCACGTCGATCGTGGCTGCCACCTGGGAGACGCGGGCGAGCTTGGCGAGATCGCCCGCCAGCCCGTCCGACACGTCCATCGCCGCCGAGGCATGCGTGCGCACCGCCTCGGCCAGCGCGTTGCGCGGCTGCGGCAGCAGATAGCGCGACATCAGGTGCTGGCGCTGGCCGGCATCGAGGGGCCACGCGGCGCCCTTGCGCAAGGCCAGCCCGAGCGCGGCGTCGCCGATGCTGCCGCTGACGAAAACGCGGTCACCGGGCCTGGCGCCCGCGCGGCGCACCATGGCGCCTTCCGGCACGCTCCCCACCATGGCGACCGAGACAACGACCGGCCCGGCGGTGCGCACCGTGTCGCCGCCGAACAGCGGGCAATTGTACAGCAGCGCATCGCCGCGCAGTCCGGCGGCGAAATCGGTCAGCCAGGCGTCGTCGATGTCCGACGGCAAAGCCAGGGACAGCAGAAAGCCGAGCGGCGTCGCGCCCTTGGCGGCCAGATCCGACAGGTTCACGCGCAGCGCCTTTGACGCGACGGTGTGCGCGGCATCCTCGGGGAAAAAATGAATGCCGCCGACGACGGCGTCGGTCTTGAGCACCAGATCGCAGCCCGGCGGCGGCGTGAGAAAAGCGGCGTCGTCCGACAGCCCGAGCGCGCCGGGATGGGTGGCGATCGGGCCGAAGTACCGCGCGATCAGGCGGTCTTCGCCAGACGCTTTATCGCTCTCGGACCCCATCGCCTCGCTCCGCGAAGAGACTACGCCGTAAATTCTGCACCACGCATGTGCCGCGCCAACTGGTCCAGCACGGCGTTGACCATGCCGGTCTCGTCGCGCTCGACAAAGGCGGCGGCGACATCGGCGTATTCCGACACCACGACGCGGGCCGGCACGTCGCGGCGATGATCCAGCTCATAAGCGCCGGCGCGCAAGGCAGCGCGCAACACCGCCTCGATCCGCTTGAGCGGCCAGCTTTTCTGCAGCGCCTCGTCGATCAGCGGATCGAGCCGGCGCTGCTCGCGCACCACGCCGGACACAACATCGCGGAAGAACGCCGCCTCGGCCGGCAGATATTGCGCGCCCTCGACCTCCTGCCCGAGCCAGTGACTTTCGAATTGGGCCAGGATTTCATTGAGACCGGCGCCTGACAGCTCCATCTGGTACAGCGCCTGCACGGCGGCGAGACGCGCGGCGCCGCGCTTGTTGGCCTTGCGCGCCTCTTTCTCGTCGCGCGGCGCGTCCCGGCCCATTTACTTGGCCGCCAGCTGACGCTTCAGCGCCACCATCGCCAACGCCGCGCGCGCCGCGCCGGCGCCCTTGTTGCGGTCGTCGTTGCCAGCGCGCGCCACAGCCTGCGCCTGCGTATCGACAGTAAGGATGCCGTTGCCGATGGCGATCTGCTGATTGATCGTCAGATCCATCAGGCCGCGCGCGGACTCGTTGGACACGATCTCGAAATGATAGGTCTCACCCTGGATCACGCAGCCGAGCGCAACGACGCCGTCATAGGCATTCTTTTTGCGCGCCGCCGCATCGACCGCCATGGCGATCGCACCGGGAATCTCCAGCGCGCCGGGCACGGTGATACGATCATAGGTGGCACCCGCTTCATCCAGCACGGCGGTCGCGCCCTGCAACAGCGCGTCGGCGAAATTCTCGTAGAAGCGCGCCTCCACGATCAGGATGCGCAACGCATCCCGCTTCTTCGCAACGCTCGTTGATTTGACGCTAGCTTTCTTGGCCATGATCGCGGTTTTCCTGATTGAGCCGCGTGGTAGCAAGCGACTGAGGCCGGAACAAGTGCCTATCTGGTCTCAATCAGCCGCGCCGCGTAGCGCGCCATGGTATCGATTTCCAGATGCACCTCGTTACCGGCGCGCAAGGCCCCGAACGTGGTCACCTGCAGCGTGTGCGGGATAATCAGCACCGAGAAGGTATCGCCGTCCACGTCGTTAACCGTCAGCGACACGCCGTCGAGGGCGACCGAGCCTTTTGGCGCGATAAAGCGGGACAGCGCATGCGGGGCGCGGAAGGTCAGCCGCGCCATGTCGGTCATGTCCTCGCGTGACGTCAGCGTGGCCAATCCATCGACGTGACCGGCAACCAGATGGCCGCCGAGTTCGTCACCCAGCCGCAGCGGGCGCTCCAGGTTGATGCGGGTGCCGTGCTGCCACTTGCCGACGCCGGTGACGGCCAGGGTCTCGGCCGCCGCATCGGCCGCGAACCAGACGCGGCCACCCTCTTCCCCCGTGTCGACCACAGTCAAACAGACGCCGGCACAGGCAACCGAGGCGCCCTCGATCAATTCGGCGCGCGGATAGCGCGTGTAGATGGTGATGCGCGACAAATTGTTGGCGCGCGGCTTGACCGAGCGCACTTCGCCGACGTCGGTGACAATACCTGTGAACATCAGACGTAAACTCCGGTGCCCCGCCACATACGCCGTTCATTCCCGCGAAAGCGGGAATCCAGAGCAACAACCGGTGAATAACCTGGCCCTGGGTCCCCGCTTTCGCGGGGACGAGCGGATGGTGAAGAACAACTCATTGCGCGCGCTCGTAGCTCTCGATGATGTCGCCGCCGACGTTTTCGCTGTCGCGCTTTGTCATCTTCCCGGTCAGCGCCGTCAGCGGCATGCCCTCCAGCGCGTCTATACCGCCTGGGCCGATCGTCTTGTCGGCGCGCAACAGCACTGCGGCGTCGACCAAATTCATTTCAACAAAGCCGGCGGCAACGGTCGGCCCGCCTTCCACCAGCAGCCGGGTGATGCCCTCGCCGGCCAGCACCCGCAGCATCTCGTGGAGGTCGAGCCGGCCCTGCGTGTCGTCGACGCGGAAGACCTTGCACCCTTTCTCCATCAGGAATTCCTCGGCGAGGCCTGACGCGCTGCGCGACGCGAACACCCAGGTCGGCGTGTCCCGCACCGTCGATACCACTGTCGCCGCCATCGGCAACCGCAACTTGGCATCGAGCACGACGCGCACCGGCGAGCGGTCGAACAGGCCGGGCAAGCGGCAGGTCAGTTGCGGGTTGTCCGACAACACGGTGCCGATGCCGACCAGGATGGCGTCGCTCTGCGCCCGCATCTGGAACACCCGGTCGCGCGCCGCCTCGCCGGTGAGCGCCACCGGCTTGCGGCCGGCCAGCCCGACTTTCTCATCCTTGGACAGTGCCAGCTTGAGCGTAACGAAGGGCCGGCCGTGCCGGATACAACTGATGTGCCCCGCATGGGCCCGCGCGGCCTCTTCCGCGCCGAGACCGACCTCGACTGTAATGCCCTTCTCCCGCAGCCGGGCATGGCCCTGCCCGCCGACCTCGGTATTGGGATCTTCTAGCGACGACACCACGCGGGCGATGCCGGCCTTGATGATGGCGTCGGCGCAGGGCGGCGTCTTGCCGTGATGCGAGCACGGCTCCAGCGTTGTGTAGAGCGTCGCGCCCTGCGCCGCCTTCTTGGCCCGGCGCAAGGCCTCGGTCTCGGCATGCGGACGCCCGCCCGCCTGGGTCCAGCCGCGGCCGACGATCATGCCGTCCTTGACGACGACGCAGCCGACCGCCGGATTGGGCCAGGCATTGCCGAGCCCGCGGCGGCCGAGCGCCAGCGCAAGCGCCATGAAGCGCGCATCGTCTGCGGCCGTGACGGGTGCCGGTTCGTTCATTTGCGCGCAGGCGCGACGGGCGATGCCGCGGCTTCGAGATCGTCGGCCGACAACTCGTCGAGCGCGGCGCGGAAATCCTTGACCTCGCCGAAATTGCGGTAGACCGAGGCGAAGCGCACATAGGCGACGTCGTCGATCTCGCGCAGATGCGCCATCACGATCTCGCCGATCGCCTCGGAGGAAACCTCGCTTTCGCCGGCACTTTCCAATTCACGCACGATCTTGGACACCATCTGCTCGATGCGTTCCGGTTCGACGGCGCGCTTGCGCAGCGCGATCTGCACCGAGCGCATCAATTTGTCACGGTCAAACGGCACACGCCGGCCGTTGCGCTTGATTACCGTCAGTTCGCGCAACTGCACGCGCTCGAACGTGGTGAAGCGGAAATTGCAGGCCAGACAGACGCGCCGGCGGCGGATCACCGCCGAGTCTTCGGTCGGCCGCGAATCCTTCACCTGGGTATCGAGACTGGCGCAGCTTGGACAACGCATGAGTTAGCCCCCTCGTTTCCCAAACCCGTCATGGCCGGGTTCATCCCGGCCATCCACGTCTTCCATATGCAGCGAGGTCGTGGATGTCCGGCACAAGGCCGGGCATGACGGCCGATAGGACATCGCCTTCCTCACTGATAGATCGGAAACCGCGACAGCAATCCCGTCACCTTTTCCCGCACCGCGGTTTCGATCAGCGAATCCTCGTCGACGCCCTTCTGCGATAACACATCCAGCACCTCGACAATCATGTCGGCGACCTGGCGGAATTCGGCGGTGCCGAAACCGCGCGTGGTGCAGGCCGGCGAGCCGAGCCGGATGCCCGAGGTGACGGTCGGCTTTTCCGGGTCGAAGGGGATGCCGTTCTTGTTGCAGGTGATGTGGGCGCGGCCCAACGCAGTTTCCGCCACCTTGCCGGTCAGGCGCTTGGGACGCAGATCGACCAGCAGCAGATGGGTATCGGTGCCGCCGGACACAATATCGAGGCCGTGGCCCTTCAGCGTCTCCGCCAGCACCTTGGCATTGTCGACGACGTTCTTGGCGTAGACCTTGAACCCGGGCTGCATGGCCTCGCCGAAAGCGACCGCCTTGGCGGCGATGACATGCATCAGCGGGCCGCCCTGCATGCCGGGGAATACGGCGGAGTTGATCTTCTTGGCCAGCGCCTCGTCGTCGGACAGGATCACGCCGCCGCGGGGCCCGCGCAGCGTCTTGTGCGTCGTGGTGGTCACGACATGGGCATGCGGGAACGGCGACGGGTGCACGCCGCCCGCCACCAGGCCGGCGAAATGCGCCATGTCCACCATCAGCAGCGCGCCGACCTCGTCGCAGATCTCGCGGAAGCGCTTGAAGTCGATGATGCGGGGATAGGCCGAGCCGCCGGCAATGATGAGCTTGGGCTTGTGCTCCCTGGCGAGTTTCTCGACCTCGTCCATGTCGATGCGCTGGTCCTCGCGCCGCACGTTGTACGGCACCGGCTTGAACCACTTGCCGGACAGATTGATTGCCATGCCGTGGCTGAGATGGCCGCCGGCCGCAAGGTTGAGCCCCATGAAGGTGTCGCCCGGCTGCATCAGCGCGAAAAACACCGCGGCATTGGCCGAGGCGCCGGAGTGCGGCTGCACGTTGGCGAACTTGCAGCCGAACAGCTTGGTGACCCGCTCGATCGCCAGATTTTCGGCGATATCGACGTACTGGCAGCCGCCGTAATAGCGCTTGCCCGGCAGACCTTCGGCATATTTGTTGGTCAGCACCGAGCCCTGCGCTTCCAGCACGGCGCGCGAGACGATGTTCTCGGAAGCAATCAGTTCGATCTCGTCGCGCTGGCGGCCGAGCTCCTGCTTCAGCACGTCGGCAATGGCGGGATCGACCTCGCGCAACGATGCGGCAAACATCGGCGCAGCAGCGCTGGCAGGTTTCTGGCTGGACGTCGCCGACATCATATTCTCCTGGCGCCGCAGGTGGTTCGGCGCCGCTTTACGAGGAATTCCGGGGTTCGCGACGGAAATAGCATATCGGGGGGTGACCGCCAAGCATTGGGTTGGCGCGGGTGCCGGGCGCAATATGTAGGGATCCAGGCCCGTGACCGGCGAGGACCATGCAGCCGCCCGCCGCCGCGCGCCGTCCCGATCTGACCAACCGAGCAAGAAAAAAGCCCCGGCCGTGGAGGGCGGCCGGGGCTCGTCGCGCGCGGATTGTAAAGCGGATTACAGCCGATACAGGATCTGGTCGGTCCAGAAGCGCTCGAGCCGGTGCAGCGACTTGTTCAGCGTGGCGAACTCGTCGGCGTTGATGCCGCCGACCTGCTCCACGGTGCGCACGTGCTTCTGGTACAGCGACTCGACGGTGTCGCGCACTTCGCGGCCCTTGTCGGTGAGCTTGATGCGAACCGAGCGGCGATCGACGCGGCTGCGCTGATGATCGAGGAAGTTCATCTCCACCAGCTTCTTGAGATTGTAGGAGACGTTGGAGCCGAGGTAGTAACCGCGCGTGCGCAGCTCACCGGCGGTCAATTCCTTGTCGCCGATATTGTAGAGCAGCAGCGCCTGCACCGAATTGATATCGGAGCGGCCGCGGCGGTCGAACTCGTCCTTGATAACGTCGAGCAGCCGGCGATGCAGCCGCTCCACGAGAGTCAGCGCCTCAAGATAGAGCGGACGGATATGGTCATCGCGCACGCCTGCTTCAGCGGACTCGACCTGCTTGGCTACGGCTTTCATGTTCAACGCCCCTTGCGTATTTTTGTCTTCAAGTCACTTCCGGTAACGAGGCCCTGTTTTCCCCAGTCCGGATTGCCATGACCCTATGAGGGGCAGTCTAAAATCGGCTTAAATAACACCATAAAGATTAGGTTTATTTGCAACGGTGAATCCTTCGTTGCATTTTCAATTGCGGCGCGCGACGCAATGTTTCGTTCACTGTAGCGCCGGCGTTTCACCCGCGAATGAAGCGAATGATACCGGAAAAATCCCTGCCCGCTTCGCCGCTCTCGACATAGCGCGAATAAATCCTTGCCGCTTCGGCGCCGAGCGCGGTGTTGGCGCCGGTGGAACCCGCCGCATCCTGCGACAGTTTCAAATCCTTAAGCATCATGGCAGCGGTGAAACCCGGCGCAAAATCGCGGTTGGCGGGTGATGCCGGCACGGGACCCGGTACGGGACAATACGCGGTCAGCGCCCAACACTGTCCCGACGACTTCGAGGAAATGTCGAACAGCTTCTGGTGATCGAGGCCGAGTTGCTCGGCCAGCACAAAGGCCTCCGACACGGCGATCATGGAAATACCGAGGATCATGTTGTTGCAGATCTTCGCCGCCTGGCCATTGCCGGGTCCGCCGGCATGCACGATCGTCTTGCCCATATGACCGAGGATCGACAAGGCGCGCGTGAAAGCCTGCGTGCTGCCACCGACCATGAACGTGAGCGTCGCGGCGGCGGCGCCGGTGACGCCGCCGGACACCGGCGCGTCGAGCATCAGAAGTCCCCTCGCCTCCGCTGCGGCGGCAACCGCACGTGCGGTCTCGACGTCGATGGTTGAACAGTCGATCAGCAGCGTGCCGGGGTTGGCATTCTCGACGATGCCGCCGGCGCCGAGATAGACCTCACGCACTTCCTTGCCGGACGGCAGCATGGTGATGACGACGTCGCCGCGCGCCGCGGCGATCTTGTGGGTGGCGACGGCGACGCCGCCCGCCGCGGTCAGCTTTTCGACCGACGCCCGGCTGACGTCGACGCCTTCGACCTGATGACCGGCCTTGATGAGGTTCTGCGCCATCGGCAGCCCCATGTTGCCGAGGCCGACAAATCCGATCCGCGCCATGATCCCCTCCCAGGGTTATGCGAGCAACGTCACGCCAACTGTCATCACGCCGGCTGTTCTTGCGCCGACTTCAAAGCGAGCCACAGATAGATCGCCAGCATGCCGCCCTGAAACAGACCGGTCAGCAGGCCGCCGTCGAACACCTGCGGGAAGAATATCTGCAACGCCAGCATCGACGCCACCGACGCCAGCCAGATCACAGCTCCCCAAGCGGCGGCGAGCCATAGTCCGACCGCGGCGACCAGATCGAGCACGGCGAAGAAAACCGTCGCGGTCTGCCAGGCGATCGAGTGATATTCGAACTGCTGCGATGGTTCGACGCCGACGCCGCACACCTGCGCCCAGTGATAGAGCCCCTTCAGCATCGACACGCCGGCCATCACGCGCAGGAACAGCACCAGCCGCCGGGTCCAGCCGCCGACCGACGCGTCGCCGTCGTGCTCGTGCACCGGCTCAAGGCTGCGGACATCGTCGGTCGCCAGCGGTTCCATCATGGCAGCACCAGTTCACCGTCGCCGAGTGGTGCGAAGTGGCGCTCGATTTCCGCGTCACCGACGCCGGCCAGCGTCTCCGGCCGCCAGTTCGGCTTGTTGTCCTTGTCGACGAGCACCGCGCGCACACCCTCATAGAAATCATGGCCATGGACGATGCGCGACACTATGCGCATTTCGGCGCGCATGCACGTGGCGAAGTCCCAGTCTATGCCGCGGCGTACCTGCGCCAGCGACAGCTTCAGACTGAACGGAGACTTTGTCCGAATGATTGCAGCGGTCCTGCGAGCCCAATCGGCATCGGGGCTGACGGTTTGCGCCTCGCGGTCCAGCGCCGCAAGGATGCCTTCGACCGTGGACCCGGCGAACAACCGGTCGATCACCTCCTTGCGCGCCATGATAGGCCCCTCCCCTTCCGGCTCGGCAAATGCAGCCAGCAGGGCATCAACCGAAACGGTGCCGGTCAGGCCATCGAGCAGGTCCGGCAGCCGCGCCGACGGCACGCGGTGGGTCGCGATACCGGCGGCGACGCCGTCGGCGGCGCCGAAGCGCTCGCCGGTCAGCGCGCAATAGGTGCCGATTTCGCCCGGCATGCGCGGCAGAAACCAGGTGGCGCCGATATCCGGAAAGAAGCCGATGCCGACCTCGGGCATGGCGAACGAACAGCGATCCAGCGCCACGCGATGCGAGCCGTGCACCGACACGCCGATGCCGCCGCCCATGGCGATACCGTCGATCAGCGCGACGTAGGGCTTGCGGTAGGTCTTGATCACGGCGTTGAGCGGATACTCGTCGCGCCAGAACTGCAAGGCCTCGTCGTGCCGGCCGGCCTTGCCGAGATCGTACAGCGCGCGGATGTCGCCGCCGGCCGAAAAGGCGCGCTCGCCCGCGGCCGTGATGACGACGCGGGTGACCGCCGGATCGTCGGCCCAGGCGTCGAGCTGGGCGCGCATCGCCAGCACCATGGCATGGCTGACGGCGTTGAGCGCCTTCGGACGGTTTAGGGTAATGAGGCCGGCCGCGCCCCGGCGCTCGAACAGAATATCATCCATGGGGCGCGGCCGTCTCCGTCGTCTATTGCTTCGGCGGCCAGGCGCCGGCCGCTTCCAGCCGCTGCATCGCCTGGTCGGAGAATTCCGCGCGCGGGCCGTCGCCGCCGATGACGAACATCAGGATCGACTCCTCGTTCGGATCGCCCTTGGTGACGTTTTCGAAACGGCGGATCATGCCGGGCGGGAACGACACGACATCAAGCGGCTCAAGATCGACGTACTCGACATTGCCCTTCTCGTCTTCCCAACTGGCGCGCCAGGTGCCGGTCATGGAGATGAAAGTCTCGTTGGTGTCGTGATTGTGCATTTCCGGCCCGTGGCCCGGCTTGGCCTTGCAGTAGCCGAGGTTGAAGCCTTCGCTGATCTTGATCGCCGCCAGACGCGCCGCGTCGGCGCCAACCGGCGAGGTCACGCCGCCCTCGCCGATGCCTTTCGGCGGCTGAAATCCGATCACGTTGAACAGCGTACGTTCGCAGCCCGGCATCCGGCTGTCCGGCAGGCCGCCGTCGAAGCCGACGAGGTCCTTGAACCGGGCGACCCGCTTCATCATCTCGTCGCGGGAAAAATAGCGGCGTGGCAGTTGCTCCATGGTCTTTCTCCGATTTTCTTGTTTGTCGTCAGTGAGTGCTCAACTAAATCAGTACCGCCCAAAGATACCCGGCAATGGCGGCAAGTCCCAGCGCGCTGCGCACCGCATGCAAGCGGCCCCACTGCTCGATAAGACCGCGCGTCACGTCGCTTGCTCCCTCGGGGACGGTCCCGTCAAGCAACCGGTTGGTCGGCATGATGATGAACAAGGTGTAGGGCCAGTTGGCAAGAATCAAGGCCGCCCCGACGAGCCAGCGCCAATCATAGGTCAGCAGGAAGGCGATGATGCCCAGCGCACCGGATATTACGGCCAGACTCGCCTGCATGATGAAGCCGCGCCCGTAGCTGAGCTTCCATTGCGCCAGCAGCGAGCGATCGTCGAGATGCAACCGCGCATGCTGCTCGGCAAAATTGATGTAAAGCGAGGCGCCGGTAAACATTGCCGCCGCCACGATCGCAAGCTGGCCGGTCCACATAGGTGTCTCCTTAGTTTCCCAGCATGGCACGGCTGATGATCAGCCGCATGATCTCGTTGGTGCCTTCAAGAATCTGATGCACCCGCACGTCGCGCAAGACGCGCTCTATCGGATGATCGCGCAGATAGCCATAGCCGCCGTGGATCTGCAGGCAGCCATTGACGACCTCGAAACCGGTATCTGTGGCCAGTCTCTTGGCCTGGGCGGCCAGCCGGGGCGCCGCGCCGTCGCCGTCACTGACCGCCACCGCGGCGCGGTGCAGCATCAGCCGCGCGGCGTCCAGTTCGGTCGCGTAGTCGGCGATGCGGAATTGCAGCCCCTGAAAATCGGCCAGCCGCGATCCGAACTGCCGCCGCTCCTTCATGTAGTCGACGGTACGGTCGAGGCAGAATTGCGCGCCACCGATCGAGCAGGCGGCGATATTGGGCCGCCCGCCATCGAGTCCGGCCATGGCAATGCGGAAGCCCTGACCTTCCTCGCCAATGCGGTTGGCGGCCGGCACGCGGCAATTCTCGAACAGCACCGCGGCGGTCGGCTGCGACTTCCAGCCCAGCTTCTTCTCGCGCGCGCCGAACGACAAACCCGGCGTGCCGGACTCGACGATGAAGCAGGAGATGCCGCGCGGTCCCGCCTCCCCGGTCCGCGCCATTACCGCATAGATATCGGACACGCCGCCGCCGGAGATAAAGGCCTTGGCGCCATCCAGCACGTAACTGTCGCCATCGTGCCGGGCGCGGGTCGTCAGGCTGGCGGCATCGGAACCCGACCCGGGCTCGGTCAGGCAGTAGCTGGCGAAATGCTGCATGGTGCACAACTTCGGCAGATACTTGTTCCGTGCCGCTTCGCCGCCATAGCTGTCGATCATCCAGGCGACCATGTTGTGGATCGAGATGTAGGCCGCGGTCGAGGTGCAGCCCTGCGCCAGCTCCTCGAAGATCAGCGCCGCGTCGAGCCGCGTCAGCGCCGAGCCGCCGACATCGTCTTTGACGTAGATGCCGGCAAAGCCGAGCGCCGCCGCCTTGCGCAACGCCTCGACCGGAAACACCTCGCCCTCGTCCCAGTCGCGCGCGAACGGCATCATCTCGTCGCGGGCAAATTGCCGCGCCGTCGACCGGAACGCGTGCTGTTCTTCGGTGAGATCGAAATTCATGCGGTGACCGGCCCCTCTCCGTTTGCAGCCTTCCTAGGATGACGCCGCCGGTCAAGCCCGCCTCGCCCCCAAAGCCGATGCATTGAGCCCCTGCGCAGAGGCGGGTAGCGGGCCAGAGCTGGAACGGCTAAAAAGATGCCCAGGAGTGCCCCATGACGATCAAATTCGGCCGTCCTTTACAGCGCAAGATCGGTTTCATCCCGGGCGAGGCCGAAGAACCGGCCGAAGCGTCCCAGCATACGCCACTCGACCTGCCGACCCGGCTGCGCCGCAACCGCCGCAGCGACTGGGCACGGCGGCTGGTACGGGAGAACGCGCTGACCACCGACGACCTGATCTGGCCGCTGTTCGTGATGGACGGGCAGAACCTGCGGACGCCGATCGCCTCGATGCCCGGCGTCGAGCGGCTGTCCATCGACCAGGTCGTGCGCGAGGCCGAACGCGCTGCCAGACTGGCCATCCCCTGCATCGCGCTGTTTCCCTATACCGACCCGTCATTGCGTAACGAGACCGGCAGCGAGGCGCTGAACGCCGACAATCTGGTGTGCCGGGCCATCCGCGCCATCAAGAAGGAGGTGCCGGACGTCGGCATCCTCTGCGACGTGGCGCTCGACCCGTTCACCAGCCACGGCCATGACGGCCTGCTGCGCGACGGCATCATCCTCAACGACGAGACCGTCGCCATGCTGGTCAAGCAGGCGCTGGTGCAGGCGCAGGCCGGCTGCGACATCATCGCTCCGTCCGACATGATGGACGGCCGCGTCGGCGCCATCCGCAAGGCGCTCGACAGCCAGGGCCACTTCGACGTCTCGATCATGGCATATGCCGCGAAATATGCCTCGGCCTTCTACGGTCCGTTCCGCGACGCCGTCGGCTCGGCCAAGACGCTGACAGGCGACAAGCGCACCTACCAGATGGATCCCGGCAATACCAATGAGGCGCTGCGCGAGGTCGCGCTCGATATCGAGGAGGGCGCCGACATGATCATGGTCAAGCCCGGCCTGCCCTATCTCGACATTGTGCAACGCGTGAAAGAAACCTTCGCCATGCCGACCTTCGCCTATCAGGTGTCGGGCGAATACGCGATGATCACGGCCGCGGCGCAAAATGGCTGGCTCGATGGCGAGCGCGCCATGCTGGAAAGCCTTACCGCCTTCAAGCGCGCCGGCGCCGACGGCGTGCTCACTTACTTCGCGCCGCGCGTTGCGGAACAACTGAAAAAATGACCTAGTCGCTTTCTCGCAACCGGCACCCCTTGGCGCCTTCGCGACGCGAAGGCCTCGGAGGGTCGATGGCCCGGCGCCAATCTTCAAGTCCTGTCGCACAGGCATGTCGATCGGGGCCGTTCATTCCCAACCAAAACCAAAAGTCAGGCGAAGTTCATGGGTGAGTTTGCAATCGGTCAAGGCGTTCCTCGTTTCGAGGACCCGCGCCTGGTACGCGGTCAAGGTTATTTCATCGACGATGTCGCCTATCCCGGCATGGCCTATGGCGTCGTGCTGCGCTCGCCATATGCGCACGCCAAGATCCTGTCGATTGACACCGCGGCGGCACTCGCGGCGCCCGGCGTTCTCGCCGTGCTCACCGCCACCGACGTCAAGGCGGCCGGCTACCGCGACCTGCCGGGCAATCCCGGCCTCAAGCGCCGCGGCGGCGCGCCGATGGTGAACGGACGCTATCCGGTGCTGGCCGAGGATTATGTGCGCTGGGTCGGCGACTGCGTCGCCTTCGTCGTCGCCGAGACCGCCGCGCAGGCGATGGACGCGCTCGAACTGGTCAATGTCGACTACGAGGTGCTGGACGCGGTCACGTCGCTCGAGGACGCCATCAAGCCGGGCGCCCCCCTGGTCCATGCCGGCAGCGAGGACAATATTTCGTTCACCGAATTGATCGGTAACAAGGAAGCGGTCGATGCCGCTTTCGCCAAGGCCGCCCATGTGGTCAAGCAGCGCTTCGTCATCAACCGCATCACCGCGGCCTGCATGGAGCCGCGCGGCGCGGTCGGTCGCTACAACCCCGGCGACGGCCGCTACACCATCCATTCGCCGTTGCAGCGGGCCCATACCTACCGCCAGGGACTGGCCAAGACCCTGAACGTGCCGGAGAGCAAGCTGCACGTGACCACCGGCGATGTCGGCGGCAGCTTCGGCATGAAGACCGCCGTCTTCAACGAGGCGCCGCTGGTGCTGCTGGCGGCCAAGACAACCGGCCGAGCCGTGAAGTGGATCAGCACCCGGACCGAGGCCTTTCTCAGCGACGCCCAGGCGCGCGACAACCTCACCGACGCCGAACTGGCGCTCGACAAGGACGGCAACTTCCTGGCGCTGCGCGTCAAGACGCTGGCCGCGGTCGGCGCCTATATGCAGCTCAACATGCCTGCGTTTTTCCTCAATAGCGGCACCCTCGCCGGCACGTACAAGACGCCCGCCATCTTTGTCGACGTCAGCGCCGTCTTCACCCATACCAATCCGGTCCGCCCCTACCGCGGCAACGGACGGCCGGAATGCGCCTTTGTGATCGAGCGCATGGTCGATCTCGCCGCCGCCGAGCTGAAGATCGATCCGACCGAACTGCGCCGGCGCAATTACATCTCGCCGAGCCAGATGCCGTTCAAGACCGGGCTCACCTTTACCTACGACTGCGGCGAGTTCGAAAAGAGCATGAACATGGCGCTGGAGCTTGCCGACTATGACGGCTTCGAAGAGCGCAAGCGCGAGGCCCGCGCCCGCGGCAAGTTGCTCGGCCTCGGTCTGTCCAGCACCATCGAGCGCGCCGCGGCAGCAGGCTCCGAAGGCGCCGAAATCCGCTTCGACCGCGGCGGCAGCGTGACCATGTATTCCGGTTCGGTGACCGGCGGTCAGGGCCACGAAACGACCTTCAAGCAGATCGTCTGCGACCAGCTCGGGATCGACCCCAACGACGTGCATTATGTTCAGGGCGACACCGACGAAGTGTTCTTCGGCGAAGGCACCGGCGGCTCGCGCTCGGCCACCATGTCGGGCGCCGCGTTTCAGATGGCGGCCACCAAGGTAATCGAAAAGGCCACCAAGATCGCCGCGCATCAGTTCAAGCTGGCGCCGGAGGATGTCAGGTTCGCCGATGGCGTCTTCTCGTCGACCAAGACCAACCAGACCATGACCATCAAGGAAGTCGCGATCATCGCGCCTGAACAGTCGAAACTGCCGCCGGACATGGAGCCGGGCCTGGTCGCGACCGCCGTGCACCGGACATCGGCGCAGAACTTCCCCAACGGCTTCCATGTCTGCGAACTCGAAATCGACATGGAGACCGGCGTCACGGACATCGTGCGCTACAACGTGGTCGACGACGTCGGCACCGTCATCAATCCGCTGCTGCTGCACGGCCAGGTCCAGGGCGGCGTCGCGCAAGGCGTCGGTCAGGCGCTGATGGAAGACATCCAGTTCGACTCCGGCGGCCAGATGGTGACGGCGTCGTTCATGGACTACGCCATGCCGCGCGCGCACAATCTTTGCGAGATGCATGTCGAGAGCAACCCGGTGCCGACCAAGACCAATCCGCTCGGCACCAAGGGCGCTGGCGAAGCCGGTTGCGTGGGCGCCCTGCCGGCGGTGGTCAACGCCGTCGTCAACGCCCTGTCCGAATTCGGCGTCCGCCACATCGAGATGCCGGCGACGCCGGAGCGCATCTGGCGGGCGATGCAGCCGAAGTAACGCTGCACCGCCAACGGTCCGGCCGGGCGCTACGGCGCCCGGAAATCCACCGAGTAACGCCCTGGTCCGACGCCGATCAGCATCAGGAAGGCGCCGCAGAGCGAGGCGTTCTTCATGAAATGGATCATCTCGTTCATGCGCTCGGCGCCCTCCGGCAGCAGCCAGAAGGCGTGGAAGAAATAACTCGCCACCATTGTGAATATCAGCAGCCCGGACGCCGCCAGCCGGGTCTGCAGACCGATCGCGATCAACAGGCCGCCGATGACTTCGCCGGCGGCCGCCAGAACAGCCAGCACCATCGGCATCGGCAGTCCCTTGGAGCCGATCGCGGCGGCGATGCCGGACAGGTTCATGAACTTGTCGGCGCCGGAAAAGACATACATCGCCACCAGCACGATGCGGCCAATCAGCAACGCCGAATCGTCAATTACCGAAGAAGAACCGAATGGCCGTCGGCCGGCCGTGGAATAGGTCGCGGGCATAAAGGCTCCATAAAGATGCGATCAACTGTTGTATGGAAAGCAACAACAATGCCAGCAGCCGGTTGCAACTTAATGAAAGCGGACTAAACGCCTGCGTGTCACTCGGCGCTGCTGCCGGCCGCGATCCGCACGGGTTGAAAACCGTCGCCGGTGAGCGCGCTCATGATCTCGTTGGCATGCGTGGCGTCGCGCGTCTCGATCGTGACGTCGAGCTTGGCGCCTTTGGCCGGCACGTCCAGCAGCAGCCGGCGGTGCTCGACCTCGAGAATATTGGCCCCCAGCGCGCCGAGACGCGTCGCGATGATGCCGAGCACGCCGGGGCGGTCCGGGATGGTGAGCCGGAACGAGACGATGCGGTTCTCGCGGTCGAGTTCGCGCACCATGATCGACGCCAGAATGCGCGGATCGATATTGCCGCCGCACAGGATAAGCCCGACCTTCTTGCCGGTGAAACGCGCGGGCTCCGCCAGCAGCGCGGCGAGCCCGGCAGCGCCGGCGCCTTCGGCCATGGTTTTCTGCAGAGTCAGATAGGCGTTGACCGCCCGCTCGAGGTGTTCCTCGTCGACCAGAACAATCTCAACCACCAGGTCGCGGATCACCGGCAGCGTCAGCTTGCCGACATTCTTGACCGCGATGCCCTCGGCCAAGGTCGAACCGCCGACCGGCCGCTGCTCGCCGCGCAGCGCATTCCACACCGACGGATAGAGCGCCGCCTCGGCGCCGACGATGGCGATGTCCGGCTTGACGGCGCGGGCGGCGATGGCATTGCCCGCAATCAGCCCGCCGCCGCCGATCGGGATCACCAGCACGTCAAGATCGGGGACTTCCTCCAGCATCTCGAGGGCGATGGTGCCCTGCCCGGCCATGACATGCGGATCGTCATACGGGTGCACCAGCGTCAGGCCGCGCTCTGCCATGATCGTTTCGCAGCGGGCCTGCGCCTCGGCGACGGTCTCCCCGTCGAGCACGACCTCGGCGCCGTGCGACCGCGTCGCGGCGACCTTCACGAAGGGTGTCGTCACCGGCATGACGATGGTGGCCGGGATGCCCAGCCGAGCGGCGTGATAGGCAACCGACTGGGCATGGTTGCCGGCCGACATCGCGACCACGCCCCGCGCGCGCTCAGGCTCGGTCAGCGAGGACAGCTTGACCAGCGCGCCACGGTCCTTGAACGAATTGGTGACCTGGAGATTCTCATATTTGACGTAGACGTCGGCCCCGGTCAGCGCCGACAGCCGCGGCGCCGGCAGCATCGGCGTGCGCAGCACCGTGCCCGCGATGAGGCGGCGGGCCTCCTGGATGTCGGCAAGGGTCACAGTCAAGGCGGCGTCTCCGAATTTGCTCCGGCCACCATGCCGCAGGGCCGCCGCGCGCACCAGATGCGTTCAGGGCGGCGCGCCGGCGTCTGTCCTCTTGCGCTGGGCCGGGGTAACATCCATGTCGGTAGCGAACGACCTCACTCCCGCCTCAAGGAGGCACGCGACATGTCCATGGACGTCCGACCCCATGCCTACGATCCGGCCACTCAGCCGGAACTGTTCGAGGGCGTGCTGTCACGCCGGGTCATCGCGTTCCTGATCGACTTTCTCGTGATTTCGATCCCGGTGGTGCTGGCGGCGATGTTCATTTTCGCCTTCGGCATTATCACGCTCGGCCTCGGCTTCATGCTGTACTGGCTGCTGTCGCCGGCCGCCGTGATCTGGGCCCTGGTCTATTTCGGCCTGACGCTCGGCGGCGAGCGTTCCGCCACCATCGGCATGCGGGTGATGGATCTGGAGATGCGCACCTGGTACGGCGGCCCGAGCTATTTCGTGCTCGGCGCGGTCCACGCCATCGGCTTCTGGTTCACGGTGTCGTTCTTCACGCCGTTCATCCTGCTGGTGCCGTTCTTCAACGTCCGCCGCCGGCTGCTCCACGACATCATTCTGGGGACCGTGGTGATCAACAACAGCGCCCGCGCCGCCATGCTGCGGTCCTATATGGCGCCGTCCGGCGCCCGGTAATGACGGCGGGGCCGGAAACCGGTCTTTGACGGCGGCCCCGCTTCGCGCAATGCTGCGCCATGAGTCCACAGGGTTCCCCTGAATTGACGGCACCGTAAGTGACCCAGCATTCCCGCGACACGCCGCAGTTCTATCTGACCGCGCCGTCGCCCTGCCCCTATCTCAAGGGACAGGAAGAGCGGAAGGTGTTCACCCATCTGGTGGGCGAGAAGTCCGGCGAACTCAACGACCTGCTCACCCATGGCGGCTTCCGCCGCAGCCAATCGATCGCCTACCGGCCCGCCTGCGAGACCTGCCGCGCCTGCGTCTCGGTTCGGGTCGTCGTCAACGATTTCGTACCGTCGCGCAACATGCGTCGCAACGCCGAGCGCAACGCCGATGTCATCGGCGACATGCGCGCCTCGGCACCGACCTCCGAGCAGTATTCGGTCTTCCGCGCCTATCTCGACGCCCGCCACCGCGACGGCGGCATGGCCGACATGACGGTGCTCGACTACGCCATGATGATCGAGGATAGCCATGTCGACACAAGGCTGGTCGAATACCGCCGGCGCGGGCCGGACAGCGGCATCAACGGCCGCGGCGCCGGCCAGTTGCTCTCCGTGGCGCTGACCGACGTCCTCAGCGACGGACTGTCGATGGTCTATTCGTTCTTCGACCCGGAAGCCGGCGACCGCTCGCTCGGCACCTTCATGATCCTCGACCACATCGCCCGCGCCAGGGCAATGGGGCTGGCTTACGTCTATCTCGGCTACTGGGTGCCGGGCTCGCGCAAGATGGATTACAAAGGCCGCTTCCTGCCGCAGGAGCGGTTGATGGCGAGCGGGTGGACGCGGGTTGAGCGTTAGCCGCCGAGACGATCCGAAATCCGCTCCAGGCGGCCTAACCTCGAAGAGTCGAGGCTTTTTTGAATAACCGGGATCAATTCATCAATTCCTTTCGGGAATCCGACGCCGTGATTTTTCTCGTCGGCGAGATAAACCAATGAGCGCTTCTTGAATTGCGGAATCCAGGCCTCATACTTGGCGGCCCACAAGATCAAATGAGTCTCCAAGACTGCAAGTTTGGCAGCAAATTGGCCAAGCGGCTTCGGGCCGCTCTGGGCTTTGAAATAAGTATCGTCCTGAACCCACTTAAGCAGCGACGCATTGATCATGCGTAGCGCATGCATTGTGTAGGCCCGGATAATATCATGCAGATCCGTTTCGGCCGGCGTAAAAGTGTCGTAGGCATCGACGAAATATTGATCGAAACCGGACTCGCCGCCCTTAAGAGGGCTTTTTGTTCGTTCCGCTATTAGCGCCGCCAAGTTATTCCGATGCTGAGCTTGGGAGGAATAAGTTAGCCACGAGGCGCGCAAAAGCGACTCCAATTGGACCAATTGAGAGCGGCGCCGTCGGTGCTCATCGATCAGGAACTTGAGCCACTCAATGATGAGCTTTGAAACGTACCCAAGTGCCGCGAAAGCCGCAGTCAAGAAACCGGCTTTGACGACAAAATCCATGACGTGCCTATCGGCCCTGTCAAACGCCTGCACCCGCAATGATACATCTACTTCAGGTTGAGTGCAATAATCGATACAATTCAAGGCGCCAGACGCGCGCAAACGCGGTGCCGTGCTCGCCGTACAAGGGAAAGGTCGAAGCATAGCCGCTCAGGCGGCAGTCGTGCGCGCGCGCCGCCAGATGCCGTGCTTCGGCGCAAACAGGAACGCCGCCACGAAAAACATCGCCTGGGTGAGCACGATGCAAGCGCCGGTAGCGCCGTCAAGGTGGAAGCTCGCCACCGTGCCGATAGCGGCCGACACCGTCGCCACAACGGTCGCGATCGCCAGCATGCGCTCGAAGCTGTCGGTCAGCAGATAGGCAGTGGCGCCCGGCGCGATCAGCATGGCGATCACCAGGATAATGCCGACCGCCTTCAGCGACGCCACGATGGTCAGCGATAGCAGCACCAGCAACCCGTAATGCAGCACCCGGACCGGCAGGCCGATGGTGCGCGCGTGGTTGGGATCGAAGCAGTACAGCAACAGGTCGCGCCGCTTCACCAGCACGACCAGCAGCGTGCCGCCGGCGACGATGGCAGTCTCGACCAGATCGCCCACCGTGACGCCAAGCACATTACCGAACAGGATGTGCAAGAGATGCTGGTCGGTCTCGACCTTGCTGAAGATCACCAGACCCAGCCCGAACATACCTGAGAACACGATGCCCATTACCGTGTCCTCCTTCACCCGGCTGTTCTCCTTGAGGTAACCGGTCAGCAGCGCGCAGGACAGTCCCGCGGTGAAGGCGCCGACCGCCAGCGGCAGGCCGACCACATAGGCCAGCACGATGCCCGGCAGCACCGCGTGCGAAATGGCGTCGCCCATGAGCGACCAGCCCTTCAGCACCAGATAGCAGGACAGCACGGCGCAGACCGCCGCGACCAAGAGCGACACGATCAGCGCCCGCTGCATGAACGGATAGCCGAGCGGCACCACGAACCAGTCGATCACCGCGTTCATGCTGCGGCCTCGATCGCCACGCGCTGCCGCCGGCGCGACGCCAGCATGCCGTGCTTGGGTGCAAAGAAAAACGCCAGCAGGAACAGTAGCGTTTGCAGGCAGACGATCACCCCGCCGGTGGCGCCGTCGAGAAAGTAACTGATATAGGCGCCGGCAAAGCTGGTGGTGACGCCAAGGATGACGCTGATGATAATCAGCCGGCCGAACCGGTCCGTCAGCAGATAGGCGGTGGCGCCTGGCGTCACCACCATGGCGATCACGAGGCAGGCGCCGACGGTCTGCAACGCCGCCACCGTGCAGGCGCTGAGCAGCGTGAAGAACAGCCCTTTCAGGAACGTCGTTCTGATGCCGATGCTGCGGGCGTGGTTTTCGTCGAAGAAGGTCACCATGAGGTCCTTCCAGACCAGCAGCAAAATGCCGAGCGACACGCCGGCGATGATCGCGACCTGCACCACGTCCTCGTCGGCGATGGCCAGGATATTGCCGAGCACGATCGACTGGATGCTGACCGACGTCGGCCAGATCGAGGCCATCAGCAAGCCGAGTGCAAACAGCGCGGTGAACACCAGCCCGATCACCGCGTCCTCGCGCAGCCGCGACTTCTGCTTGATGAAATTCATCGCCACCGAGGCGAGAATGCCGGCGAAGAACGCGCCGGCGGCGAAGGGCGCGCCGATGATATAGGCGGCGGCGACGCCCGGCACGATCGAGTGCGCCAGCGCATCGCCCATCAGCGACCAGCCCTTGAGCATCAGATAGGCCGACAGGAAGGCACAGACCCCGCCGACCAGCGCGCTCACCCACATCGCCTTCAGCATGTAGCTGTATTCGAACGGGATCAGCAGCTGGCTGAGCAGGCTCATCTCACTGTCCATCGGGATCCTGCCGGCGGCTGTGCTTGTCGCCGTAAATCACCAGCGGCCGCTCGTCGTCGGTCAGCACGGTGACGCTGCGGGCGTCGTCGTCGTCATGGAGTGCGGCGCCGCCGAGCTGGAAATTGCGCAGCACGCCGCCGAAGGCGCGCTCGAGATTTTTCTGCGTAAACACCGCGGCGGTCGGCCCGGCGGCGAGCACCGTGCGGTTGAGCAGCACGACGTGATCGCAGAAGTCCGGCACGCTGCCGAGATTATGGGTCGATACCAGCATCAGATGGCCGGAGGCGCGCAGTTCGCGCAGCAGGCCAATGATCGCCGCCTCGGTCTTGACGTCGACGCCGGTGAACGGTTCGTCCAGCAGAATGATGCGGCCTTCCTGCGCCAGCGCGCGGGCCAGAAACACCCGCTTCTTCTGGCCGCCGCTGAGTTCGCCGATCTGCCGCGTGCGGTAGGCCGTCATGCCGACCCGCTCCAGCGCTTCGTCGACCTTGTAGCGGTCGGCGCGCGACGGCATGCGCAGGAAATTCATGTGGCCGTAGCGGCCCATCATCACCACGGTCTCGACCAGCACCGGGAAATTCCAGTCGACGTCCTCGCTCTGCGGCACGTAGGCGACGATGTTGCGCTTGAGCGCCTCGCCGACCGGCAGGCCGCACAGCCGCACCTCGCCGGCCGACGGCCGGACGAATCCCATGATGGCCTTGAAGATGGTCGACTTGCCGCTGCCGTTGATGCCGACCAGCGCGCAGATGGTGCCGGGATCGAGGTCGAACGAGGCGTCGCGCACGGCGGTGAAGCCATTCGGATAAGTGACGTTGAGGTCGCGCACCGAAATGCTGGCGCCGAGACCGGCATCCGGGGCCGCGGCGATGGACGCTGCGGGCGCGGTCACTTGCCGAAGCCCTTGGCGATGGTCTCGACCGTCACGCGCAGCAGATCGAGAAAAGTCGGCACCGGTCCGCCCTGCAGACTCAGCGAGTCGACATAGAGAACACCGCCGTAGCGCGCGCCGGTCTCGCGCGCGACCTGCTTGGCGGCACGGTCCGATATGGTGCTTTCACTGAACACGACCGGGATCTTGTTCTTCCGCACCAGGTCGATGACTTTGCGCACCTGCTGCGGGGTGCCCTGCTCGTCGGCATTGATCGGCCAGAGATAGGCTTCGCGCATCTGGTAGTCGCGGGTCAGGTAGCTGAAGGCGCCTTCGCTGGTCACCAGGACGCGCTGCGCCTCGGGGATCGCCGCCAGACGCTTGCGCAACGGCTCATCCAGCGCCTTGATCCTGGCGGAGTACGCAGCCGCGTTGCGGTTATAGGCCTCGGCATTGGCCGGGTCGTATTGCGCCAGCGCCTTGCGGATGTTCTCGACATAGATCAGCGCATTGCTCGGCGACATCCAGGCATGCGGATTGGGCTTGCCGGCATAAGGCCCTTCGGTAATCCCCACGGGCGTGACCCCGTCGGTGACCACGACACTCGGCACATCCTTGACGTTCTGAAAGAACTTCTCGAACCAGCGCTCCAGGTTGAAGCCGTTCCACAGCACCAGATTGGCTTCCTGGGCGCGCACAATGTCGCCAGGGGTCGGCTGGTAGTCGTGGATCTCGGCGCCCGGTTTGGTGATCGACTCGACCACGGCTTTGTCGCCGGCGACGTTCTGGGCAATGTCCTGGATGACGGTGAAAGTGGTAACGACCTTGAAGGGCTTGGTCGCCTGCGCCTGCGCAATGCCCGGCGCGTTCAGCACCAAGGCGGCGGCCACCATCAGCGCCCGGCGCCAACCTGTCGAAGTGAAAAGCATATGCCTCGCCTCCAGGCCGAGGCGGACACCGCCGAGCGGCCATTCCTGCAATTGCAAACTATTCGCAACTAAAATGGCAGGCGTTCAGGCCTACGTCAAGCCTGTTGCGAATAATTTGCAACTAGACCTAATCGGTCATCACGCTGGAAATCTGATGTCATTTAGAGATATGGGCGGCCGCACGCGCGGCAGCGGCAGTGAGCAGCGCCCTACTCGTCCGACGCCTTGGTGGCGGCCGGCGCGCCGCGGAACTTGTTGTTCTTGGGCAGGCCCTGCGCGATGCGGCCGGCGTCGGCGCGGTTGCCGCGCCAGTCCTTCAGTTCCTTCATCGAGAGCGTCTGGGTCCGCCCCGCGCCGTCGAGCCAGCTCATGCCGTCGGCCGCCGCGAAGGTGGTGACGTCGGAGAGCCCCTTCTCCTTGTACTTCTGCAACCGCACGCCACGGCCGCGCGTCATCTCCGGCACCTGATCGAGGCCGAAGATCACCATTTTGCGGTTGGCGCCGATGGCGGCGACGGTGTCGCCCTCGACCGTGCACATTGCTACCGCCTTGTCGGGCGCCTTCAGGTTAAGGACCTGCTTGCCCTTGCGCGTGGTGCCGAGCACTTCATCTTCCGGCACGATAAAGCCGTTGCCGCCATAGCTCGCCACCAGAAACTTGCGGCCGCCCTGGTACGGCATCGCCGCCACCACGTCGTCGTCCTGGTCCATGTCGATGAACAGGCGCACCGGCTCGCCATGGCCGCGGCCGCCGGGCAGTTTCGACGCCTCGATGGTGTAGAACTTGCCGTTGCTGGCGAAGATCAGGACCTTGGCGGTGGTCTCGGTCGGGAAGGAGAATTTCAGCCCGTCGTCCGTCTTGAAGGTCACGCCGGACATGTCGGTGACGTGACCGCGCAGCGCGCGGATCCAGCCCTTCTCGGACACAACCACGGTGATCGGCTCGCGCACCGCCATCGCTTCTTCGATCGCGGCGTCGTCATGTACCGGCGCCTCGCCGAACGTGGTGCGGCGCTTTCCGATCTCGGTCTTCGGGCCGAACGCGACCTTCAGCTCCTTGATCTGGCCGGCGATGGTCTTCCACTGCTGGTCGGTCGAACCGATCAGGCCCTTGAGCGCGGTGCGCTCCTCGCGCAGCGCCTTCTCCTCGGCGCGGATTTCCATTTCCTCGAGCTTGCGCAAATTGCGCAGCCGCATGTTGAGGATGGCGTCGGCCTGAACGTCGGTGAGCTTGAAGGTCTTGATCAGGACGGGCTTCGGCTCGTCCTCGGTGCGAATGATCTTGATCACCTTGTCGAGGTTCAGATAGGCGATCAGGAAACCGCCGAGCATTTCCAGGCGATGCTCGATCGCCGCCAGCCGGTGCTTGGAGCGGCGCACCAGCACATCGCGGCGGTGCTCGAGCCATTCGAGCAGCACTTCGGCCAGGCCCAGCACCTTGGGGATGCGGCCTTTGACCAGCACATTCATGTTGAGCGGAATGCGGTTCTCAAGCTCGGTCAGCTTGAACAGCGATTCCATCATCAGCCCAGCATCGACGGTGCGGGCGCGCGGTTCGATCACCAGCCGCAGGTCCTCGGCCGACTCGTCGCGCACGTCGCCGATCAGCGGCAGTTTCTTGTCGTTGATCAGCTCGGCGATTTTCTCGACCAGCCGCGACTTCTGCACCAGCCAGGGCACTTCGGTGATCACGACCACATAAGTGCCGCGGCCGGTGTCCTCGGTCTCCCAGCGCGCCCGCACGCGGAACGAGCCGCGGCCGGTGGTGTAGGCCTCGGCGATCGACTCCCCGGAGTCGACAATAACGCCGCCGGTCGGGAAGTCCGGACCTTTGACGTATTTGAGCAGCGTGCGGCTGCGCGCCTTCGGGTTGTCGATCAGGAACAGCGCCGCGTCGCACAGCTCGGCCGCGTTGTGCGGCGGGATCGAGGTCGCCATGCCGACCGCGATGCCCTGCGATCCGTTGGCCAGCAGATTGGGAAACGCCGCCGGCAGCACCGCCGGCTCCTCGCCGGTGCCGTCGTAGCTCGGGCGGAAATCGACGGCGTCCTCGTCGATGCCGTCGATCAGCAGCCGCGCCACTTCCGTCAGCCGCGCCTCGGTGTAGCGCATGGCGGCGGCGTTATCGCCGTCGATGTTACCGAAATTGCCCTGCCCGTCGACCAGCGGATAACGCTGCGCGAAGTCCTGCGCCAGCCGCACCAGCGCGTCGTAGATCGCCTGGTCGCCGTGCGGATGGAAATTGCCCATCACGTCGCCGACCACCTTGGCCGATTTCTTGAACGCCGCGCCCGGATCGAGCCGCAGCAACCGCATCCCGTAGAGGATGCGCCGGTGCACCGGCTTGAGACCGTCGCGGGCATCCGGCAGCGCCCGGTTCATGATGGTCGACAAGGCGTAAGCGAGGTAGCGCTCCTCCAGCGCATCGCGCAGAGCGACTTCCTCGATCTCGCCGTCTTCCGGGGGAATCAGCCGTTTACCCATGGTGACTGACTACTGCGTCGATGGGCGATGAACAAGCGATGAACGGTCTGGTCATCTAATCTTCCAAATGTCCTCGCTATCTTCAGGACAGGAAAGAGCATTGTTTCCTGCGCCCGCCGTAGAAAAGAGTATTCCTTCCTACGCCTATCGAGTGAGAAAAGCCGGACAGCCCGCCGTGGTCGTCCGTCGCTTCAGTTCACGGCATTTTTCAGTCGCGACCCGCGTGGATCGTCCCGATCCGCACGCCACGACCTACGGAGGAACGAACTATGCGAATGATTATCCTGTCGGCCCTTTTCGCCCTTGGCGTCGGTTTTGCCGGCACCACCGGAGCTTCCGCCGCTCCCGCCTCCACCGGCCTGAGCAACCTGCTCTCCGGTTCGGCCCTGTCGCAACCGCTGGTCGAAGAAGCGCAGTACAACCGCCGCCGCTATCGCGAACGCAGCCGCCGCATCTGCCGTCAGGTGCGGGTCTGCGATCGTGGCCGCTATGGCCGCGTGCGCTGCACCATCCGCACCGTTTGCCGCCGCTAAAAATTTGAACCAGGACCGGCCGGGCGCGTTGCCCGGCCGCTTTTTTTTATGCCGATGGCCCGCGCGTGAAGGCGCGGCCCAGGGCCGCAATGAAGTGCGAGCGCTCGTCGCTCAGCTTCATGCCGCGCGGTTCCAGCACATGGCGCGACAGGAAGAAGCCGGTGAGCGCAAAGCCGTCGGCCAGATCGCCGGCCGCCGGCACTGCATTGACATCACCAAAGAACCCCGGCAGCCGCAGCATCCGGTCGGCATAGGGCGCGCCCGCCCCGCGCGACACGGCGCGTCCAGACTTGGGCGACACATAGATCAGGTCGGCGGTGTCTCCCGTCGCCACGCATTGCTCAAGATCGAGACCGAAGCCGAGTTCCGACAGCATCTGCATTTCGAAGCGCGCCACCATCGGCGCCACCGCGACCGGATCGTCGAGCCGGTCGAGGATGCCTTCGAATACCGAATACAGGTCCGCGTGCGGATCGCGTTCCGGCAACAGCCGCATCAGCGCCGCCAGATGCGTGACGCCGTAGATCGCGTGTGAGGCGCCGAAGAAACTGGACGCGCGCAGCCGCATGCCTTCGACAGTATAGTTGCCGAGATGATCGTCGAGACGCGCCCGCCAGTTGGCGCTGACGCTGTTGCCGGTCTGCAAGATGGGCTTCATCCGCGTGCCGAAGCCGCCGCGCACCATGCCGAGGTGGCGCCCATGCTCGCGCGTCATCAGTTCGAGGATGGCGCTCGCCTCCCCGTGCCGCCGGACGCCGAGCACGATGCCTTCATCGGTCCATTGCATGCGATTGAGCCACCGTTCGCGCTGCCTTCACACTCACCTGGAGGGCGAGGTAAAGGAAAACGTAGCGCGAGGCGACCGAGTCGCGAATGGCGCTATTCCTTCGGAAATTCCAGCCCCATGGCGCGGTAGCGCTCGGGGTCGTCGCCCCAGCCCTCGCGCACCTTGACGAACAGGAACAGGTGCACCTTCTGCTCGGTGATCTTGACCAGATCGCGCCGCGCCGACTCGCCGATCGCCTTGATGGTCTGGCCGCCTTTGCCGAGCACGATCTTGCGCTGGCTTTCGCGCTCGACAAAAATCGTCTGCTCGATGCGGATATCGCCGTTGCGCAGTTCCTTCCACGACTCGGTTTCGACCGTCGAGTGGTACGGCAATTCCTGGTGCAGCCGCTCGAACAGTTTCTCGCGGGTGATTTCCGCCGCCAGTTGCCGCATCGGCGCATCCGACATCTGGTCCGGCGGATAGAGCCACGGCCCTGGCTGCATGCGCTCGGCCAGCCAGCTCTTGAGATCGGCGACGCCGTCGCCGCTCAAGGCCGAGATCATGAAGGTGGCATCGAACTTCGCTTTCTCGTTGCCCATCTTGGTGAGAAGCAGCAGCGTGTCGCGCGGCACCAGATCGATCTTGTTGAGGATCAGGATCTTCGGCCCCTTCACTTCTGCGAGATGTTCGAGGATCGCCTCGGCCTCCTCGTCGATGCCCTTGCGCGCGTCGATCAGCAGCGCCGACAGGTCCGCTTCATGCGCGCCGGCCCAGGCGCTGGTGACCATGGCACGGTCGAGCCGCCGCTTAGGCGCAAAGATGCCGGGCGTATCGACGAAGATAAGCTGCGCGTCGCCTTCGATGGTGATGCCGCGGATCAGGGCCCGGGTGGTCTGCACCTTGTGCGAGACGATGGTCACCTTCGAGCCGACCAGCGCGTTGAGCAGCGTCGACTTGCCGGCATTGGGCGCGCCGATCAAGGCAACGAAGCCGCATCGGGTATCGCCCTGGGGCGACATTGAATCAGCCATCGAGTTTATCCACCGCCACGCCGACCTTGGTGAGCATCGCGGCCGCGGCGGCTTGTTCCGCGGCACGCTTTGAAGAGCCGATGCCCTCGGCCGATGGCCGCGACGGCAAGGCCACCGCAACCTTGAATTCCGGATCGTGATGCGGCCCGGTCCGCGCCAATTCCTTGTAGGCCGGCGTCGGCAGACCGCGCGCCTGCGCCCATTCCTGTAACATGGTTTTGGGGTCGCGCAGCGGCCGCAACGGCTTCAACATGCGTTCTTCCCAGAACCGGGTAATCAGCCCCTCGGCGGCCGGATAGCCGCCGTCCAAAAATACCGCGCCGATCAGCGCCTCGCAGACATCGGCCAGAATGGTGCTGCGCAGCCTCCCGCCGGCATGCGATTCCGAACTGCCGAGCTTGAGCGCCGGGCCGAGGTCCATCGCCTTCGCGACCTCGGCGCAGGTTTCCTTGCGCACCAGATCGGCCAGCCGGCGCGACAACTCGCCTTCGTTCGCCTTCGGAAAGGCGCGATAGAGCATGTCGGAAATGACCAGGCCAAGCACATGATCGCCGAGAAATTCGAGTCGCTGGTAGCTCGACGAGCGGTTCTGCGGTCCGCCCGACAGCGCCGAGATATGCGTGAGCGCGCGCTCCAGCATCGCCTGGTCGGCAAATTTATAGCCGATGCGCTCTTCGAGCGCCGTCCTGTCTTTGGCCTTGCGGCTCATCGGACGATCGTAAAGAGCCGATTCCAGCGCACCGCGACCGGCCAGCGCCAGAACTGCCAGGCCCGCTCGCCCTCGTGAACCGAGAAGAAGATGATCTGGGCGCGGCCGACGATGTTTTCGAACGGCACGAAGCCGACCTGGCTGAAGCGGCTGTCGGTGGAATTATCGCGGTTGTCGCCCATCATGAAATAATTGTCGGGCGGCACAGTATAGACCTGCGTATTGTCGGCAAATCCGTTGTCGACCAGATCGAGCGTCTCGAAGCTGACGCCGTTGGGCAGCGTCTCCTTCCAGCGTTTGACCGGCGCCTCGCGCACGCCCATCTCGGTCTCGACAAAGTCGGTGACGCGCTCGCGCTTGACCGGCGTGCCGTTGATATTGACGATGCCGTCGATCACCTGGATCCGGTCACCCGGCAGGCCGATCACCCGTTTGATGTAATCGGTCGAGGTGTCCTTCGGCAGGCGGAACACCACCACGTCGCCGCGTTCCGGCAGCCAGGCGCCGGGGATGCGGCCGTCGAATATCGGCGGCGACAGCGGCAGCGAGAACTTGCTGTAGCCATAGGTGTATTTCGACACGAACAGGTAGTCGCCGACGAGCAGCGTCGCCTTCATCGATCCGGACGGGATATTGAACGGCTGAAACAGGAAGGTCCTGATCACGAGGGCGATGACCAGCGCGTGAAAAATCACGCGGATGGTCTCGGAAATCCCGCCTTCTTTCCGTTTTGTGCCGGATGTCACGCTCATTCGCCTCTCGTCCCAGTCAAATCGGGCTCCCCGGCGACCTTGTAGCGGGTGGTCCTACCCCACGCAATCAAGAACGCGTGTGGTGCCACATAAGCATTTGGGCCCATTGAGATTCTTCGACTCACCCGGTCCCCCCGCGACCCCCGAGGGGGACCGCCGAGATGATGACGATGGCCTGCGCGGTCGGGCCATCGTCAGTGATGGTGAGGTCGATCTGGGCGGCGCAGCCTTGGGGCGTAATCTGCCGCAAGCGTTCGAGGGCGCCGCCGGTCAACTCCATGGTCGGGCGGCCGGACGGCAAATTGACCACGCCCATGTCGCGCCAGAACACCCCGGCGCGCAGACCCGTCCCGAGGGCTTTGGCGCAGGCCTCCTTGGCGGCGAAGCGCTTGGCATAGGTTTCCGCCGGCCGGGCACGGCGTTCGGCCTTGGCGCGTTCGGTGGCGGTGAAAATCCGGTCGATGAAGCGTTCGCCATGGCGCTCGATAGCGCTGGCAATGCGCCGCGAGTCGATGATGTCGTTGCCGATGCCGATGATCATGACGCGGCGACCTTGCCGCGTCCGCGTTTCATCGCCGCGCGCATAGACACCACCACCTCGAGCAACCCGTCGAACAGCGCCTCCCCCATCATGAAGTGGCCGATGTTCAGCTCGGCGATCTGCGGCAGCGCGGCGATGGTTTCGGCGCTGGCATAACCGAGGCCGTGGCCGGCATGCACTTCCAGGCCGAGACCCGACGCGAACTCGGCGCCGGACCGGATGAGTTGCCACTCGGCCGCAGCCTCCGCGGCGCGGCCTTCGGTCAGCGCGTCGCACCAGCCGCCCGTATGTATCTCGATGACCGGTGCGCCCAGTTCGACCGCCGCCTCGATCTGCGCCGGTTGCGCGCCGATAAACAGCGAGACGCGAATGCCGGCATGTTTGAGCGCATGTACCACCGGGGCCAGATGCGGGCGCTGACCGGCGGCGTCCAACCCACCTTCGGTGGTGCGCTCGGTACGTTTTTCCGGCACCAGACAAACCGCATGCGGCCGCACCTCAAGCGCGATGCGGACCATCTCGTCGGTCGCGGCCATTTCGAAATTCAGCGGCTTGTCGATTTCGGCCTTGAGGCGCCGCATGTCGTCATCGCGAATGTGGCGGCGGTCCTCGCGCAAGTGCGCGGTGATGCCGTCGCAGCCGGCGGCGATGGCCATCTTGGCGGCGCGCACGGGATCGGGATGATGCCCGCCGCGCGCGTTGCGAATGGTGGCGACGTGATCGATGTTGACGCCGAGGCGCAGCGGGAGCGGATCCATCGGCGGGTTACCCGTTCACCCGGTCGGCCTTCGCCACCGTCGGCTTGGCGCGGAGCTGCGCAAGAATGGCGGTAAGATGCTTGAGGTCGTAGACCTCCAGATCGATCATCACGTCGGTGAAATCGGGCGCGCGCCGCGTCATGCGGATATTATCGATATTGCCGTCGTGTTCGGCGATGACCTGGGCGATCTGCGCCAGCGAGCCGGGTTCGTTGGCCGACTGCACGTTGATGCGCGCGGGAAACCGCCGCGGCGTGCTTTCTTCGGAATCCCATCGGACGTCCAGCCAGCGTTCGGGCTTGTCCTCGAAGGCGCTCAGCGCGTGCGACTGGATCGGATAGATAGTTATACCCTCGCCCGGAGACAGAATGCCGACGATGCGATCGCCCGGTACCGCGCCCCCCTCCGGCGCGAAACGCACCGGCAGTTCACCGCTGATACCGCGGATCGGAATCGACTCGCCCGTGGCCGCGGCCGCCGTGCCGGGCACCTTGAATTTCACCGACGTCAGTTTCTTCAAGCCGAACCAGCCGCTTTCCGATTTCGGCTTCACCGCCATGGCGGCAGCGCGCTCTTCCTTGTAGTCGGGATACATCGCGCGCGCGACGTCGGACGCTTTCAGCTCGCTGCGGCCGACCGCGGCCATGACCTCGTCGATCGATGAGCGCGCGAGCCGCGGCAAGGCGCCGGTGAGCTTTTCATCGGAGTAGACGATCTTGGCGCGCTGAAACAGCCGCTCGACAATGCGGCGGCCGAGGCCGGTGTATTGTGTACGCACCGCCGTGCGGGTGGCGCGCCTTATCGCGGCGCGCGCCTTGCCCGTAACCACCACTGCCTCCCAGGCCGCCGGCGGCTCCCGCTGCGCCTTGGAAACAATGATCTCCACCTCGTTGCCATTCACCAGTTCGGAGGTGAGCGGCGAAATCTTGCCGTCTATCTTGCAGCCCACCGCCGTGTTGCCGACGTCGGTGTGCACGGCATAGGCAAAGTCGATCGGCGTTGCCTTGCGCGGCAGCGCGATCAGCTTGCCCTTGGGCGTGAAGCAGAACACCTGGTCGTGGAACAGCTCCAGCTTGGTATGCTCGAGGAATTCTTCCGGATTCGAGCCCTCGGCCAGCAACTCGATGGTGCGGCGCAGCCAGGCATAGGCGCTCGACTCGCGCGACAGCAGTTCGGTCGGCGAGCCCGCGCCATCCTTGTACAGCGCGTGCGCGGCGATGCCGTATTCGGCGATCTCGTGCATGTCGACGGTGCGGATCTGCAACTCGACGCGCTGCTTGCCGGGACCGATCACGGTGGTGTGGATGGAGCGGTAGTCGTTGGCCTTCGGCGTCGAGACGTAGTCCTTGAAGCGCCCCGGCACCATCGGCCATGTCGTGTGAACGATGCCGAGCGCGCGGTAGCAATCGGCTTGCGAGTTGACCAGCACACGGAAGCCGAAGATGTCCGACAACTGCTCGAACCCAACCGATTTGCGCTCCATCTTGCGCCAGATCGAATAGGCGCGTTTGGCGCGCCCCGTTACCACAGCCTCGATGCCGCGGTCGGCAAGTTTGCGGGTGAGTTGCTGTTCGATCTCGGAAATCAGAGACTGGTTGCGATTGGCCAGTTCGTCGAGACGCGCGCTGACGACGCTGTAAGCGTCCGGGTACAGTTCGCGGAACGCCAGATCGTCGAGCTCCTCACGCATTTCATGCATGCCCATGCGGCCGGCGAGCGGCGCATAGATGTCGAGCGTCTCTTCCGCCGTGCGCTGGCGGCCGGCCGGCGGCATGTATTGCAGCGTGCGCATGTTGTGCAGCCGGTCGGCCAGCTTGATCAGCAGCACCCGCACATCGTCGGCGATCGCCAGCAAAAGCTTGCGCAGGTTTTCGGCCTGCTTGGCTTCCTTGGTGACAAGATCCAGCCGCTTCAACTTGGTCAGGCCGTCGACCAGCGCCCCGATGTCGCGCCCGAACAGGCTGTCGATTTCCGCGCGGGTCGCATCAGTATCCTCGATCGTGTCGTGCAGCAGCGCGGCGGCGATGGTCGCGTCATCGAGTTTCAGGTCGGTGAGGATCGCCGCCACCTCGATCGGGTGGGAGAAATACGGGTCGCCGGAGGCACGGCGCTGCTCGCCATGCGCCTTCATGGCGTAGACATAGGCGCGGTTGAGCAGCGCCTCGTCGGTGTCAGGGTTGTACCGGCGGACCCGCTCGACCAGATCATATTGCCGCATCATCTGCTGCGGCTTGCGCGATTGGACAGGCTTATCGACGGCCTGCTGCGCGGCCGGGACAGACCGCTCGAGCGGCGCCCGGACTGGCGACTGCTTCTGCATGCGCGGTAGATGGGGGCGCGTGCGGTTCATTTATAGTGGCCTCAAAGCCCGCTGGGCGCCCCGGCAATCGGCGCGAACCGCGAACTGATGTCGATAATCGCGTCATTTCAGAGTGTTCGCAAGGCCTTAGACGAAAAACGACAAAGGCCCGGCGCGCTGGCCGGGCCTTTATGCAGAATTATGCTGAAACGGAACTGAACGCTATTCGGCGTCGTCTTCCGGCACTTCTTCCGGCGGCGCCAGGCCTTCGAGGCCCTTGAGCAGCTCTTCCTCGGTCATGCGGTCGGCGACGACCTCGGTGTCGTCGGAATCGACCGACGCCCCGGAGCCGGCGCCGATCAGCGGCACTTCGGGCTCGGGCTCGTCGACCTCGACGTATTTCTGCAGGCTGTGGATCAGGTCTTCCTTCAGATCGCCCGGCGACACGGTGGTTTCCGCGATCTCGCGCAGCGCCACGACCGGATTCTTGTCGTTATCGCGATCGACGGTGATCTGGGCCCCGGACGACACCATGCGCGCCCGGTGGCTCGCCAGCAGGACGAGATCGAAGCGGTTCTCAACTTTGTCGATGCAATCTTCTACGGTGACACGGGCCATCGGCTCGGCACTCCTTCAGATGGAACTTTGTCCGGAATTACACCGGTAGGTATCCCCTACACCCGGAAAAAACAACCACTTTTTGTCTTGGTTTAGCCCCAACCCGGTGTTAGTTCGAGACAATGATCGCAAAAGGGCCGGCCGAGACGGATTTCATCGGTTAAGGCGCGATTGCGCGGGTACCCCTGATTTGATCGAAGGTGCCACCAAGGCTCTGTTTAAACAGTTTCATTGCCGCCGCTCCCCGGCTCAACCGCCGGGTCCGCGTGGGCGCAAGGATTCAACCTCGTTGATTCGTTTCCACGTTTGAAAGTGCAATCATGACCGTACCCGGTGAGAAAATCGCCTTGTTTATCGATGGCGCCAATCTGTACGCCACCGCCAAATCGCTCGGGATCGATATCGACTACAAGAAACTCCTGACGGAATTTCAATCACGCGGCTATCTGCTGCGGGCGTTCTATTATACCGCCATCATCGAAGACCAGGAATACTCCTCCATTCGCCCGCTGATCGACTGGCTGGACTACAACGGCTATTCGGTCGTCACCAAGGCGACCAAGGAATTCGTCGACCAGACCGGCCGCCGCAAGATCAAGGGCAACATGGACATCGAGCTCGCGGTCGATGCCATGGAGATGGCCGGGACCATCGACCACATGGTGCTGTTCTCGGGCGACGGCGACTTCCGGTCGCTGGTCGAGGCCGTGCAACGCAAGGGCGTGCGCGTCACGGTGGTGTCGACCATCTCCACCCACCCGCCGATGATCGCCGACGAATTGCGCCGCCAGGCCGACGTGTTCACCGACATTATTACGCTGCAGAGCAAGATCGGCCGCAATCCGTCGGAGCGGCCGGTGCGCGACGCCCGTCCGCGCGACGACAATCGCGAGGCCGCGCATACGCCGCAGTTCCTGCGCCGTCCGGCCTCGTCACCGCAGCAAACCGGCGCCGGCCCGGATGCGGGCGATGACGACGAGTTCGAAAACTAGCCGCGGTCCTCGCGCCATGCCGCCAGCCGACACCAAGCCCGGGCGCGACTGCCCGCGCTGTCCGCGGCTGGTGGCGTTTCGCGAAGACGCGCGGGCCAGGCATCCGGACTGGTTCAATGCACCGGTGCCCTCCTTCGGCCCGGCGGACGCCCGCGTGCTGATCGTCGGCCTCGCGCCCGGCCTGCAAGGTGCCAACCGCACCGGCCGCCCCTTCACCGGGGACTACGCCGGCGTGCTGCTGTACGACACGCTGCTGCGCTTTGGGTTTGCCACAGGCCAGTTCGAGGCGCGGCCTGACGACAGCCTGACGCTGATCGACTGCCGCATCACCAACGCGGTGCGCTGCGTGCCGCCGGAAAACAAGCCGACCACCCTTGAGATCGCCACCTGCCGCGATTTTCTGACGCCGACCATCGGCGAAATGCCCAATTTGCGCGTAATGATTGCGCTCGGCGCCATCGCGCACTACAGCGTGGTCAGCGCGTTCGGGGCCAAGAAATCAAAGACGCCGTTCAAGCATGGCGGCAAGCACATGCTCGGCGAGTTGGCGTTGATCTCGAGCTATCATTGCTCGCGCTACAACACCAATACCGGCGTGCTGACACCCGAGATGTTTCGCGACGTCTTCACCAGCGTCCGGAATTATCTCGACGCCTGAATCCAGGCGATCACTTCTTCTGCGTTCTTGTCGGGCGGAAACACCGGATAGAACGCCTTCGCGATGACGCCGTCGTCGATGATGAGCGCCATGCGCTTGAGCAGCGTCATGCCGGAGGTGATGAATGTCGGCAGCTTCAGCTCTTTTGTGAGAACCAGTTTTTCGTCGGAGAGTATCGGGAACGGCAGATGCAGCCGCGCCGCGGCTTCCTGCTGATAGGCGCTGTCCTGCGTCGACAGGCCATATAACTGCGCCACGCCCAGCCGCTTGAGTTCGCCGAAATGATCGCGGAATGAACAGGATTGCGGTGTACAGCCGCGGGCGCCGGGAATGTCATTCCAGCCGTCCGGTAAATCGACGCCGGGCACGCCGGTGCGCGGATAGATGTAAACCACTGTCCGCCCCTTGAGCGCGGCCAGATTGACCGCCGATCCATCGGTCGCCGGCAATGCCAGATCCGGCAGCCGCAGACCGGCCAGATGACGGGCGCCACCGTCATCCTGCGGTACCGGGATGTTCGGCGGCAGCACCATCGGATCATGGGTGCCGGGGGCCTCGGTCATCGGTTGCCTCCATACGACATGAACTCCATCAGCGATCCGTCGGGATCGCGGAAGTAAACCGACGTGCCCGGCCCTTTGGCGCCGAAGCGCTCCATCGGCCCGCGCTCCACGGCGACGCCGTGCGCAGCGAGATGCGCCACCGCGTCGGCGATCGGTCCGTCCCATTCGAAGCAGAGGTCGCTGTTGCCGGGCTGCACCGGCAGCCGGGCGACCTCGGCCGGCGAAACACCCGGGCCATGCACATTCAACTGCTTGTCGCCGAAGCGGTAGGCCCATCCGGCCGGGCGCTCGACCAGCTCGGCGCCCATCACCTCGGCGTAGAAGCGGTTGGATCGCTCCCAATCGGTGATCTTGATGACGCAATGATCGAGTTTTACCGGCAGCATGATCGCTCCGAACTGTTTGAAAAAAACTCTTCCGGCAGGACCGTCCGAATGTGCTTCTCGGGCGTTATATACCAGACCCATCGTCTGGTTTGCACCGGAGCACCTCATGAATCGCGCACGACTCGCCGCCGGCGGCTTTGCCGCCCTCCTGTTCGCCACTGCCTCGGTACCGGCCAGCGCCCAGGTCGTGAGTGTCGTCTTGAAAGGCACCGACGGCAAAGAAGTGGGCTCAGCCAATCTGACCCAGACCGCTCATGGCGTTTTGTTCAATATGTCGGTCAAGGGCATGAAACCGGGCGAGCACGCCTTTCACATTCACGCCGTCGGCAAATGCGAAGCGCCGTTCACGTCGGCCGGCGGTCACTTCAATCCGAGCGGCAAGAAGCACGGCATGCTGTCGCCCGAGGGACAGCATGCCGGCGACATGCCGAACCTGCACGTGCCGCAAAGCGGCGACCTCACCGTCGAACTGGTGAATGCCAACGTGACGCTGGAAAAGGGCAAGCCGAATTCGCTGTACGATGCCGACGGCTCGGCGCTCATCATCCACGCCGACAAGGACGACTATAAAACCGATCCGACCGGCGAAGCCGGCGGCCGTATCGCCTGCGGCGTGGTCCCGCAGCCCTAAGGCGCGGGTGCGGTGCCGATCCGGGCGCCGGCCCGCATCGCCAGCGTTTTGCGTTCTTCGCCGAGCTTCGACAGCCGCTGCTTCAGCGTTGCGACGGTTTCCGCCGACGCCGTCGCCGGCGAACCGGAATTGAACGGCGGATCGGGGTCATATTCGATCTGCAACTGGATCTCGCGCGCGACCGTTTCGCCATCGAGGATCGCGGCCAGCCTGAGGGCGAAATCGATGCCAGAGGCGACCCCCGCCCCGGTGACAACATTGCCATCGACAACCACGCGTTCGCGCACCGGAATGGCGCCCAGATAGCTCAGGTTTTCGATCGACGCCCAGTGGCAGGTGGCCCGTTTGCCCTTGAGCAGGCCGGCGGCGCCGAGCACCAGCGACCCGGTGCACACCGAGGTGACGTATTGCGCGGTGGCCGCCTGCGCGCGCAGGAAGCCAAGGACGATCTCGTCTTCCATGAGATCCTGCTGACCGGGCCCGCCGGGCACCATGACGATGTCGAGCGGCGGACAATCGGCATAAGTCACGGTCGGCACGATCTGCATGCCGCGGTCGGTGGTGACGGGATCGAGCGTATGGGCAACCAGATGGACCTTGGTGTTGGGCAACCGCGCCAGCACTTCGTACGGACCGGTCATGTCAAGCGGGGTCAGGCGCGAGAAAATCACCATCCCGATCAGACGTTCCGCCATGCCCTCTCCTCCGCTATCGCGACGCAAACGCAAGCGAGGGCCGCACGCTAGTACGGCCCCCGTTGCTGGTCGATACGATCGCTGGGATTAGTCGATCCAGGCGATGTCGGTCAGGGTGCCCTTCAGGCCCTCGATCTTGCCGGCCATCATCGCCTTGCCGGAGGTCAGATCGATCGAATAGAGGGCGCCGCCGGCGACCAGCCAGGCCTTGTTGGCCTCGCCTTCGGCGACGATGTTGAAAGCCACCGGGCCGGATACGGTCATGCCGAGCGGACCGACGGTGTTGAGCACGCCTTCGTTCGGCGGCGCCTGGGTCAGCAGCGTGCCGGAGGCATCGATGTTGTACAGCGTCGTCGTCTTCGCGCCCTTCATCGAGTTGGTGTAGGAGCCGGCGATCACCTGCGGCGTTTTGCCGGCGGCGGCATCGCCGTTCTTGAACTTGTGCGAGCCGTCGACGATGGCCTTGCCGTCGTCGACATTGACGCGGAGGCTGGTGCCGTCCGAGCCCATCACGCGCAGGCGGTCCGGCACGGGGTTGAAGTCAATCGTGGCGGTGACGCCCGACTTGAGCATTTCCGACATCTTGCTCTTCGGCGTGGCCTGCCCGGTCTTCGGGTCGATGGTGACGATCGCGCCGTCGCTGGCGACGCCATAGACCATGCCATCGGCCGGCCGCACGTCGATACCGACCAGCATGGTGGCGCCCTTGATATCGGCCGAGCCGGTGACCTTGCGGGTGGCCGGATCGATGGTGACGATCGACTTGCCGTCGACCAGTCCGATCAGCCACGCAGCCTGCGCCGACGTCGCCGCCACCGGGGTGAATGCAACCGCACCGGCCATCGCCAGCATTTTTGCCTGTTTCATCATGAGTGTCGCTCCCTGCAATGGTCCGCACATGCCGGAGAGGCCAAACACCTCGACCGGCGGCGAGTACTAGGAGCTACGGAGTGAGGTGCGGGCCGGATGCAGCGCCACCACAAAAAAATGCGGCGGAACCCGATGGAACTTTTAGCCCTTGTCGCGCATCACGCGGCTGCGCTCGCGGTCCCAGGACCGTTTTTTGAGCGTTTCGCGCTTGTCATGGAGCTTCTTGCCGCGTGCCAGCGCGATCTCGATCTTGGCGCGGCCCTTCTCGTTAAAGTAAAGCTTGAGCGGCACGATGGTCATGCCCTCGCGGTCGATCGCCCCAGCGAGCCGGTTGATCTGGCGCTGATGCAACAGCAATTTGCGCGGCCGTTTGGGCGTATGGTTGAAGCGGTGCGCCTGGAGGTATTCGGGGATATTGGCGTTCACCAGCCAGATGCCGCCGTCTCGCGCGTCGGCATAGGATTCGGCGATGGTCGCCTTGCCGAGGCGCAAGGATTTGACCTCGCTGCCGGTGAGCACGATCCCGGCCTCGTAGACTTCGCCTATTTCGTAGTTGAATCGCGCCTTGCGGTTCTCGGCAACGGCCTTGAACCGGCGCTCCGGAGTGGCAGCCATGGTGTCTTATATAGGCATCGCCAGGTAAATGCGCCCTATCCCGGGATCGATTGATCGGGGTTGCGCGACTTCAGCAGATCGCGGATTTCCGCCAGCAGCAATTCCTGCTTGGACACCGGCGGCGCTTTCTCGGCTTCTTTCTTGATCAGCCGGCTCAGCGTGCGGATCACCATGAACAGTACAAAAGCGATGATGAGGAAGTTCAGGGAGACTGTGAGAAAGCTGCCATAAGCCAATACCGCACCTTGTTTTTTTGCCTCAACAAGTGTGTCGGCCGTGACCTTCGACGACAGCGCCAGGAAGTAGTTGGAGAAATCCAGACCGCCGGTCATGGCGCCGATCACCGGCATGATCACGTCGCCAACCAGCGACGAGACGATGCTGCCGAAAGCCGCGCCGATGATGACGCCAATCGCCAGGTCGACGACATTGCCGCGCAACGCGAATTTCTTGAATTCCTCGAGCATCGGTCTCACCCCCGCCAAACCTGGAATCGCCATCGAAAAGCGAGCCTAGTTGACCAGCCCAGCATGCACCATCGCGGCACGCACGGTCGCCTTCGACTGCTCCGACAGCTTGACCATCGGCAGCCGCACCTCGTCGGACACCTTGCCGAGAAGCGACAGCGCATATTTCGCCGGCGACGGATTGGTTTCGACGAACAGATGCTGGTGCAGCGGCATCAGCTTGTCCTGGATCGCGAGCGCGGCGGCGTAGTCGCCCTTCAGGCAGGCGCGCTGGAATTCGGCGCACAGCCGCGGCGCCACGTTCGAGGTCACCGAAATACAGCCATGGCCGCCATGTGCCATGAAACCGAGACAGGTGCCGTCTTCGCCCGACAGCTGGTTGAAGTCGGGTCCGATCTCGGCCCGCTGCTGCGACACCCGCACCATGTTGGCGGTCGCGTCCTTGACGCCGGCGATGTTCTTCAGCGCGTAAAGCCGCTTCATGGTGTCGACCGACATGTCGATCACCGAGCGCGGCGGAATATTGTAGATGATGATCGGGATGCCGATGGCATCGTTGATCGCCTTGAAGTGCTGATACATGCCTTCCTGGGTCGGCTTGTTGTAATAAGGCGTCACGATCAGCACGGCGTCGGCGCCGGCCTTCTCGGCATGCTGCGACAATTCGATCGCCTCGGCGGTCGAGTTCGAGCCGGAACCGGCGATCACCGGGACCCGGCCGCGGCCCTGATCGATGCACCACTCGACGACGCGCTTGTGCTCGTCATGGGTCAGCGTCGGACTTTCGCCGGTGGTGCCCACCGGCACCAGGCCATTGGTGCCCTCGCCGATCTGCCACTCCACCAGGTCCCTGAACGCTTTCTCATCGACCGCGCCGTTCTTGAACGGCGTGACGAGGGCAGTGAATGAGCCTCGAAAGCTCGTCTTGGCGGTCATGGCACGGGTCTCCGGGAAGGATGCAATTGCTCCGGCCATCAATATCGGTTCGCCCGGGCCGATGAAAGCCCTCTGCGGCGCTTAACCCTGGCTACCGAAAATCGGCTTTTGCCCCGCTTTTGCCTGTCTTGCGGGGTATGATTTGGTTGGCTCGGGCTGAGGGGTGGCGGTATCCCTTCGTCAACGAAATTGCCCTAAGCGGGACTTTCGCGGCAGGTCTTGATTCGGCCGGATCGCCGCGTGCCGAGGCAACAGGGACGATCAAGGCACGATGAACGCAAGCAACTGGAACCGGACCGGACTGTCACTGACGCTGGGCGCGGCTTGCGTTCTCGGCGCCGGCGACGCCTTGGCCACCGACGCGAAAGTTCCCCTGCCCCGAACCCGGCCGGCCATCCACACCACAGTTACCCCGCCGGCCAAACCGGTCGCCGCCCCCGCGGCGCGCGCCGAGGCGGTACCGCTGCCGGTCCGGCGGGCTGCGGCCCC